>JBEKLY010000103.1:0-23349 GCA_050010015.1 Terriglobia bacterium
AGTTGCGAAGGGTGAGACATGGGGTTCTCCTCTCTGACAGTATACTACGCTGTCAGAGCACAGAACCCAACCCCTTTTTTCACTCCTCCCGCGAATCGTGCAACTTCTGTGTCGTGCGCCCGTTTAGACAGGTAATATTGACTTCTTATTTCTAACCCCATAGAATGCCCACTCTGCACTCGCGCCCTCATGTACTAAGTATATCTCCTCCTCAGCGCGCGAATTCAAGAAGTTGGCCATAGTCAGATGTTAATTAATAATAGCCTTTGATGTCATTTACTATCTTATTAGAGACACACATGGAAGTTCGTTCAGAGGCGGATTGGAAAGGGTCGAATGGTCTTGCCGGTTCCAAACCTCTCATTTCTGACAAGTTTCGCAAGCTCTATTTTAGCCACCGTCAGCGGTGGAACGGTGGCTTTAGCCGCGTTGGCGATGCTTCGTCGCTGGCATCACGATCGGTTTGACCGTCGGGTCAAGGCTCTCTGCACCTACCTCGGGCTAACTCCCGCCGGTTTGTTACAAGGCAAGTGTTCGCCACAGTCCCTGGCAAATCTGCGTGCGCTTCCCTTGCCCACCTTGGAATTCCTTCTTGAGCCTTTACTTTTCAAGTGCGCTTCCGCCCCGCCGCTCGCGGGCGTGTTACAAGAAATCTGCCTGGAGCTTGGTTTAATCGATGTTTGGCAGCGGCGGATTCTCGGCCAATTTACGCCCGTCACTCTGCGGCAAGCGCGCTCAATTCCCGATGGATCTCTCCATTTCTTCGGCCGCCTGCACTTCCTGCTTCGTGCGCGAAGCGCCAGGAGTCTCGGTCTCGTCCGCCACCGGGCGAGTTGGCCTATCCTTGCCAGGGCCCTCGACGATCCGCATTCTGACGTTCAGCGGGCGGCATTGCGAGCGCTGGCGGCGCTCTCGGAACCACGCAGCCTGCCGGCGCTAGTTATCCAAATGGACAGGGCGATTACGGATCGACGCTGCGGCCTCTCTCTTCATTCTTTGAAAACCGCTTTGGCCAGATTTCCTCTTTCGCAAGCCACGCATCTGTTTCCTGCCATGCGCCACCCGAACCGTCAGGTCCGCGCTGCTGCTGCGGAGATC
Organism: Terriglobia bacterium; assembly: GCA_050010015.1. Lineage (GTDB taxonomy): Bacteria > Acidobacteriota > Terriglobia > UBA7540 > UBA7540 > CAVROP01. The sequence goes on from JBEKLY010000103.1 coordinate 1,099, forward strand.
CTTCACGAAATGGCGAAGCGCGCCCTGGTTCAAAACAAGAGCGTATTCGATCGCGAGATGGCGGGCCTCGTCTTCAATGCTGACCTTCGGATCAGGACGATTGCTCTCGGGGTCGCTGAGCTTCTCGACTCTGCGAACCGCAAGCCGGCCGTGCATCAAGACCTTGTCGACGCTCGAGGGCCCGTTCGGTCCGTCGCGCCCGAGACCTCGCCTCAGCCCCCTGATGCTTTTCCCCTGGCTGAACTCCCGCGCCTTCTCGCCGATCCCGAGCGCGCGGTCCGCCAAGCCGCGCTACGGGCGTTCCTAGCCCACGGGCGAGAGGGTCGGTCCAAGCTCTACGAGCAATTCCTGAAGACAGAGGATAAGGCCCTCAGAGTCCAGATCCTCGAGGAACTCGACCGCGCCGGCCTGCTTCCGAATCTCTTGCAGCGCGTCGACGGCAACTCCGGCACTCTGGAGAGGCGGGTGGTGGAGTTGATCGTGAGCATGGGAGCCACCCGGTATCTTCAGGCCGCCCTCACGAACGTCTACGGCCATCAACTGCTCCAGGTTTTGTTTGCGAAACTCGAGGACCACAGCCCGCATAAGATTGACGCGTGGCTCGGAGTCTGCGATGCTCTCAAAGCATTCCGGCGGACGGATCCGACGAACCACGGCCACGCCCCATTGGCCGCATAAAAGGACTTCCGCATGGACATGTGGCGCCTGTATTTCGACCTCGCCCTCGTTTTCTTCAATCTTGTGATCCTTTCCTATTTCGTGTTAGGGAACGGGGTTTATACCGCCCTCATGGTTATATCCGTAAGGTCCATATGGTTTCATTCCCGGCGACAGGCATATCAAGGATTGACCGACCTGAGGGAGTCTTCCCTGACCCCCGCGGTCACCATCATCGTGCCGGCCTGGAATGAGGAACGCATCATCGTCGAAACGGTTCGGTCCGCTTTGGGGGCGGACTACCCTCAGCACGCGGTCATCGTGGTGGACGACGGATCCACCGATTCGACTCTGAAGCGCCTGCTGACCGCCTTTATGCTGGCCCCCACTTCTCCAGACTACAATCCCCTTCTTCCCACCTCGCCGGTGCGGGACTTCTATTTCAGCCCTCGCTTTCCTAACCTTCTGGTCGTCCACAAACAGCGGGGCGGCAAGCCGGACGCTCTGAATACGGGCATCAATCTCTGCCGATCACCTTACTTCTGCTGTCTGGATGCAGACTGCATCCTGGAACGCGACTCTCTTTTGCGGTTGATGGAACCCATCCTCAGTTCGCCGCGGGAAATCATTGTCAGCGGTGGCGTCGTGAGGATTATTAATGGAAGTACTGGATCGAATGGCCAGGTAGTGAAACTGGGATTGCCGCGGACCTTCATCGAGCGTTTTCAGGTGGTCGAGTACCTGCGCAGCTTCCTTACCGGCCGCAACGGCTGGTCGCTCGTGGGAGGCACCGTGATCGTTTCCGGAGCTCTCGCCCTTTTTCAGCATAAAGCCGTGGTGGATGTGGGCGGGTTCAGCGAGGATACCGTTACCGAGGACATGGATCTTGTCATCACGCTGCGTGAGCGCGCGGCCAGGGACAATACCCGCGTGGGATTCTCCTTCACTTCCGATCCGGTCTGCTGGACCGAGTGCCCATCCACCTATACGATGCTGAGCCGCCAAAGGCGCCGCTGGCAGTTAGGGCTATGCCAGTGCTTGCGGAAACACCGCGGCATGCTCCTCCGGCCCCGTTACGGGATAGTCGGCATGCTCAGCTTGCCTTTCCATCTGTATATCGAAGGGCTCGGCACCCTTGTCGAATTCCTCGGCTATCTTCTGGTTCCGCTTTCTTTCTTAGGAGGGTTCATTTCGCCAGCCCTGTTGACTTTATTCATTCTTCTGGGCCTTGCCTACGGCGGTTTTCTGTCGGTGGGGGCAGTACTCCTCGAGGAAATGACCTACCGTCGCTACCCCAGGTCCAGAGACCTCCTGGTGTTGCTGGCTTACGCGATGCTCGAGAACGTCGGCTATCGTCAACTGATTCTCTTCTTCCGTGTTCAAGGGATACTGAAATTCCTGGTGGGGTCGCATCGCTGGGAAAAGGTCAGGCACGACGGTCAGTCCCTCACTTTGGGCCCTACGGAGTTGACTCCGGCCGCCGCTCACGGGAGCGCAGGCAAGTAGCGGCGGCTTTATGCCAATCTAAGCCCGCCATTTTAAAAACCTTTTCTTGAGGCGCAATCATGGCCCCTGGTCACTTCGACTCACAGTTAATTCGCACTTTCCGAGCACTACTGTCACCCGTACTCTTTCTCGCCCTGCTACTTCTGCAGCAGGGTTCTATCGAGATGAGGGGACAGGGGGAGCCACAGGCGGCGCCGGGCGGCGCTCAGCCGGAGACCCAGCAGAATGCCCCTGATCCCAGCGCGGAGGACTCTTTGCCGCCCAAGCACACTGCCCCCCACAGAGTCGTAGCGGCTTTACGCCGTCACTACGCATTTCATCCATGGAAAATCCGGCAAAGGAAGGCCTCCTCTGGGTCGTCGGACCTTGCTCCTTCTGCATCCCAGACGGACCAAGTCGTGGCGCGGGCAGACTCATCGACGCAAGCTGACTCCTCCGCCTCCGGCAGTCCGGATGCGGTGCTTTCCGGCGTACCCCCCCCGGCGGAATCTCCGGCCACAAGCCAGCCTGCGGTTGATGCTATGCGGCGCGGCGACTTCGCGGCCGCGATCCAAGCCTATCGACAATCACTGAAACTTAATCCCCACGATCCTGACCTTAAGCTCGGCCTGGCGCGCGCGCTTAGCCTGAGCGGACACAACGAGGAGTCGAAAGGCGTCTACCGGCAAGTCTTGTCTAAAACCCCTGACAACGCCGACGCGCTCGAGGGCCTGGGAAGCGCCTATCTCCGGGCTGACCAGCCCTTCGAAGCGCGCGCCGTTTTTGAGCGCCGGGCGGCAAGGCACCCTGCGAATCCTGAATATAAGATCGACTTGGCGCGGGTCGAGGCTCGCCTGGGCAACTATAAGCACGCTCGCGACCTCCTGACCGCGGTTCTTGCTTTCCACCCCCGTCAGCACGAAGCGCGGTTGCAACTTGCCTACCTCAAGATTTATCAAGGCAAGTATGCGGCTGCGCTAGCGGACTTCGCCCAATTGCTGAAAGCCGACCCAACGGACTTCGACGCCCTGCTGGGCAACGCACGCGTCCATTATTTTCGCGGGAATATTGCTTACTCCTACTCGCTGGTGAGTAAGCTGGTCGAAGATCGCCCCAACGATTATGACGCCGTCTTCCTCATGGCCAATCTCGAGCGCGCCCGCCAGCACCCGCAAAAAGCTCTCGAGCTGCTCGCTCAAGCGGATCAACTAAGCCCCGGCAATCCCGAGACCCTCCAGCTCGAGAAGGCGCTTCGCCAGGAACAAAGCATAGTCCTTCACACCACCGCTTCTTACGCGCGCGAAATCAGTTCCGGCAACGGTTCCCCGGATCTCATCGGGTTCGCCGGCGAGGATCTGCGCCGGTTCGTGTACGAGTCTGCGGTCGACTTCTCGGCATTGCCGCGCACACGCTCGACCGTCGCCCTTGACGCCATGCCCACCACAAGCACCGGTTCCTTCGGCGGAGCAGTCGCTCCTTCGCAGATTACTTACCGCCAAACCACGCCGATCTTCTCGAATCTCATAGTGCGCGCCGGGGTGGGCGTGATACGCTTCGGACCGGGCGGCCTGCAGACCATTCCGGAGCAGTCCCCAGCTGTCTCGGTGGCCACGTACCGCCCGCTGGGATTCGTGAGCGCAAGCTACCTCCTGAAAAAGAATCTCAATCTTGATCTGACTGTGGCTCGAGACCCTGTTACCTACACTCCCCTTGCTGTGCGCATGGGAGTCATGGAAAGGCGCGTCGAAGGCGGATTGAGATACTCGTTCTCTTCGCACACCCAGCTTTGGCTCAGTGCTTACGCTGCCGACTACTTCTCGATTCAATTCCAGCAGCTTGGCCTTTTGAATGGTAACCCAGGCTTGGTGAAAGGCAGCATCGGGCGCCAGCCGGCGCGCGGCGGGTCCGCGACCCTGGTGCGAAACGTCCTGCGCCTTGAGCACGCCTCGCTCGACCTGGGATACGCAGGCCGGGCGTTCGCCTTTTCCGGGTCCCAGCAGCAGGAGTACATGGGGTTCTTCGATCCCTCCTTCTACCAGGTGCACCAACTCACCGCCCGTCTCTATGGCCCGCTCCGGGGTCGTCTGGGTTACGACTTCTCTGGCGGGTTAGGAGTTCAGCAGATCGCCTGGAATCAGCCCTTCACGCAAGCTCTGAATCTAACCCCTACCCTGTCGTATAAACTCAACCGCCGCCTTTCGCTCAAGCTGGGTTACACGCATTACAACTACGCACAGAGTCTGGGCGTGATCCGCGGGAACGGCGTTATCCTATCGACGGACTCCCGATTCTGAGTAGGGGCGGTTCGCGAACCGCCCCAACATGATAGGTCGGCGGGCATTGAAAAGCAGTCGCTCATGCCCGTCGGCTGGCGGGCCCCCGGAAACCGTGAAAATGGTTCCCCTCCTTCTTAAGGAGGGGTCAGGGGTGGTAAATCGGTCGACCCACCACCCCGTAGCCCCTCCTCAACGGAGGAGGGGAGTTCTTTTCAGGGCGGGCCTGCGCTACGCATTCACTACTCGGTCCCCGATTCCCGCCGCCAGGAACCCGCCGTCCACCGCTAGGATTTCACCGGTCACGAAGCTGGCGCTGTCGGAGGCCAGGAAAATGGCGGCTCCCTGAATTTCGTCCAGATTGCCGAAGCGCCGCATCGGCGTGCGGCTGAGAATGGCGGATTTGCGTCCCGGTTCATTGACGATGTTGACATTGAGCGGTGTCTCGAATACGCCCGGCGCGATCGCATTCACCGCGATGTTGTAGCGCGCCCATTCCGCAGCCAGGCAGCGCGTCAGCAATACTACCGCGCCTTTGCTGGCGCAATACGCCGTGGCTTCGTAATTACCCACCAGTCCGCCGAGGGACGAGATATTGATGATGCGCCCCTTCCCGTGTTCCTTCATGACCCGGCCCACCAATTGACAAGCCAGCCAGGTGCCTTTCAGGTTGGTGTCGAGGATGCGGTCCCAATCCTCATCGGCCATTTCGAGCGAAGGAACTCGCTTGGTGGTTCCGGCGGAATTCACCAGGATGTCAATTCCCCCCAGTTGCGCCACCATCAAGTCAATAACTCCCTGGATGTCATTGCGGCTCGTAACATCGGCGGCCGCTTCCATGGTCCCGCGGCCCAGGGCGCGGATTTCCGCGGCCGTCTTTGCCACTTCCCCGCGCCGGCGGCTGACCGCCGCCACATCGGCCCCTGCCTGCGCAAAACCCAACGCGATCGACTTGCCCAATCCGCTGGTGCCGCCAAACACCAGCGCGCGCTTGCCTTCCAGACTCAGACCCTTGTATTCGCTCACGGTTGTAGCCCTCACGTTTTGGGATGCCAATCACAAGCGTAACACATTCACTGGCGCCCGAAACATGTTAGGATTATCGCGGCGAATGTGACGAACCTTTGGCGAGGTCATTGTTGAATGGACTCATCGGAACTAGCTCGACTTTATGATTTCAGCGGGCAAACGATTGTGGTCACTGGCGGGACGGGAACGCTGGGAGGTGAGATTGCTTGCGCGCTGGTAGGATGCGGCGCCAACGTGGCCATCCTGGACCGAAATCTGGACCCCGCCCAGCACATTCTGGAACTCATGGAACCCAGAGCGAATCAGGCCGTGGCAGTTCGCGCGGACGTGTTGAACGTCGAAAGCTTGCAGGAGGCTTCGAAGGTCATCTTAGACAAGTTCGGCGCCGTCGACTGCCTGGTGAACGCCGCTGGAGGCAACAATCCTCGGGCGACGACTACAAAGGATCTCTCCTTCTTCGATCTTCCCCCGGAGGCCTTGCGCTGGGTGTTCGATCTGAACCTTCTGGGAACTATGCTTCCCTGCCAGGTGTTCGGCAAAGCAATGGCGGAGAAGGGCGACGGCGTCATTCTCAACGTTTCCTCCATGAACGCGTTCCGGCCCTTAACTCGAATCCCCGCCTACTCGGCCGCGAAAGCCGGCGTCAGCAATTTCACACAGTGGCTCGCCGTACACATGGCTCAGGTCTACTCGCCGCGCATTCGCGTTAATGCCATTGCCCCGGGCTTTTTCCTGACCAATCAGAACAGGTTTCTGCTGACCGATGAGAAGACCGGCGAACTCACTTCGCGCGGCAAGTCGATCATTGACCACACGCCTATGGCCCGCTTCGGCCTGGCAGAGGATTTGTTTGGGGCGATCCTATGGCTCCTGTCGCCCGCATCGTCATTTGTCACGGGAGTCATCGTACCCATAGACGGCGGCTTCTCGGCCTTCAGCGGCGTCTAAGAGCCCCAACGGGGCGTGCTAACACAGCCCAGGCCAACGGCCTGGGTGGAAAGTTCGCCCCGCAAGAGTTCGTCAGCCCTGAAAGGGCGTAATAAACCCATGCACCAGAGGGAAGCGCCGTCTTACGATGTCTTTCTCAGATGTTTCGCCCTTTCAGGGCTTACGACCAGAACGAGGGGCGGATTTTCGGACCCAGGCCGTTGGCCTGGGCTGTGGTAGCTCGCCCCTTTGGGGCTCAGAGGGGTCGCCGCAATTCGAGAGGCCGTGCGAAAGAGGAGCCTTACGAGAGGTGATGGCTATGGTCATTGGGAAAGGATTCGCAGACCGTTATCTGACCCGCGACGAAATAAGTGACATCACGCAGCACGCCCTGAGTTCTATGGCTGTGGATGGCAAGCGCGTACTGACGATCATCCCTGACGGCACGCGCACCATGCCGATGCCGCTGATGTTCGACCTGTTGGAGGCTCAGCTGGCTCCGCGCGTCGCGGCCTTGGACTATCTCGTGGCGCTGGGGACGCACCCACCCATGAGCGACGAGCAATTAGGCAAACTGGTAGGGCGGCCGGTGACGAACGGTCAATCGGGCAGGAGTCACGTCTTCAATCACCACTGGGAGGACCCCGCGAATTTCCTGACCCTGGGTGTCATCCCTGCACAGGAGATCGGTGAACTGACCGGCGGACTGTTGGCCCAGGAGGTCCCCGTCCGCCTCAACAAGCTGATTCTGGATTACGATCAGATCATTATCTGCGGCCCCGTCTTCCCGCACGAAGTTGTCGGCTTCTCCGGTGGCAACAAGTATTTTTTCCCCGGCATCGCCGGTCCCGAGATCATCAACATCACCCACTGGTTCGGAGCGCTGATGACTAACTACAAAATCATCGGCGCCGGTTATACGCCCGTGCGCGCCATCATCGATCGAGCCGCCGCGCTGATCGATCGGCCCGCCGCCTGCTTTGCACTGGTCGTCACGCACGAAGGCCTGGCAGGGCTTTACTTCGGGTCACCGCAAGAGGCGTGGAAGGAAGCCTCCGCACTCTCCGCACAGAAGCACATCGTGCATGTGCGAAAACCGTTTCGGCGCGTGCTCTCCGTCATGCCGCGTCTTTACGACGATCTTTGGACAGGCGGCAAAGGCATGTACAAAATGGAGCCGGCCGTCGCCGATGGCGGCGAAGTGGTGATTTTCGCGCCGCATATCGACGAGGTCAGCTACACTCACGGCAAGCTGATTGACGAAGTCGGCTATCACTGCCGCGATTATTTTCTGGCGCAGTGGGAGAAGTTCAAAAGCTATCCTGGCGGAGTGCTCGCGCACTCGACGCACGTCAAGGGCCTGGGCCGCTATGAAAAAACGAGTGGCGAGGAGACGCCGCGCGTCCAAGTGACCCTGGCCACGGGCATCCCGCCGGAACGCTGCCGCCGCATCAATCTCGGCTACCTTGACCCGGCAACAGTGAATCCCCGGGAGTGGGAGGAACTCGCAGACGAAGGCGTCCTCGTTGTGCCGCGCGCCGGGGAAATGCTCTATCGCGTACAAGACGACCAGCCCAATTCGCAAGGGTAACCCTCTCCCATGGGGAGAGGGTGTCCCGCTGCCGGCGTTTTCATCAGCCGGAGCGGGACAGGTGAGGGGTCACTTACGCAGAGCCAAGACGAACCATGTCACCTGCAGCGAACACCCGCCCATGCGTTTGCCGGGAGGCAGTCGCTCCCCGGCTCGCCCTCGGCAACGAGAAAACGTCTCGGATCGGCGCAGCGATGAAACTGGCTTTTGACACCGCAACCAACTCTGACGCCGCCGAGCTCGCCGCGCTTCACAGCGCGGTGGCGGAGGATCTCACACGCGGGTTCGGCAAGGGCTTCTGGTCGTCAGCACCATCGGAGAGGGCCGTCCTGAACGATTTGCGGAGGCCCAAGTTTTCTCGAATCGTGATCGCACGCACCGACAGTTATCGCATCGTCGGCACTCTGCATCTGGCCACAAAGAAGCCTTGGGCAATCGACACTGCGTACTTCACTAAAGTCGCAAGACCCCTATATCTGACCGGTATGGCGGTCCATCCCGACTTCCAGGGCCAAGGGATAGGCCGTCTTCTCCTGAAAGAGGCCGAAGCTGCCGCGCGCGCCTGGCCCGCAGATGCCGTTCGCCTCGATGCCTTCGACGCCGCAGCAGGAGCCGGGGCCTTCTATGCAAAGTGCGGCTTCCGCGAAGTCGCACGGGTGGCTTACAAACAAGATCCGCTGATCTATTTTGAGATGATTCTGCTTTGAAGATATCCGGGAGCGCGGGCATCCTGCCCGCCTTCCGCGCCGCAATTGCACCCACGCTGCGGGCAGGATGCCCGCGCTCCCGGGTACTTCATGGTTTCTGGGCGCCCGTCAGCCGACGGACATGAGCGACTGCTCTGAAGAATCGGCCGGTCCCGAAGGGACCGTAGGCATGCACTTATCTTAGTGCACGATTTGCGAATTGATTCGTTGTGTCGGGAAGCCAGTGCGGCCTTCGCCTGCGCGTGAAACTCGAGACTAAACCCAGTCCAACGCCCCGCGGTTCCATAGCCAGATGTAACCTATGATCAGAATACCCAGGAACACCAGCATCTCGATCAACCCATACAGCCCCAGAACCTGGAACTGCACCGCCCAGGGATAGAGGAAGACCGTTTCAACGTCGAAGACGACGAAGAGAATCGCGACCACGTAGAATCGCACGGTGTAGCGCCCGCGGGAATCCGATTCCGGCGTCATGCCGCACTCGTAAGGCATGACCTTCTCCGGCGTGGGATTGAACGTGGGCCGGAAAAACTTGGCAATCCAGAGCAAAGCAGGCGGCATGATGGCTGCGATCGCAAAGAAAATCAGAATGGGCCCGTATTGGTCGAGCATGCTCGCTGCACCTCCTCCCGGATGCCCTCTATCATAGCACACGAGGCGTGGAGGTTCGGCAAGATAGCACCGGTTGATTCGAGACCGTCGAAGTGGTATTTTGAAGACATTATGAGCGACCAGTCATTGACCGCACCGGAAGGGGCTCCGAGCTTTCACCTCGTAGCGGAGGCTGCCGATCGGTTGACCGAAGAAGAGCAAGAAACGCTTATCGAGCTCCTAAACCACCGCTTGGCGGAGCGTCGACGAGCCGAACTGATAAGAGATATCCAGGAGTCCCAGCGGGAATTTGACAGTGGCTCACTGCGTGCGAAAACACCGAACGAGATCATGAACGAGATCCTTTCGTGAAGCGGCTCCTGCTACCCTCGAAAACCTTCACCAGCAGAGCGAAAACCGTTCTCAAAAAACACCGGCAGCGGGCTGCGGACCTCCGGGAAACCTTGGACTTGCTCGCCACGGACTGCTTTCATCCTCGACTTAAGACGCACAAACTCAAGGCGGAGCTTGAAGGGTGTTGGGCCTGCAGCGCAGGCTACGACCTGAGAATCGTCTTTAAGTTCGTTGTGCACGAAGGAGCTGAGGCCATTCTCCTGCAAACCATGGGGACGCACGAGGAAGTCTACTGACCCGCATCGCCTCGGCAGGGGCACCTTCAAGCAACCGTTCAAGCCGCCCATGCTGCGCTTCGCGGCTGGCCCGCCGAAGTTGGATGGACATTTCTTGACAAGCGGCTTTCCCCGGTCGTAGCCTCGTGGTATGGAAGCCGCCATCGGAACACTCTCGGCCCCGTCAACTGGCGCTCCTCTCTGCTTCTGCGCAAGTGAAGCTGCCCAAATGTCTTCCGCTGCCCTCGATTAAGCCAAATCCATGGCAAGCTTCGCAACGCCCAAACCGACACGCAGAAACCGTGAGGTCTCAACAGGTAGAGCTGACTCAGCAGCAGCGCCATGCCGACCTGAAGGTCGGCGCTACGAAATGCCATAAGTCGACGGAACAAAGCGAGAATGTCTATGAAAACAAAGGACCGCAAGCGAGATGAGCGGCTTTATGCTATTTGAACCACTCCGCTCCGAGGTAGACGGACAGTGCGGCCCACAACTTCTCACCGGTAGGCACGCGCGCGCGTTCGCCAAAGACGTTGTAGCGGCGCTTCTCGATCCGCCCCAGAAGACGCCAGTAGATCGCCGCCATAATCTCGGCGGAAACCATTCTGCGGCGTTCTTGAGGCGGAAGGAAATGGCGCGCATCGGCGAAGAAGCGGCGGGCCCGGTCAGACTCGAAGCCCATGAGCCGGATGAAAGCGTCCTGATAAACGCCCGAGAGCAGTTCATCGGGACGCACGCCGAACTCGTCGAGGTCGGCACTGGGCAAGTAAATGCGGCCGCGGCGCGCGTCGCTTTGGATATCCCGCAGGATGTTGACGAGCTGCAGGGCTTTGCCGAGATTCACGGCGTATTCGCGCGTGCGGAGGTCGGTATAACCGAAAATCTCAATCGCAATCAATCCGATAGTTGAAGCCACACGATAGCAGTAAACCGAGAGGTCATCAAAGGTCTCATAACGCGTCCCCGCCAGATCCATCTCGAGCCCGAGGATGAGGTCCTCGAAGGGCTGGCGAGGAATTTTGAATATCCGAATGCTCTCGGCGAGTGCGGCCAGGTCAGGATCGTCAAAAGCCGCGCCTCGCTCGGCGAAGCAGGCGTCGAGCGCCTGCCGGTAGAGGGCAATCTGGCGTGTGGCTTCGGCAAGCGGGAGGCCGCTGTCCACAATATCGTCGCCGCGGCGGGCAAAAGCGTAAACGGCCTCGATGGCACGCCGCTTTTCACGAGGAAGAAACACGAATGAGTAATAGAAATTGGTGCGGCGAAACGAGGCAACGCGGGGCCCTTTCATTCGAGCGCTCCAGGGGGAGTCGTGACGATGGAGGCGTGTTCACCCTCTCGCGCCGGAAGAGGATGCCGGGCGCGGAAATACAGGCGCACAAAGTCGAGCGTCGAGAGGGATGGCCGGCGCCGAAAAACATCGTAATCCGCTGCCTCGATCTTGAGAAGCAGCGTTGTGCCTCCCAGCCACGTCGAGCGAAGCTGGCGGCGCAATTCCGGCACGACCCTCTCCGGCAGAGATTTGCCTTGCTCGAACAGCGCGTGCGTGCGAGCGATTTCGAACTTCAGCAACTCGCGCCAACGCCCGTCCGCACGTTCGGCGCGCAGGTCGTCCAGAGTGTACTCAAAACGTTCGAGGTCTTCCAGGGGCAAGTAGATGCGGTCGCGCTCGAGGTCCACAGCAACGTCCTGCCAGAAGTTGGTGAGTTGGAGCGCCGTGCAGATGCAATCCGAAAGAGCAAACAGCTCCGGCTCGCCGTGTCCAAATAACTCGAGCACCAGCCGCCCGACCGGATTGGCGGAGCACTTGCAATAGGCGAGCAGGGAAGAAAAATCCCGATGACGATTTACTCTTACGTCGGATTCAAAGGCTTGAAGCAAATTTTCAAAATTCTGGAAAGAAAGGTGGAATCGCTCGGCCGAGTCTTCGAGCGCCACGAAAACCTGATGCTCGGCCCGGCCGGAAAAGCATTCGCGCAGGAGTTCACGCCAGGCGGCGAGTTTTTCAAGCCTTCCTTCGACTCCTGGCTCATCGGCAACGTCGTCGGCGTAGCGGGCAAACGCGTAGACCGCAGCCAGGGCGTCACGCTTGTCGCGGGGGACGAGCAGCGAGGCGACCGGGAAGTTCTCGTAATGACGGCGCGCCAGGCGCCGGCACTCGGCGTAGGCGGCGCGTACTCTTGGGGATTGAGTCATTGAGCTATCGGGCCATCTGGCCATTGAATCATTGAGCCATTGGGTCATTGGGTCATTATCCGCGCCCACTGGTTCACCGAATCACCAATTGGGATCTCAATGGATCAATGAGGAAATGAGTCAATGACTCAATGGCCAGATGGCTCAATGACTCAATCAACTTGGCTCTTTCGTTTCCGGCTTGCGCCGCCGCAGAAAGGCAGGAACGTCGAAGTCATCTTTGGGTATCTCCGTGGTCATCTCCGGCGGTTCCTGCTCCACAGGGAGCTTATCCTTTTTCGCAAGGGCCGACCTCACGCTTTGCTGCGCGCTGCGCATCGCCATGGAGGAGCCGCTGAGCGGCTTCATGCCAAATCTCTCGGATTTTATACCCGTAGCGATGACCGTGACCTTTACCGCGTCGCCCATGGACTCATCAAGAACCGCGCCAAAGATGATGTTGGCGTTTTCGGCGGCGGCCTTCTGCACAATGCTGGAGGCTTCGTGAACTTCGAAGAGGGTGAGTTTGCTGGATCCGGTAATATTCAGCAAGATGCCCTGGGCGCCGTTGATGTTGCCGTCCTCGAGCAGGGGGCTGGCAATGGCGCGATTGGTGGCTTCCACGGCGCGGTTCACTCCCGCGGCCTCGGCGGTTCCCATGAGCGCGTATCCCATGCCCTCCATAATTGTCTTAATATCAGCAAAATCGCGGTTAATCATCCCGGTAATGGTAATGATATCAGAAATACCCTGAACACCCTGGCGAAGCACATCGTCGGCTTTCTTAAACGCCTCGAAGAAGCTCGTATCTTTGTCCACGAACTGCATCAGGCGTTCGTTGGGTATACAGATGACCGTGTCCACGCTCTGGCTCAATTCCGCCAAGCCCGCTTCGGCCTGCACCATTCGCCGCTTGCCTTCGAAGGCGAAGGGCTTGGTTACCACGGCCACCGTGAGGGCATGAAGTTCGCGCGCCAGACTGGCGACAATGGGCGCGCCTCCGCTGCCGGTGCCCCCGCCCAACCCGGCGGTGACGAACACCATGTCGGCTCCCTCGAGCGCGTCGATCACCTTATCCGTGTCCTCGAGCGCAGCGCGCCGGCCGATTTCGGGATTGGCTCCCGCTCCGAGGCCTTTGGTGAGCTTGGCGCCCAGTTGGATTTTCACTGGCGCTCTCGACATGCGGAGGGCTTGCGCATCGGTGTTGGCCACCATGAAGTCCACGCCCGTGACGCCGGCTTCGATCATGTGGTTCACGGCGTTTCCGCCGCCGCCGCCGACGCCAATGACCTTGATCTTCGCGCCCACGCGAAGCTCATCGGAAAAGTCCACGCGAAGGTTATTGTCGGTTTCTTCGATCTCCATTTTGCCTCCCACTCAAACACCTCCGCTGTCCGAATCATGGCCCCACAACGGAGTTCTGTGCTATGCCCCGCTCTTCCCAAACAAAGCCCGCCGCAATTTCGCCAGAAAGCCTGTTTCCTTGGCGTCACGAAGCAAGCGGCGACGGTGAGCGTAGACCACGAGGCCGACCAGGGTCGCGTACTCCGGCTCGGGAAGCTCCTCGCCCAGGTTCTCGATTCCGGTACAACGGCCCAGGCGCACGGGCAGGCCAAGGTTTTGCTCGGCCAAATGCAGCAAGCCGCCCTGCTTTGCTCCCCCCCCAACCAGAATCACGCCTGCGCCCAGTTGCCGAAAATAGCCGCAGCGCTCGAGTTCATCATGGATCAATTCCAGCAATTCAAGGGTGCGCGGCTGAATGATCTCGTCCAGCACGTCGTAGCTGACCACCCGGGCGGGGCGTTCCCCCACACCAGGAACTTCCAGGACTCCGCCAGGCATGTTGGCGAGTTCGCGCTCCGCCCACGATCGTTTGACTCTCTCCGCTTCGGGAATCGTGGTGCGCAGCCCCACGGCGATGTCGTTGGTGAAATGTTCGCCACCCACCGGGATGGAAGCCGTGTGCCGGACGCTACCCTCGGCGTATACGATCACGTCCGTGGAACCGCCTCCGATGTCCACCAGCGCTGCGCCTAATTCTCGTTCGTCGGCCGTCAGGCAAGCGGCCGCAGCGGCAAAGGGCTCATAAACCGTGTCCAACACCTTGATCCCAACCAGATTCGCCGCGGTAATCACGTTTCTCAAGGCGGTGGAAGAGCCCGTAATCAGGTGGACGTTGGCTTCCAGCCGCGAGCCACTCATTCCCACCGGATTACGAATCCCCTCATGAGAATCCAGAACATAATCCTGCGGCTCCAGGTATACGATTTCGCGGTCCTGAGGCAGGGTGATGCCGCGGGCAGTTTGGAGGACTTTAACAATATCGTCCTGGGTGACAGCTCCTGTGCCGTCCGAGCCTCTCGCCAAGCTCACCGCGCCGCGCGAGGTCACGCCCTTAATGTGCGAGCCGGCAACCCCCACGTAAGCCGAAGCAATGGAAACCCCGGCAGCGGCTTCAGCAGCTTCCACGGCCTTCTTGAGAGCCACCACGGTAAGATCGAGGTTGACGATGACGCTCTTCCGCCAACCTTTAGACTCCGCCACTCCAAAGCCCGCCACCTGGAGTTTCCCGCCCTCCTTCGGCTGACAAACGAGCGCGCAGGTTTTCGTGCTGCCGAGATCCAAGCCTACAAAAAACTGATCGTTGCGTGCCAAGGTCCCTATTCCTTTAGTGTTTGCGGATGCTCGACGTCGGCCGCAGAAGAGGCCGGAGTCTTCTCCTGCGGATTCACCACAACCTGATTACGATACCGCAAATCTACCGAGTCAAGCGGCGTAGTGGACTTGCGCAGCTCAGGGAGCAGCGCCAGAAAGGTGTGAAAATGCGGGAGAAAGTTCTCATGCCCAAAGTGGACCTGCAAAGTCTCGCGGCCCTGGACGAGCAGAGCTTTGAGGTCGTCGCCGTCCGAAAGATCGGCTTCCGAAACTGTCCATCCGGAGTGGACGATCTCAGCACCGAGTTCGCGTATAAAATCCTGGTACAATGCGACACGAGTCTTGCACTCCTGGGGGCCGGCATTTGGGTCGAGACCCGTGAGTACAGGGAAGTCGAAATAGGCGCTCTCGGGCTTATCGAGAAAGACCCCCTCACTGTCGACCAAACTCACGTGACCGCCCACGTTGGCGTAGGCCACGGGTTTCCGTTCAACAACTCGAATCACCAAACGGCTGGGCAAAACGCGCGTTAAGGTCGCGCTATGCACCCAGGGTATCGACTCCACTTGTTTGCGCACATCCTCCAGTGAAAGGCGCAGAACTTTCAGGCCAAACCCGTTGTTCCCGCGCACAGGCAATCCCAGAGCGGCGGCAACGTCCTCGCGGGTAACAAAGTGATTGGCCATTAACTGAATATCGTCCCCAGAACGTAATTCGAATCTGGGGGACGTCAAGACGAAGGTTGTAAGGAAATAGCTCGCGATTCCGAGCGGCGCCAGAGCGGTGACGACAAAAATCGTCCACTGCCCGCTCCACGAGAGCCCGCGGCGGCGCACGGTCACCGCCTTCTGTCGACGGAGATAGGGTGATTCCTCTTCGCCGTCCAACCCTTGTGCCGAGAGCGTCGCTTCATCCTCGATCAACTTCCTGGCCATTCGATACCTACCGGGATTGGGGAATTAAGTGACATCACCCCTCACCCCCCAACCCCTCTCCCCCAAAGGGGCGAGGGGAGAAATAACCTGAACTTAGGCCCTCGCCCCCTTGGGGGAGAGGGTGTCCGTCAGCCGACGGACAGGTGAGGGGGTTGGTCCGTCACGATATTCTGTAACCCTCAGTGAACTCCTTGGACTCCTCGTCGCCTGTCTCCGCTTCAGCCCACTCCCAAGCCAGCCGGACGGTTTCTGATCTCGGCCGCCAAGGCATCGCCAATCTTCCACACGCTTCCCGCGCCGACCGTCAAGATCAAGTCGCCGCGCCGCAAGTCACCCAGAACGCCGTCGATAACAGCCCGCTCGGAAGGAGCATATTCAGCGTGGTGATTACCCAACTCGGCCATCCGCTCCACCAGGCGCTCGGCTGTGACGCCCGGGATGGGTTTCTCGCTTGCCGGATAAATGTCCAGGACATAAACGCGATCGGCGGCCTTGAAACTCTGCGCAAAATCATCCATCAGGAACTGGGTGCGCGTATAACGGTGTGGTTGGAAAATGGCGATGACCCGTTTGGCGCCCCAAAGACGGGCCGCCTCCAGCGTGGCGCTAATTTCCGCCGGATGATGCCCATAATCATCTACGATCGTTACGCCTTCGAATTCCATTTTGACCTGGAATCGACGGTCAGCGCCGCGGAAGCACGTCAGTCCCTCACGAATCTGCTCAGGGCGCAGTCCGAGCTCTAATCCCACCGCGACGGCCGCCAGAGCATTCTGCGCGTTGTGCCGGCCCGGAACATTGAGGTTAAAGCTACCCAGATGCTTCTCACCGGCGTCGACTTCAAAACTCGAGCCGTGCGGCTGCAGTTGGAGCGAACTTCCCCTCACGTCAGCGCCCGATTCGAGACCGTAGGTCACGACGCGCCGCCGGATGTGAGGCAGCAGGTCTTTAAAGCGCTCGCCCCAGGGGGCATCCGAACAAGCCACCACCGCGCCGTAGAACGGGACTTTGTTCGCGAAGGCAAGGAAAGCGGAAGTTATTTCGTCCAGGTCGCGGTAATGATCCAAATGCTCGCGGTCAATATTGGTAATCACCGCAATTGAAGGAAGAAGATAGAGGAACGAGCGATCACTTTCGTCGGCTTCGACAACCATCAGCTCGCCCTTGCCCAGGCGGGCGCTCGAGGCGAAAGCATCCAAGCGTCCGCCAATAACGGCCGTCGGATCGAGCCCGGCTTGGGTCAGGATCACAGCGATCATTGAGGTAACCGTCGTTTTCCCATGAGCCCCGGCCACCGCGACGCAGAATTTCAGGCGCATCAATTCCGCAAGCATCTCGGCCCGGGGAATAACGGGGATTTGCAGACGGTGTGCCTCCTCGACCTCCGGGTTGTCAGAGGGGACCGCGGAAGAAACCACGACTACTTGGGCATCCAGGAGGTTTCTCGCGGCATGGCCTTCCGAGACCCGCGCGCCTAGCTTTGACAACCTCTCCGTGACCGGTGTCGCCTTGAGGTCAGAACCTGAGACCGTAAACCCCAGGTTGAGCAATACCTCGGCGATGCCGCTCATGCCGATGCCGCCAATTCCCACGAAGTGTATTCTGCGAATCTTGCCCAACATGATCATGTCGTATTTGTAGCGGCGAGTTTACCTCGCCAGGTGGCGGCGTAAAGCCGCTTTGACACAGAGTGGCGGCGTAAAGCCGCCTCTACTACGTCTGTGTCGCAGCCAACCCCTCCACCAGGTCTGCGATTTGCGCAGTCGCCTCCGGCCGCGCCAGAGTTTTCGCAGCGCGTTCCATTTCGATCAACCTCATCGGTTCACTGATCAGATCGCTGATTTCGCGAATCAACCGCTCCGGGGTCAACTCCGCCTGGACTATGATTCGGGCAGCGCCGGCGCGCTCGAAGGCGCGGGCATTTGCCAGTTGATGTTGGTCGGTAGCCGCCGGAAAAGGTATCAGCAATGAGGCCCGTCCCGCCGCCGCCAACTCAGCCACCGCGGCGGCCCCGGCGCGTGTAACCACCACATCAGCACGCGCCAAGGCCCCCGGCATATCCTCGATGAAAGCGCAGACATGAACAGCCAGGTTGTGTTTCAGATATGCCTCGCGCACCAGGTTGTAGTCCGCTTCTCCCGTCTGATGGACCACCTCGATCCGCCCTGATTCACGTTCGAGAAACGGAGCGCATTCGACCATCACCTCATTGATGGCCTTCGATCCCTGACTGCCCCCAACCACCAGGATACTAAAAGGCGCGTGGTGACCCTTCGGCGGAATCGCATGGAAAGCCGCTCGAACCGGAAGGCCGGTGACGCGAGCCTTCTCACCGTAGAATCGTGCGGCCTCCTCGAAGCCAACCGCCGCCACGCGCACCACTGGCGCCAGGACGCGGTTTGTGAAACCCGGCAAAGCATTGGGCTCAATAAGCACGGTCGGAATATCCTGGAGGGCGGCTTCCAGCATCACGGGTCCAGCCAAATACCCTCCCACACCTACCACTACCTGGGGCCGAAAGTCCCGCAGGGCCCTAGCTGTTGCCACCGCCGTTCGAGGAAGCACCAGTAAGTTCCGCAAACCACGTATCCCACCGATCCCCTTAAGCCCCGCCGCCCTGATGGTACGAAGAGTAAAACCGGCCCCCGGAATCAAACGCGCCTCGAGCGGTCGCGTGGTGCCGAGAAATTCGATCACATACTTCACGCCAGAGCGTTCCAGGCGGGCGCCACGAGCGCGCAGTTCCTGCGCCACAGACAGCGCCGGAAAGATATGACCCCCGGTCCCTCCGGCGACCATCAGAAATCGCATCGCGCACTACCCGTCCAGGATTAGCGTCCTGGTTTGGCGCATAGCGCTGGCCTTCAGGCCAGCATTTGCCGACCCTTCGCTGCGCTCAGGGCAGGTTCTGAAGGTCGGCGCTACATTCTAGGCTTCGTCTTGCGAAATGTTCAGGAGCATGCCCACCGCGGCCAGTGTCACTAACAGTGACGACCCACCGTAACTAATCAGCGGCAATGGGATGCCTTTGGTCGGAAGCAGGCCGAGCACCACGCTCATGTTGACGAGTGCCTGTCCGACCACCATCACGGTCAAACCTATGGCCAGCAGCCGGCCAAACTCACACGAACATCTCGCGCTCGCCCGCAAACCTCGCCAGAGAATAATTGCAAACGCCACGATGAGAATGAAAGCTCCGATGAACCCTAGTTCCTCGCTCACGACGGCATAGATGAAGTCAGTCTGAGGTTCCGGAAGATAGAAAAGCTTCTGCTTCCCCTCCATCAGTCCGACCCCGGAAATCCCGCCTGTGCCGACCGCGATAAAGGACTGAATGATGTGAAAGCCTTTTCCGAGCGGGTCGGAATAGGGGTGCAGGAACGCAAGAAGGCGGTTGTACCGGTAGTTCGAGTGGAATATCAGCCAGTAAACTATAGGAGCAGCCCCAGCCGCCGCGCCGGCGAAATACCTGGCTTGAAGCCCCGCTACGTATAGCATAGCCGCTACGATCATGGCGATGGCGAGTGCCGTTCCAAAATCGGGCTCCACCACCACGAGCGCCATGGTTGCCCCACTAACCAAGCCGACAGGAAGCAGCGTGTGGGCAACGTCGTTTACTTTGCCGGACCGCTGCTCGAGGAAATAGGCCATGAAAATGATTATCACGAGCTTGGCAATTTCCGAAGGCTGCAAGCTTGCAGGCCCCAAATGGAGCCAGCGGTGCGTGTTGTGGGTGCGCGGGGCGAATAAAACCACCACGAGGAGCAACATCTCGAAGGCCAGCGCCGTAAACACCACCAGAGGGCTTCCCAGGCGGCGATAGTCTACATACATCATGACGACCAAGGCTACGAACCCCGCCCCCGCCCACGCCAACTGACGAAGTAGGAAATAGGTGCTGTTGCCGTTGAATTTCTCCGTGGCCACCACCGCCGACGCACTGAAGACCATCAGAGCCCCGAAAAGCGTCAATGCCACGACGGTGCCGAAAAGGACCTTGTCGGATTGGAGTCGCCTTGACATATTTTACTAATCCATTCGAGGCAGCCTTAGTTGGGCCGAGTCGGTTCGGTCTGTCGACTTCGGCTTCTTCTCCTCCGCGATCTTCGGGCTCGGTTCTTCCTCTATCGTACTGGTTTCGAGTTTATCGACCTCAGTTGATTTGCCGGCGGGAGGACCTTGCTCCTCGAACCTTCCTTCATACGGCAACGGAGCGCCTTCGTTTCTCTCCGGCGTAGCCGGAGTTCGCAGGTGCCGCGTTTCCGACCGGTCCGAGTAATCTTCTTCCAATTCGACGTCCGCCGGAAAATACTCGTCGGCATTTGTTTCGTACACAAGGGTCAGTTCGCGAATCGCTGGCTCGGGGTGCGGAGCAGTGTCAGCGACCTGTTCCGCGTGCTCCTCGACAGAGGCGGCGGGTTGCTTGTCTTCGACCTCCGCCGCTGGTGTCTCTACTTCCGGCTCGGCGGCTACCTTGGGGACCTCTTGACGTGAGAAAGCCGGAGCGGCGGCTTGTTGATCTTCGACCGCGGACGCGGGTGTCTCTGCTTCCGGCTCCGCGATCACCTGGGCAGCCTCTTGACCTGAGGAAGCAGGTGGCTGCGCCTGAGCGTGGTCAGGGACAGCGGGCGCCGCCTGAACACGCGCGGAGGCATCCGCGGTCCAGCGCCTCGCTTCCCGTTTCTTCCACCTCCATTCGGCCGTGCCCGATTTCAGATCCTGCACTAGTTGCCCCACCAACTCCTTAAACACGCGGCCTCGCTCTTCATAATCCTGGAACTGATCAAAGCTCGAACAGGCGGGAGCAAGCAGAACCACATCCCCTGGCCGGGCGCGTTGGAAAGCCTCCGGCACGGCCGTCTCGAGGTTGCCGGCGTGAACCAACTCCACGGCGCCCGAGAGTTCCTGAGCAATGCGATCCGCCGCCGCGCCGATCAGGAGAACTTCGCGCACCCTGTCCTTCACAAGGGGCCGCAGAGGAGTGTAGGGAGCGCCCTTGTCCTTCCCACCCATAATGAGGTGGACGCCGCGCTCGAAGGCCGCGAGCGACTTCGCTGTGGCATCGACGCTGGTGGCTTTGGAATTGTTGTAAAACTCGACCCCGCAGACATCCCGCACGTACTCGAGCCGATGTTCGACGCCTTTGAATTCCCGCACCGCCTTGCGCACAGCATCGAAGTCCGCTCCCAAGACGCAGGCCGCCGCTGCCGCTCCCAGAACGTCTTCGAGATTGAAACTGCCGCGAAGCCGCACCTCCTTCGTCTCCAGAAGTACCCGCTGCAAATGTCCAGTGCGGTACACGATGTTTCCGTTTGATACGAAGAGGCCGCAAGGAATCTCTTCCAGCCGGCTAAAGAACACCTTGCGGCTCACCAAGGCGGGACCGAGGCTGCGTACCCAGGGATCATCGGCATTCAGGACGGCGAAATCGTCCGCTCGCTGATTGCGGAAAATCTGCCGTTTGGCCTGGGCATAGGCTTCGAATGTCGGGTGGCGGTCCAGGTGGTTCGGCGAGATATTCAGCAGCACAGCGACGTGGGGGCGAAACTCGCGAATCGCTTCCAACTGAAAACTGCTCAATTCGGCGACCACGATCGAGCCGGGCTTGACCGATTCCACAGCGGTGCTCAAAGCCACGCCAATATTCCCGCCCACGAAGGTTGAGAAGCCGGAGGCCTCGAGCATTTTCCCCAGAAGGGTTGTGGTCGTGGTTTTACCGTTCGAGCCGGTAACGCCCACGATGGGGGCATCCATGTACCAGCCCGCAACTTCAACCTCCGGCAGTACGGGAATGCCGCGCTCTCGAGCGGCCGCGAGTTGCGGCAATTCCCAAGGCACCCCCGGACTGACGACCACCAGATCGCTTGCGAGAAAGAGTTCAATCGGCTGCAATCCAAGCGCCAGACCAATCTTCTCCGCCAGAAGCCCCGACAGTGAGGCCCCGAAAGCGGCAGGAGGCTTGATGTCGGTCACCGTCACAATCGCGCCCTGCCGTCGCAACAAGAAGGCAGCGGCGCGGCCGCTCCTTCCTAAGCCGACAACAAGCGCGCGCTTGTTTCGTACGTCAATCATGCCAACCCCCTCGGCCGGGAGCGAATACTCTTGCGGAAATGGGAGTCCAGAATCTCAGAGACAAGCTCCGAAAGCGACCGCCTGGCCTGCCGTGCCAGCCGCCGGGCAGTCACCAGCGTCTCCCTGTTAAGTGTCAGACTCACGCGCCTCGGATTGCGAAAGGATCTCGGTCTACCCATAAGAATTATCGCGCATTTTATGCGCAAAAAACAGCGTGTCGTCAAGCACGGGACATCGTCCTTGGTCCCTGGCACTTGCCGACGAAAGTCCGCACGGTATTGCGGATCGCCGGGAAGGGCGGGGCTTTAGTCCCGCCATGGAGAACGGCTTATCATTGGGGGCTTTAGCCCCTGAGGCTAAGTGGCTTCAGGGCCTAAAGGCCCAACACGTCCGGCACTCGGAGCCGGCGGGGCTAAAGCCCAATACTGTTCACTTAAGTAAATACGCGGTATACTGCTCTCATTCAAATGAGAGGAGGACCGCAGATGGCTCGTACGATCGCAAAACTTCCCGAAGGTACACGCT
>JBEKLY010000104.1:0-25267 GCA_050010015.1 Terriglobia bacterium
CGCCGGCCTTCACCGCTCCACGCCGCCCCTACTCTACGCGCACTCGAGCCGATTTTCATCTCTTTGGGTGGGCCCCGGCCCATCCCCACTCAGGATGACAGCGAAGGGCTCGGAATGACAAGAAAACGCGTAATTCCGCAGCCTCTTCAGCCAACCACCCCTGACCCCTCCTTAACAAGGAGGGGAATCGCGCCATCTGCACTGGACATCCGAAATCGACAATCGTCAATCGTCAACCGTCAATTCCAGAATCGGTTTCTCATTCGAAGCCAGGATGTCACTCGGTAGCCCCATCCAACTCGCGAGAGTCGGCGCCACCTGTGTCAAAGCTATGCAGCCTAAGTTCCGGCCGGGACTGATATCCCGACCGGCCGCGATAAACGATGCGCCCAAGCCAGGGCGCGTTGGCAACTGGCCGTGAGTGCCTCGGTCTTTGACGGTATCTCTTACCAGCGGCCCCTCAAAGCGGTCCGAAAAGTAAACGCCGGGCGCGGCATCGAGGCTTAATTCCGCGTCCGGATCGGCTGAAAGTGACTCGAGCCGGGCGTGATCCACAACTTCTTCCACCACTCCCGCCTCAACCAGCCGTTTCACCGCCCGCAGCAGGGAGGCTCTTTCCGTTGTCGAAGGCTCCTCGAGCCAGTAAACGGCGAACGATCCGCCGGCGTGGACAGCGCCCAGCTTGTCCAGTTTGGGCGCGCCATCAGCCTCCTTATCGAAAAGCCCTTCCTCCACCAGTACCGAAAGCGGCGCAGCCTCTCTCTCAACGGGCACAAAACCGTGGTCCGAAAGGACGACGAGTGTGGGCGACTCGCCTTCGAGGAAGGAGCTTCGAAACCGTCCGATTTCTTCGTCCGTGTTTTCGATCGCGGCCAGGGCCTCGGGCGAAATCGGCCCGAACTTGTGAGCCAACTGGTCGTAGTGAACAAAGTGGACAAGGAGAAGGTCCGGCCGATAGCGAGCCCAGATGTAAAGCGCCGACTCGGAGCGCAGCCGGTCGGGCGTTGCCGCGCCGAGAATCGGCTCCAGCGCCTTGATCACATCGGGAAATAATCCCCGCGTGGAGTAGCGGGCTGCCGTTGTGAAGTCCTCGTGCGGATCCGCTAGCATGGGATCCCAAATCTCGGGGATGTTGTAATCAATTCCCGCCCCGGCACTCACCGGCCAACTGACGGCCGCGGTCTTCCGCCCCGTGGCTCGAACCACGTCCCAGAGAGCGGGGACGCGCAAAGCGCCGGCAAACCAGCACCAGGGCCGCGCCTTTTCGGTCGGGTCGAGCGATGCCAGGTGGCTGTAGATCCCATGTGCACGCGGAGGAACGCCGGTCACCAGGCTTGCGTGCGCCGGATAGGTCGTCGTCGGATAAACGCTTTCGACAAGGTCAGCGCTGGCGCCCGTGCTGACGAGTTCAAGCAGATTCGGAATCTTCAGCCCGAACTCTTGCGGCCGCCGGTAAAAGTCCGGCCGCATCCCATCCACGGACAGCACCACCAAACGCGATGACTGGGAGTTACCCTTCATCCCTTTAATCCCCCCTACGGGCCGCCTCGTGTAAAATCAGGACGCCCCCTTTTCCCCGTATACTGCCCCGCAAGAAGCGAGAGGGGCAGTTGGTAGTGTCTCAGTTTGGCGTAGCGCCGACCTTCAGAGCCTGCCCTGAGCGGAGCGAAGGGTCGGCAAATGCTGGCCTGAAGGCCAGCGCTACGATCAAACTAGGACAGTACCGGGCAGCTAGCGTGATTTGAAATAACAACTACATATTGTATAATATCTTTCTGAGGCGATGGGGTTCGCCTAGCCAACCGTCTCATAGTTTTTGGGACTGATAACCCCTATCATGACTCCGGGTCATGGTAGGGGTTTTTGTTTTGGCCCCTTCCTGACCCGTAAACTATGAGGTGCGTGTGAACGTTTGGTTAAGTGCTTCTCTCTGGGTGGGCTTGGCCCTGATCGCGGCGATGATCTCGATTCGGATCGGCATTTCCGTAGCCCTGATCGAGATCGGCGTGGGTGTTCTGGCTGGCAATTTCATACACCTTACTCCCAATGACTGGGTCAATTTTCTGGCGAGTGTCCTGCTGACGTTCCTGGCGGGGGCGGAAATTGACCCGGCGGCCCTTCGAGCTAACCTGAAGGAAAGCCTTTGGTGCTCCCATGGCTGATAGCGGCAAATCGAATTCCGGGGCATTGTTGGCCCTTTCACCCGTCCATGCCGGCGCACTCGCGGCGCGCATGCTCATCCTCGAGGAAGACTGCCGGGAAATCGAACGCAACCTGGACGGGTTCCATGGGATTCTCTACGAATACGCGGGTGAAATTCCGGAGGCCGCGAAAGAGCGATTGCGGGCTATTCTGGCCGAGATTCTGGATAAGCTCGAATCGATCAGCCTGGAGTTGGGACTTCGCAAGCAGGTGGTGGAATTGGACAAGCTGATCGAATCGCGCCTTTCCCGCATCTGGGTCACCTTGCACGAAAGCAAGTCCCGCGGCTTACGCGGATACGGAGCGGTCCCCGAGGAGTTGAAAGCATATTTGGATCCGCGCATGGACGGGATTCTGTCGCTTTTGACTCAGCTGCGTGAAACGCTTCGGGAGACGAAAAAGTGAGCGCAACCCGCAGCGTGATCGATGCCGACGCGCGGCGGTTTCTGGCGCACCTGCTGGAGACCAACTGCACGCGCGTACAGAGCGACATCCTCAATCGCGTCCTGGAGAGCCGCAGCCGCCTGGAGGTAGAGATTCGCAAGCTGCTGTACGAAATCCGACGCATCGCCGAACAAGCTCTCACGCATGCCCGCGCCGCGCAAGCGGAGGGAGCGCCGGCCGTTGAGGCGGCGCGCGCGCGGCTGGATCGCCTGGAACTTGAGATACGGCAATTGTAGCGGCGAGTTCGTTGCTCCAAAACCACGCTCTCCCGGATCGAGAGCAGCTCTTTCGTCTGTACTCGAATTACTCATATGGCCTTGGATGAACTCCACGCTCGCCGCCTCGCCACGGTGATCGCCGTATTCGAAGGCGCCCTTGACCGGCTGGACCTGCTGCTGGAAATCCTCAAGACCGAAAGCGGAGATGAACCCTCGGATTTTAAGCCGGAGCAGATCTGCCGGGTCCGCGAGAGGATGGCGTCCGTTCGGGAAAGGCTAGACGAGTCAGCCAAACGATTCTCCGTTCGGGTTCGCAAACCGGGCCCGAGGCAAGTCGTCGCGGCGGAGCTTTCGAGGCTGTGGGTCGTTCTCGAAAACGCGCGGCCGGAACGAATGAAGGGCTACGGCCGGGAGTTCAGTCCGGAGGACAAGGCCGATTGGGACAAAATGATCGAAGGACTGATGTTCGACATTAAGGAAATCCGGCGTACGCTCATCAAGAAAGACAGCAAAATGTGACTTTGGAGCACGCTTTTTGCGCTCACCTAGGGATAAATGCAGACCCTTCGCTTCGCTCCGGGTGACAGCGAAGGGCTCAGCATGACAGCGTTGATTCATTCACAGCTTTGAAGCGCCGGGACGCATGCGTCACCCGCGGAACTCTGTCAACCTGAGCGTAGCGAAGGATCCCTGCAGTTATTCTCAGGACGCCAACCAAAGCATACGAAATGCGGTGATCCTTGGCTGCGCTCAGGATGACAGGCAGCTGATTTTTCCAGACCTTCTTAGTGCCGGCACAAGGCACTCGCTCTTCACCTGTGCAATTCCACCACATCCTTGTCGGCCAGAAGATAATCGCGGTTCACCATTTGGCCCTCGAATCTCCCGTGGCCCCAGACTCGCGCAAACTTGAGTTGGGAGAGAAAATCGTGGTGAACGTGAGCCGCCAGATCGACCAGGCGGGAGCCGCGCTTCAAGATGTAGGGCGCGGTCATTTCCAGTTTCTTGCCAGGAGCCTTTGTGTAGACCCTGATTACCTCCAGCAGGTTATAAGCGCAGCGGCGGAGTTCTTCCAATCCTTCGCCTGTTTCGGCAGAGATCGGAAGTATGCCGAAGCGCCCGCCGTAGAGGTCCTTCAGGACTTCAAGGGCGTCGAGCGCGCCGCCTGCATCGAGCTTGTTAGCAACCAGCAGACAGCGCTTGGCAAGCCAGCCTGTGACGTTCGGCGCAGCGCCGCCGCCGAGGTGTACCTTGGCTTGGACAAGTTGGGCAAGTGTGGTCTCGAGGTCCTCGAGCAGGTCCGGATCGCTGAGGTCCAGCACCAGCAATGCCGCATCGGCGTTGCGAATGATCTGGTAAAGCCACGATTCAGGGAAATCGGGATGAACGGGCGGCAGGTCCACGAGCTGAATTTGAATGTCCTCGAACTTCATCATGCCCGGCAAAGGAACGCGGGTCGTGAACGGATAGTCGGCCACCTCCGGCATGGCGTGGGTCAGTTGCCGGACCAGCATCGACTTGCCGCTGTTGGGCGGTCCCACAAGGGCCATCTGGCCGGCTCCCTCCTTGTCGATGCGGTGGATGATGCCGGCGCGGCTGACAGGCTTCCTGGCCTGTTCGGTGCGTAGCTTTGAGATGCGCCGCTTCAGGTCAGCCTGCATCTTTTCCGTCCCCTTGTGGCGGGGGATGGTGGCCATCATCTCTTCGAGCGCCGTCAGCTTTTCTTCTGACGTGGTGGCAGCCTTGAACCGGCGTTCAGCTTCCATGTATTGGGGGGTGAGATTCGCAGGCATAAGAGCAGTGACGAGTGACAAGTGATGAGTGACGAGTCCGGTAGGTATTGTACCCGCGGATTTGGGCAAGGGGAAGAGAGTCGGCAGGTTGTCAGATGGCAGGTCGGCAGGCGGGGCCACCCACGGTTCCCTTCTTTGCGACCTTTGCGCCCTTTGCGTCTTTGCGTGAAACCCTTTATGATTTCCGATGCAGCCTGATAGGTTCCTTGAAGGAGGTATGACTTATGCGCAGCCAGCCACGGCGAGTGCTGCTGATGAGTTTCTTTACCCTGTTGTTTATCCTGCATGACGCCGCGGTTCCAGCCCAGCAAGGGGCCGGGAATGCCGAGTTGCGCGCGCCCGCTGGTGTTCGGCCGGTCAAAATCGATCTTGCCGGGGAAACAGTACTTCCCAATGGCCGCCTGATCACTCCGCTGGGCCGGCACGTCAAGGTCGCCCCGCATCCTTACGGGCTGACGCTCAGTCCGGACGGAAAGACTCTGGTGACCGCCAACAGCGGAACGCACCCGTTCTCCGCCTCCATCATCACGCAACTCGACAGTCCCGAGCCCCAGGTGGCGCAGATTCCGCCGGGCTTCAAGCCTGCCGACGCCGACCCGGACAGTGTTTTCCTGGGCGTAGCGGTGGGGCCGGACAACCGATCGCTTTATCTTTCGGAGGGAAATAACGGCAGGATCGGTATCTTCGACGTCACGACTCACCAGCGTCTCTTTTCGGTAAGCATCGACAGCGCGTTCCAAGGCAAGACGTACGCGAACAGTCTTACAGCTTCCATGCAACTCTCGCCGGACGGTCGGCGCCTTTACGTTCTCGACCTTGCACATTTCCGCCTGGTCGTCCTTGATACGGATTCAAAGGATGTCGTCGCAAGTATTCCTGTGGGGCGCATGCCGTTTGGCCTGGCGTTATCGCCGGACGGCAGGTTCGCCTACGTCTCGAACGTGGGCATGTTTAATTACACTCTGGTTCCCGGCTACGACGCGAACCGCTCCAAAGAAACCGGGTTGGACTTTCCCCCCTTCGGTTTCCCGTCCAAAGAAGCCTCTGAAGGCGCCACCGTCCAGGGAAAACAGATTCCCGGGCTGGGCGATCCGAATGTGCCGGAGTCGAATTCGCTCTGGGTGATCGATGCGGCTGACCATGCCGAGGCGAAAGTGATTGCGAAAGTCAGAACCGGAACTCAGATCGGAGACAAGTCCGTGGGAGGCTCGAGCCCTGGCGCTGTGGTGGCCGGCCACGATAAGGTGTTCGTTTCGAACGCCACCCAGGACAGCGTCACCATCCTCAATGCGCATTCGAACCAGGTTGAGAAAACTGTCTTGCTCGAGCCTGCCGGCGCCTTGAAGGGATTGCGCGGCCTGCTGCCTTTCGGCATGGCGCTCAGTCCCGATGAGAAACGGCTTTACGTGGCCTGCGCAGGAATCAACGCCGTTGCTGTTTTGGATACGGGCGGCGGAAACGTGCTCGGTTACTTACCCACGGCGTGGTTCCCAGCGCGGCTCACCATCAGCCCCGATGGCAAGACCCTTTACGTGGCCAACGCGAAGGGATTCGGCGCCGGCCCCAATGGCGGGCCAAGCTTCCACGAGGGGCCGGAAGGAACTTATATCGGCGACATCACCCACGGATACGTCTCCATCGTTTCCATCCCGGACGAGAGCCAGTTCAAACAAACGACGGCACAGGTGCTGAAGAGCAACGGCTTTGTAACCGCGGCGCCTGCCGTGTCGCGCAGCGCGGGGTCTCCTATTCCCCCGCCCGCACAGCCAAGCGCCAAGATTCACCACGTCGTGTTCGTAGTTCGAGAGAACCGGACTTTTGACGAGGTCCTCGGAGACGTGCAGATTGCGGGCGCAAAGGTGGAGGGCGAACCCAGCCTGGCGCGCTGGGGTGAGAGCGCGCGGGTGAGAGACAGGGAAGAACCCGTCGTCGTCGAAAAGGCCACGGTGACGCCCAATGCGCACGCCCTGGTGCACAGGTTTGCATTCAGTGACAACTACTTCGTGGACTCCGACGTTTCCGTGGACGGCCACCACTGGCTGGTCGGGAATTATCCCAACGAAGTGCTTGAAACGGAATGGCCGGCCTCTTACGGCCGCCAGCTTAGCTTTGTGGCGGACGCCGACGCGCCCGGGCGCATCAGCCTGGAGTGCGGAAATCCTTGCCCGGAAACTTTTCTCGAGGCGGGCTCGCTCTGGGAGCACCTGGCGCGGCACCACATCACGTTCCGAAACTACGGCGAGGGAGTTTCGTTTCCCGGCAACGAAGGCGGTGAAGGCCTTCAGCCTACCGGCATGCGGGAAGCAACCAACATGCCCATGCCCGAGGTCCTCTTCGAAAATACGTCTCGAGACTATGCAACTTTCAACACCAACATCTCGGACCAGTACCGCTTCGGGCAGTTCCAACGCGAGTTCCAAATTCGGTTTGCAAGCGGGAAAGAACCGCTTCCGCACTTCCTCTACATCTGGCTGCCCAACGATCATACGGCCAAGCCGCGTCCGGAAGACGGCTTCCATTATCGCGCTTCTTACGTCGCGGATAACGATTTGGCGCTGGGGAAGCTGGTGGAGCTGTTTTCGCACAGTCCCTTTTGGAAGGACATGGCCATCTTCGTGACGGAGGACGATGCCCAGAACGGCCGCGATCACATAGACGCGCACCGCAGCATCTTGATGGTTATCAGTCCTTATGCGCGCCACGGCGTCTCGCACGTTCACACCAGCATGGCCAGCATCATCAAAACTTTCGACCTGATTTTCGGCTTGCCCTATTTGAATCAGTACGACGCCGCGGCCACGGACCTTTCCGATTTGTTTAGCGCCACGCCTGATTTCACCCCCTTCGAGGCGCTGCCTTCCGACGCGCAAATTTTCGACCCTGCGAAAGTCAAGGAGCCGGGCCTCCAGATGCAGGCTCGCCCCGGCGAACCGTTGGACGATCCCGATACCATTCGCAGAGAAATGCGCGACCGGGACGGGGAGCACGAGAAGTAGCAGCGTTTGTAGGGGCGGTTCGCGAACCGCCCCTACACCGGAAAATCGCGGCAGGTTCCGCATCAGTAAGACGCAATCGTGTACAATGGACATTCGAGTCGGCGGATGCCAGATTCAGCGAGGGAGACATGAGACGTCATCCAATGTGGAACGCGGGATTTACTTTTGACTCTCGACTGTCGACTGTCGACTCTTAACTTTCGAATGTCCAATCTCCTCGACCAACTTAACCGTGAGCAGCGCATCGCCGTAGAAGCGACGGATGGACCGCTGCTGATCCTGGCCGGCGCCGGCAGCGGCAAGACGCGCGTTATCACTTACCGGATTGCTCATCTGATCGAAGCGAGGCAGGTGCCGCCGGAGAATGTTCTCGCGGTTACGTTCACCAATAAAGCTGCCGGGCAGATGAAGGAGCGTGTGGAAAAGCTGCTGGCCGGCAAAGTGACGCTGCGTCCGGGTGCACCGCACGTTTCCACCTTCCATTCGTTTTGCGTCAGCGTATTACGCCGGCACATCGAGCAGCTCGATTACCGCCGCGATTTCACTATATATGACGATGACGATCAATTGCGCGTGATGCGGGCCTCGATCCACGAATTGGGCCTCAGCGAGCAGATCACGTCGCCGCGCAGCGCGCTGGCAAAAATCAGTTACACCAAGAATCGGGGGACGACCCCTGAGGAGCTGAGCAGCCAGGCTGCTGATCCGGAAATGCAGAGACTTGCCGCGCTCTTCGAGCTATACGAGAGCAAGTTGCGGCGCTCGAACGCGTTGGACTTTGACGATCTGCTGCTCAAGACGGTCGAGCTCTTCTATAAATCTTCGGAGGTCTGCGAAAAATACAACGAACGTTTCCGTTATGTTCATGTGGACGAATACCAGGACACCAACCACATCCAGTACGAGTTGATCCGCCAGTTGACGATGCTCCATCAAAATCTCTGCGCGGTGGGCGACGAGGACCAATCGATTTATCGCTGGCGCGGGGCCGACATCGGGAATATTCTCAACTTTGAAAAGGACTATCCCAACGCCAAGGTCATTCGACTGGAGCAGAATTACCGCTCGACGCAGCTCATTCTGGACGCCGCGGGAGCGGTGGTGAGCCGGAACCTGGCTCGTAAGGGCAAGACGCTCTGGACGGACCGCAGTCGCGGCGAAAAGGTGCGCTTATTCGAAGCGCGCAGCGCCGATGAAGAGGCCCAATTCGTGGCGGCGGAAGTGGAGAGCGCGCTGGGCGACCCGGGGGCTGGAAGCGTGGCGGTCCTATATCGCACCAACGCCCAATCACGAGCGCTCGAGGAAAGCCTGCGCATGAGGGGGATCGTTTACCGGCTGGTGGGCGGGTTCAGCTTCTATGCGCGGGCCGAAATCAAGGATGCCCTGGCTTATGCACGCCTGGCCAATAACCTGCGCGACGACGCGGCCCTGGGGCGCATCATCAACGTGCCGCCGCGCGGCATCGGCGACACCACGTTCGGGGCGCTGGCCGAGACCGCTCGCCGCGAGAAGCTCAGCCTGTGGGAAGCGCTCGAGCACGAGCTTTTCGAGAAGCACCTCGCGCCCCGCGCCCTGGCTGCGCTCGAAGCCTTTCACTCGCTCATGAACGATCTGGTGGAAGACCGCCAGCGCCTGCTTTTGGGCGAGTTCTTCAAAAGCATCCTGGAGCGGACACGATATCTCGAGGTTCTTGAAGAGGAGCGCCAGCCGGGCGCCGAGGACCGGATTGAAAACCTCGAGGAATTGGTGAATGCCGCCACGGAAGCGGAAGAGCAAGGCGTGTCGCTTACGGAGTTCCTGGACCACGCTTCGCTGGTCTCCGACACCGACGACGTCGACGAACGTTCTCGAGTGACTCTGATGACCTTGCATAGCGCCAAAGGACTGGAATTCGAAAACGTATTTCTGGTTGGCATGGAGGAAGGGCTTTTTCCGCACCAGTTTTCCATCGACGATGACGCCGGAATTGAAGAAGAGCGGCGGCTCTGTTATGTCGGCATGACCCGTGCGAAGGATCGCCTGACCGTTTCCTGGGCGCGGCAACGGCGCTCTTACGCTCGAGAATCGTTCGAGCAAACAAACCCTTCCCGTTTCCTCGGAGAGATTCCGCGGGAACTTCTCGAGCCCGTAAGCCCGTCAGCGGCGAGTTGGAAAACGCGGACCGAGTGGGAAAACGCGGCTAATTCCGTCTCGAGCGTCGAGAGGTTCTTGAAACAGCGAGGAGTGCGCCTGGGCGCAGGAGGTTCTGCCGCGCGTTCCAACACCAACTCGCAATGGCGAATCGGCTCGAAGGTCCGCCACGCAAAGTTCGGAATGGGCACGATCCTGGCGACGGAAGGCGACGGCGATGACACCAAGTTGACGGTAAGTTTTCCAGGCTACGGCCAGAAAAAGTTTATGACCAAGTACGCGGGACTCGAAAAGGCATAGCGGAGAGATTCACCAAAGAGGACACGAAGGTCACGGAGGAACAAAACATCTGTCATTCTGAGCGAAGCGAAGAATCTATGCAGTTCCGCCATCCAAGAAACTACGGTGATTCTTCGCTTCGCTCAGAATGACAGGTATCTCTACGGTGCACGCTGCGTTCGATCGTCCAGCCAAGGAGAGATGAGCACGCATGAACACGAAGAACATCAAGGACAAAGCAGAACGAAAGAAACTCAAGCGGGAGGTGCGCAAGAAGCGCCCTCCCCAACCGAAGCGGACGGAACCGCGCGGCTCGCGCAAGCCCAAGCTGAAGAAGCGTGGTCCCGGAGCGCCGGCGCACCGGTAGCTGAGAGGCAGCAACCTCCCGGTCCTTTTACTTTGCAAATGCGGTCTTCGCCGTTTGCATGAACGCGTCGCGGCTCTTTTCGCCGTCGCCGGGGAAGCCCGCGTGCTGGACCATCCAGACAAAGACCAGCCCGTGCTGAGTGTCGATGGTCATATTGGTGGCGTAGGCGCCGCCATGGCCAAACTCTCCGTCACCGATACTCAAGCCCAATCCGTATTTCTCCTTGACCGTGTCGGGAGTTTGCCGGGTGGTCATTTGTGTTACGGCCGCCTCGGAAAGGTAGCGCCTGCCGTCCAGTTCGCCGCGATTAAGCATCATCTCGCAAAACCGCGCCACATCCACGGCGGTTGAAAACAGGCCGCCGGCGGGCATCGGCTGGCGAGTGCGGTCGGTAAGCGGATAGCGAAGTTGCGTGATCGTGGTTTCTTCGAGACCGTTTTTGGCCGCGTTCGGTTTGTAAGATTTCGCCAGGCGCCGAACTTGCTTTTCGGCGGGCCAGAAGGTCGTGTCCTTCATCCCAAGCGGCTTGAACAGGCGCTCGTCCATAAACTGCTCGTAGGGCATTGCGCTCACCACCTCGATGATGCGCCCCGCGGTGTTGATGCCGGCATTCGAGTAGGAGTACTTGGTGTCCGGCTCAAACTCGAGGGGCAGCATCGCGTAGCTCCGCACCCGCGCGGCGAGCGGAAGGACGTCGAGTGTGGGCTCCTCGATCGGTGAGCTGAACGGCAGTCCGCTGGTATGGCTGAGCACGTTCCGGACGGTGATGGGGTGCGCCGGCCGCTTGAGCAGCAGGTGTTCCGCATCTTCCTCCGCCTTAAGCCACTGGCCTTTGAATTCCGGCAGATATTTCTCCACGGGATCGTCCAGTTTCACCTTGCCTTCATCCACGAGCATCATCAGGGCGGCTACCGTCATGGGCTTGGACTGGGAAGCGATCCAGAACAGAGCGTCGGTCCGCATGGGACGCTTCGCGGCGATGTCCGCGTACCCGACAGCTTCGAGCGCGAGCACGCGATTCGACGACGCCACCAGCACTACCGCACCCGCCAGCGTCTGGTTATCCACGAACGGTTTCAAGGCGGCGGAGAGTGTCTTGGACGATTCAGCCGCAGCCAGGCGAATCGGCGCCGCCAACATGAGCGCACCGGCCACTAGAAGCAGTAACGCGCGAAGCCCGATAACGCGATGACTGACAGAAAACTCAATGCCCGGGCGAAGTGATTCTCTTCGATCCATATTTCCTCCAGGTGGCGGCCATGATTATTATGCCGTCCGCCGAATCGGGCTGACTTATGCCGCGAACCTCAGTTACGGGACACGAGCCCGCCAAGAATACGGCTAACTGGTTCCCTCAGTCTTCCAATCCGGCGAAGATATGATACACGACAGCGGAACATTCCAGGATAATTCGGGAGTTATTCAGCGGTGGCTCAGTTCACAATGATGGATCTCCTTCGAGTCATCTCAAGGAGTGACCTCCGTTACCGCTGTGTTGTGGCAAGCGCAGGTGATATTTGACTCCTGATGTGATAATGTTTGCCCGCTTTAATTGAGGCGAGACGGCAGCGGGGCAATGATGGGCGGCCCAGCGTTTTGTCCCGGTAAGGAGGCCCGTGCACACATGGCTCATGTCGAATCGAAGTCGCTTTCGGAAAACGCGTATCAGCCGTTGAAGGACGGCGAAATCTATCTGCCGTTGGTGCCCACGGGCACGGCGCCCCCGGAGGTGACCTGGCGGGCGGTGCTGTGGGGAACGTTGCTCTGTACCATCTTCAGCGTCGCGACGGCCTATTCCACCCTCAAGGTCGGCCAGGCAATGGAGGCGGCGATTCCCATCTCGATTCTCGCCATCGGCTTGGCGCGCTTCTACCAGCGGCGCTCCACGGTGCTCGAGAACGTGATCATCACCGGCATGGGCGCCGCCTCGGGCAGCGTGGTGGCGGGCGCCGTCTTCACCGTGCCGGCGCTCTACATTCTCCACCTGAACCCGCATCCGGTCGAGGTCATTTTCATCTGCATTACCGGCGGCTGCCTTGGCATCCTCTTCCTCATTCCGCTGCGGCGCTACTTTGTGCGCGAAATGCACGGCAAGCTGCCCTTTCCGGAGGCCACGGCGATCACGGAAGTCCTGGTCACCGGCGAGAAGGGCGGCTCCGAGGCCAGATTGCTGATTCAGGCCACGGTCATCGCCGCGGTTTACGACTTCTTTGTCACCACCTTTCACGTCTGGAAGGAGTACCTGAACTTCCAGTTCGTACCCGTGGTGCGCTCCGTGGCCGAGCGCGGGCGCATGGTCTTCAATTTCGACGCGATCGGCTTCATTCTCGGCCTGGGCTACGTGATGGGCCTGCGCATTTCCCTGATCTTCTGCGCCGGCGGCATTCTGGTGAACTTCGTGCTCGTCCCGTTGATCTGGTTCGTAGGCAGCCACATAGGCGACGCGACGGTGTATCCCGCTACCGTTCCTATTTCGCACATGGGCGCCGCGGACATCTATCGCAATTACGTGCGCTTCATCGGCGTGGGCGCCATCGCCACCGCCGGCCTCTTCGGCATCTTCAAGTCGCTGCGCGTGGTGGCCGGATCGTTCGGCATCGCGTTGCGCGCCTTCCGCCACGGCGAAGCGCCGCACACGGAACGCATCGACCGTGATATTCCCATCCTTACCATAGTCCTCGGCGTGCTGCTGGGGACGATTGCGGTGGGCGCGTTCTTCAAGTACCTGCATGTTTCGTGGACCGTGGTCGCCGTCGGCCTAGGGCTGACGCTGCTCTTCGCATTCTTCTTCACCACGGTGGCCGCCAACGCCATTGCCACCACGGCCAACAACCCGGCGAGCGGCATGACGCTGATGACCGTCATTGTCAGCGCGGTGGTGTTGTTGAAATTCGGGCTCTCCGGGACCGCCGGCATGTTGTTCGTGATGGCCATCGCCGGCATGGTCTGCGTCGCCCTCTGCGCCTCGGGACAGTTCATTACTGATCTCAAAGCCGGCTACTGGCTCGGCTCCACGCCCGCGGCGCAGGAAAAGGTGAAATTCATCGGGGTCGTCGCATCGGCCATCGCCGCGGGCTTAACGATCATTTTGCTCGCCAAGGCCTTCCAATTCGGAGAGGCTGTGCCCGGCGATCCGCGGCAGGTCCTGGTGGCGCCCCAGGCCTCGGCGCTCAAAGCCGTGGTGTCGGGATTCATGAGCGGCCAGCCGGTGGCCTATATGTTGTTCGGCATTGGAGCCATGGTCACCGTGGTCGTGGAGATGTTCGGCCTCTCTTCCATGGTCTTCGCGCTGGGCGTCTATCTGCCGCTGCAATTGACCACGCCGATCTTAGTCGGCGGATTTCTATCGCACCTGGTGAACAAGCGCGGGGAGAAGGCCGGCGGCGAGCACGGCAAAACCATCCGCGAGCGCGGCATTATCATTGCCGGCGGCTTGATGGCCGGCGGCGCACTCGGCGGAGTGATTGGTGCGACGCTCCGCGTTTTGCCTCATTTCAAGGAAGAGTGGGTCCAGTCGCCTTTCTACGCGCACGATGCGGTTTCGCAAAGCGCTTCCGCACTGCTGTTTGTTGGCCTTTGTCTGTATGTATGGTTCAGCTCGCAGCGGAAAATATCCGCAGCGGAAAAATAAAGAGGTTGGGTGGCGCATACGTCGCGACGCCTTTTGTCGCGATGTATGCGCCCGTTGTCGGGAACGCGCTGAGTTCACACTGGGACAAACCCGATTCGGTCGCGCCACTCTTCAAGGTTCGACGCAGCCCAGATTAGCAGCGGATCCTCGATCACCGTCCCGATGTCGATCTCCTGCGAAACGAGAATCAAGCCGGGGCTGGATTGGGATTCAGTGAACCGCGCGAAGTGCGTCGGCATTGTAGCGCGGTCATGTGATATCAGAATTCGGTTCTCGCGTGCGGCGAGGGCGAGAACCTCTGGATCGGGCCGACCGAGCACTCCGGCCTGGAGCGCCGTTCGAAAGTCGATTGCTGGTTCGCGGCGAAGAAGGCCGAGAACAATCTTCTGGTTGAAGTCCGCGTCGGCCAAGAAGCGCGGTCTCAAGTGCGGGGACTCGCCACTGAGCGGCGCGCCGCTTCCAGCTTGGCATACAGGGCGGGATGTTTGCGGCGAGCCTCTTCGCGCATCCGGGCGAAGTC
Organism: Terriglobia bacterium; assembly: GCA_050010015.1. Taxonomy (GTDB): domain Bacteria; phylum Acidobacteriota; class Terriglobia; order UBA7540; family UBA7540; genus CAVROP01. The sequence continues at coordinate 14,581 of JBEKLY010000104.1, forward strand.
GGCCCGCCCTCTTTGAAGGTACACATCGATCGTTTGTTGGTGCGCCAAGTAAAAGGCGACGGCACCGTAGGCTTGTTCCAGCCTGAGTGCCGGAAACGATTCAACGATGCCCTCTGGCGACTCACCGCGCAGAAAGGCGTACACAACGGAATCGAGCGAAACTCGAGTCCCGCAAACGTAGTAGCCACCCTCGCGTTTTTCCACGTACAGGTTTCGCATCCCCGACCTCTTTTTTGCATTATACGCCCGTGGGAGTTGCCGACAGGCACAATTCAGCGGGAAAAACCTTCAAGGCGCGACCTCGATGGATAGAGGTTCAATTCGTTCGTTGGCTGTAACCCGGCGCGCATACAAAAGGCAGGCCTGTATGTCTTGTCGCTCTAGCCACGGGTAGGCGTTCAGAACCGCCTCCGGTGTATCACCCGCAGCCAACATCGCCAGCACGTGCTCCACCGCAAGCCTCCGACCTCGAATGATGGGCTTGCCTCCGTAAATCTGGGGGTTCAGTGTAATTCGCTCGAGTAATTCACTCTCGTTAATCACTCATCTCCTCCCGCTTTAGGGCTTCGGCACCTAAATCTGCGCCGCAGGCGCCCTCCCACATCAACATTACTACGAGGACGCAAGCGGTGCAATCCGTCGCGGTTGTGGACCCGTGCGGACCGACTTCCGAGTGTCCCACAAGGCCGGAACGACCCAGCGCGACAGCCGGCCATGCTCCGTTTTAAAGAAAATGACGCCGGAGTTTCGACACCGCGATAGAATACGGCGCGATGGCGATGATGGCCGCGGAAAAGACTCCGACGGCAAAACCAGCGGTCCGCGCTTGTATCTACTTGCTTGCTGGTGGCGCACACACCGATCCTTAGGTTTATATTTGGTTTTCTTGAGGGTGCGAATTGTCGACGCCGAGTATCGTTCGAAATTCGTCTTTCAGGGCTTCCCTGACAGCCGGAATGCGTTTCTCAAATGCTTCAGCGGCTCCCTTAAGGACTTGTATTCTTTCTCGGCGGAAATTTGCCGACCCGTCCGTGTACTTCTCGTAAGCCTGGACACCGGCGACGGATTTATTTACGGTTTCCACAAATTCCGCAAGCAAGGTGCAAACACGGTCGGGCAGATAAATCTGATGCTCCTCAATGAAGAGGAAAACCTCATGTACTTTTGCGGCGGTCCTAGAGAACTCGTCGTCTCGTTTGGGCTCATACGCCCCGACAAAGACATACCTCTGGCCAGCGTACTGAAGCTCTACGAGCAGAGCGTACAATTTGGCGACCACCTCTGCTCGCTTCTCGTGAAGCTTTGAAAATCGCACTTGGTGTTCGGTAGCGGCCAGTTGTAAGTGGCTTTTAAGCTGCTCAATGGAAGCATCTGCTTTCGATTTCAATTCGTATTTAAGACGTTCCAATTCGGAGTCGGCGCTGGCTTTTAAATCCGTCTCGAATCTCTTAATATCTTTGGTAAGCCATGTGTTTAACAAGGATCGCGCCAAGAAACCAAGAACCACGAGCAGCGCGGCGTTGCTGCCAAGGGCAATTAAAATTTCCTTCCAGACATCCATAGCTAATCCTTTATGCCAATGCCCGGTAAAGCGGCGCAGAGGGCAGGTCTGCGCTCTAGCGTGCTATATTAGCGCTGGTTATGCCCACCCACAATCGGCATCTTGCACGCGGGCGGCGGCTTCTAGTTCTTCTCGAACCTGAATTTCGCCCAGTGCTCTTTTGACTTTCCAGGATTTTTGACCGTGCCGTCGCTGTTATATTCCGGCTTCCCTTGCGTCTCATACCTCAGCATGATGGTGTGCTTGCCGACTTTGGCCCGGTAAGTCCCCAGCGTGGGAGCGGTACAATTGCTCGACCCCGGAAGAAGATCGTTGCAGGTGGCTTGCACCGTACTCCGGTCCGGCATGAGCACCTCGATATCCACTAGCGTAAAAGAGGCCATCCCGAGAGAAGACACGGCATTTGCCACGCTATGGCTCATGCAGTGCGTCATCGCGCCGTCCGGCGTGGTCGTGCAATTGGGTGATCCCACACCATACGGTCCGGCAACGTACCTGTCTATGGTCCCATCCGGCCTCGCGCTAACTGTACTCAATACATTCACGCTGACCGTTTGAGATCGAGCGAGGCCCGGAATGACCAACAGGACAACCAAGAATGGAAGCGGTTTGAACATGCCACACCTCCAAGCGGGTAGCGCGGAGGTAGCGTCGTTCAGCTTCCTCCGCGGTTCTTAACATCGCAACAACGTTCTAGCATATTCAATATCGGTTAATGCCCAAGGGAAAAGCCGCAGACGAAGCCAAACGGCGGCTACGTCTGCGCTACCCCGCTGCACCACCGGCCCAACGCGCACTGATTTCCACTATGGCCTCACGGGCTTGTATAAGATCGAGCGCCCTGGTGAGGGTTTGAGCAAAGATCTTCATGTTGCCAGCACAGGGTGGTCCAGCCGAAGAGCTGCATAGCGAAGCGCTGCCTTCAGATCCTCTATCTCGAGATCAGGCATCTCAGCGAGTATCTGTTCCGAGTTCAAGCCTGCCGCGAACAGGTCCAGCACATCAATGACGCGGATTCGCATGCCCCGAATGCAGGGGCGCCCGCCGCACTGCTCCGCATCGACGGTAATTCTCTCCATTAAATTCGGCATGGTCCCCTCCACCTACAACGCTTACCAGGTAAAGAATAACACGCTCATGGTAACATGCGAGGATTAGGAGCGATCAATGGACATCATAGGACGATTTGTTGCAGACGCAGTTCTCGGTACCGACACGCTTTGGGGGGGCGATGTGATGTGTCCTTCGGGCACGGGACGGTTCATTGCCGACTCGTGGTTCTCGGATGAGCCACTGCCGGCGGCTTACAACGCGCCGGCGGCGGCGCGGGTGCGGGCGAGCGGCGGGGTTGCGGACAAGAAAGTGGATCGACAGGCTGTCGAGGAGTATCTCGCTGAGGTGGATATTCCGCAGGCCATCGCAGGGGTTCGCGATGAGGCCGGGAAGATGGGCGGCATGCGCGGTCAGTATCTCGTTGGCCTGGCGCTTTGTCTTGAGACCATGTGGGATCTTGCCATGGAAGTGCTGGGGAAAGGCGATCCGGTTTCCTACGTCCGAAGTGTTGAGGCCTCGACGGGCCGTCCGCCGGAAGCCTCACACCCCGAAGCGAAGCGCGAACGTGTGGCGGAGTTGTTGGCCCGGGCGGGTTACGCGACCTCGGGCTCAGCCGGCCTCCTCGCGGCGGTCGATGCGTGGCGGCGGGACCGGTTGGTTCCGATGGCTTCCGTCCGCGCTCTCGGCGCTGCCATGATTGCCCACTTTGACCGCCTTAGCGCGCTCAACTTGCTTCCGCATCTTCCGCCGGAACTCCTGGCTGTGCCTCGCGCCAATATTGAATTCTTGCCCATCAAGGACGCATGGTTCTCGGGCTCGATGAACTACCTGGGGCGAGCGCGGGAAGCGGATGGCAGGCCGAAGTACGAAGCCACCTATGAGATTAACGCTTCGCTCCAGATGTCTGTGCCCGAGTTCGAGCAACTGGTGAGCCACGAAGTCGTGCCCGGGCACGTGACCACGTTTGCCTATTTGCAGAATCTCTATGTCCGCGGGAAGGCGGGCTTCGAAGTTACGGTACCGACCATGAACTCCCGCTCCGGGACCCTCTACGAGGGCATCGCGAACAATGCCATTCTCATCGCCCACGGCGTTACTGAAGTCGAGCAACTGCCCGACGAGGATTTGCAGATCGGCGTGTTGCTGGCGCTACTCCAGGACGATGCCAAGAATCAATCTTCCTACCTGACCTGGGGAGAAGGAGCGCCGCGCGAGCAAGTGGCTGCCATTCTGCGCAAGGATTTCCTGGTCACCGAAGAGCGCGCGGACAAGCTCTCCGGCGCCTGGGGCCGGCATCCGTTGCTGGGCCGAATGTATCTTCCGGCTTACCGTGCGGGAACGGAGAAAGTTGCGCAATTGCGGCGCCTTCACCCGCCGGATCGCATTCTCCCGGCAATCTATGGCTGCTCTAGCCTAGCCGATATCGTGACCATCGACGAGATACTAAAGCAATGAAAACGACTCCCCTCCTTGGCCAAGGAGGGGTAGGGGGTGGTCGGTCCCGTCGTGGTGCTGGCGCCCACCACCCCCTGTCCCTCCTCCCCCTGAGGAGGGGGGCGTAGGCGTTAAACCCGAATTCCGAAGTTGAAGTTGACGCTCCCAGGCCAACTCTTTGAATCTGAATTGCCTGCCTTGATAACCTCGAGAACGGAACGGGTGTTTGAATTCTTCGGAAATAACCCCTCACCCGTCCCGCACCGGCTGATGACCACGCCGGCTGCGGGCCACCCTCTCCCCAAGGGAGAGGGCGGCCAACGATGATTGATTTCAGCCCTCTCCCTTGGGGAGAGGGTGGCGAGAGTAGCGAGCCAGGTGAGGGGTTTCTAGCTACAGAGCCTTGCGCCTTCGAAAATCGGGTTAAACTGAACTTCGTCGTGCCCACTCCTGGGAAATGGCGGCGGACTTGATTTTCACAGGCTGGCGTCGCTGTCAAACTGCGAGGGATCCCAGGCGTTGGGGTCAGCGAGCTTCTCCGCCAGCTTCGCGTGGGGAGTTTTGTAAAAGTACATCCAGCAGGGGAGCTTTCGTCCGTAAGGGAAAAGCTCCTTGATGATCCTCATTTCTTCCTCTGTTCCCCCCTTACACTAACCCCGCGTCTTCCTCCAGGATATGCCCGCAGCGAAATTGCCGCAATACAGTAGATTCCCTAATTCAGCAATAATTTTCAGGTACTGACCAGATCAGGTTCTTCTCCGGGCTTATCCAATCCGTTCGAAACGATGTGTTGGAATGGCCGAGTCGCAAACTGCTGGAAATCATGGGCTATCACGGCATGGTGGGCCTGGCCTATCGGTTCGACAAACGCGAGGGCCGCTGCTATCTTCCCGGCTTCCAGCGTGGCTTGACAGGGCAAACCGGGCTGTTTCACATGGCCGATAGTATTATTATTAATACGGGGCATCCATTTGGATTAGCCGCGCGTCAGGTGCGGTGTCGTCGCGTGGCGCAGAGAGACCGGCCGCCAGGATAGGAGTTTGCGAATCCGCTGTTACTCGAAAGGAGAAGCCACTTGTGCAGCATGGAAATGGCCGCAGCCAAACCGGAAGCGCGTCTCAGTCTCTTTAACCTTAATACCCCTGAAGTCTTAGCTAACCCCTACCCGCTTTACACCGAGCTTCGGAGCGAACACCCGGTTCACTGGGACCCTCTTCTCTACACTTGGGTGGTGACGCGATATAAAGACGTGGTGACGGTGTTGCGCGATCTCTCGGCCGATCGCTCTCCCACGCCCGAACTGTTGGAATCCTTCGGCCTCTCCGCACTGTCGCCGATGGCGAGGGTGATGGCCAAGCAGGTGCTGTTTCTAGACGCCCAAGCCCACACCCGCATTCGCAGCCTGGCTTCGGCTGCCTTCACCCCGCGGCGGGTCCAGGCCCTGCGCGGGCACATTCAGGAAATCGCCGGACGCCTGCTCGACCAAGTGGAGCCCAAAGGCTCCATGGACGTCATCGCGGAGTTCGCGATTCCGCTGCCGGCGATTGTGACGGCGGAAATGCTGGGCGTGCCCGCGAGCGACTATCCTCAGCTCAAAAAATGGACCGAGGACTTTATGGAAATCCTCGCGAACTTCCAGCACAACCCCGAACGCGCCGCGCGCGCCATCAAGAGCGTGGAGGAAATGGTGGATTACTTCCACGCCGCCATCGCCAGGCTGCGGATTCACCCCCACGAAGGGCTTGTCCACTCCCTGATGACGGCGGAAATTGAGGGTGATCGGTTCACGGACGACGAAGTGGTTGCCAACAGCATTATCGTCATGGTCGGCGGACAGGAAACGACCACCACTTTGATCGGAAATGGCCTCCTGACTCTGCTGCGAAATCCCAGCCAACTGCAGCAACTCAAGTCGGACCCCGCGCTTATGCCTTCGGCGGTCGAGGAGCTTTTGCGCTACGAATCGCCGGTCCAGCAAACCGCCCGCCTGGCTCCCCATGACTTGGAATTCGGAGGCAAGCGAATTCGAAAACGGCAAGCGGTGGTAGCGGTGCTCGCGGCAGCGAATCGTGACCCCGAAGTATTTACCGATCCCGATCGCCTGGACCTGGGCCGCCAGGATAACCGCCACGTGGCGTTTGGCTGGGCCGCACATTTTTGCCTGGGCGCAGCGCTGGCGAGAGTGGAAGCGCAAATCGCTTTCGAAATGCTTTTGCGGCGATTTCCTGATATGAAACTCGACTCCACTCCACCCAAGTGGAGGTGCAATTTGGATCTGCGCGGATTGGAGTCGCTCCAGGTAGCCTTTGGGCAGAAAGCGAAAACCAGCGTGCCCTGCGCTGAGGGAGAATCAAGGTGATAACCACCAACGCTCCAGGAAGCCAGAGCGTCGACGAATTGAGCCTGCACCACCTGCTCAAGCCGGAGGTTTTGGCGAACCCTTATCCGCTGTACGATCGTCTGCGAACGGAAGATCCCGTTCACTGGGATCCTTATCTCCACACCTGGGTAGTGACGCGCTACAAAGATGTTCTCACTGTCCTGCACGACTATTCCGCATGCCGCTCGCCCACTCCTGAGCAGTTGGAGTCGCTTGGCCTTTCGTATTTGTCGCCGATTGCCAGGGTTCTGATCAAGCAGATGCTTTTTCTCGACCCGCCTTCTCACACCCGCATTCGTAGCCTGCAGCGGAGGCATTTACGCCCCATCGGGTGGAGGCCCTGCGCTCACACATTCAGGAGATTTCGGATTCCCTGCTGGATAAAGTGCAAACCAAGGGCAAGATGGAGGTCATCGCCGATTTCGCCGTTCCCCTGCCGGCCATCGTAACGGCAGAGATGCTGGGAACGCCCACCAGCGATTACTTTCAGCTTAAGCAATGGACGGAGGTTTTCGCGGAAATTCTCGGGAATTTTCAGCACAACCCCGGACGCGCTTCCCAGGTGATTAAGAGTCTGGAGGAGATGACAGCGTACTTTCGCGCCGCCATCGCTGAACTCAAGGTTCGCCCGCGCGAGGGCGTCGTACACTCGTTGATGACCGCCGAAGTCAACGGCGACCGTTTGACAGAAGAGGAAGTCATTGCCAACTGCATTATCGTTATGGCCGGAGGCCAGGAGACCACGACCAACCTGATCGCGACAGGACTGCTCACACTTTTTCACCACCCCGATCAAATGGCGCGGTTGAAATCTGACTCCAGCCTGCTGCCTTCTGCCGTCGAGGAATTGCTGCGTTTTGAGCCGCCGGTGCTGCAAACGGCCTGCCTGGCTCCAGCGGATACTGATTTAGGGGGCAAGAAAATCAGTAAACAGCAGGCCGTGATTGCGGTGATGGCGGCTGCCAATCGTGACCCGGAAAGATTTCCCGATCCTAATCGCCTTGACCTGGCCCGGCAGGACAACCGCCACCTGGCATTCGGGTGGGCTGCGCATTTTTGCTTTGGCGCAGCACTCGCCAGAATCGAAGGGCAGATCGCTTTTGAGACACTGCTTCGCCGGCTACCCGGCCTGGCGCTCGATCCGGGCCCGCTCACCTGGAGGAACAATCAGGGGTTGCGCGGCCTGGAGGCGTTACCCGTGACCTTTCGGCCGGTATAGAGGCTTTACAAACTCGACGACGCGTCCGACTAAGCCCGCAAAGCAAATCCATTGACTAAGCTGCGAATTCGGGCGAACAACTTAATCCCGAATTCCGAAGTTGCGAGGCTCTGCGGGAAGAAACCCCTCACCCGGCTCGCTACTCTCGCCACCCTCTCCCCAAGGGAGAGGGCTGATATCATTCATCGTTGACGGCCCTCTCCCTTGGGGAGAGGGTGGCCCGCAGCCGGCGCTTTCTTCAGCCGGGGCGGGTCGGGTGAGGGGTTACTTCCGAAAAAGTCAGACACCCGTTCCGTTCTCGAGATTTATCAAGGCAGCCAAATCAGATTCAACGAGTTGGCCTGGGAAGCGCCGCTCAGTTCAGGGCATTCCTGCGGGAGCTTGAGGAGGAGGCAACTTTCCGGATACGGTTTCTTCAAACTTCTTCCGAGCTTCAGCCTGCAAACGTCCTGCCTCGCTGATTTCCTTCCGGGCTTTCTCTTGCTGGCCTAGTTTCAGGTAAGCCTGGCCCAATTGGAAGTGCATTTTTGCGCTGTCGGGCGCGAGGCTCAGGGCGCGCTGAAAGCAGGATATGGCCTGTTCCGGCAGGTTCTTGCGCAGATAAACCTTCCCCATCCCATCCCACGACTTGGGCAGCTTGGGATCGATCTTAAGCGCTTGCCGGAAGCTTGCCAGCGCGCCATCCGGATCGCCTTGTTCAAGGTGTATCAGGCCCAGGTTCTCGGCGCTCACCGCGTCGTCAGGAGTGAGCGACATTTCCAGTTTGTATTGGTCCGCCGCTAGAGCCAGCTTGCCCTGTTTCTGGTAGACCACACCCAGGTTGTAGTGGGCAAAGTGCAGACTGGGATCAAGGGCTACGGCTTTCTCAAGCTCAGCTTGCGCGAGAGAGATTTGGGAGAGGTCGAGGTGCGCCTTCCCCAGCAGCAGGTGCAGTTCCGCCGAGTCCCCGCCGGCGCGCACCAATTGCTCGAAGGTTTGCTTGGCATCTTCTTTGCGCCCGAGCTTCTGGTATGCGATGCCAAGCACATATAAGAAATCCAGATTCGTCTTTTGGCTATCACCAAGCGGTTCGAGCGTTGCGACCGCGTGCTCAAAATCGTTGGTGAGAAAGTAGCACATTCCGAGCAAGTATCGCGCCTGGAGTTGGCGGGAATCGGAGCCGACAACCTCGGCGAAATGGGGAATGGCTTTGGCAAAATCGTTTTGATGGTAATAGGCGAGGCCGAGGTTGAGGTCAAGTCCCGTCACCTGGGGTGCGAGGCGCTTGGCGTTCGTGAAAGCCTCGACGGCCCGTGCGTATTCGTTCCTGCGCATGTACACTACGCCAAGGTTGGAATAGGCCGCCGCGGATTGCGGGTCGATTTTAAGGACGGCACGGAATCCCTGCTCTGCTGCGGTGTAATCGCGAGATTCCAGCGCGCGCTGAGCCTCGTCGAAGATTGCCTTGGGATCGGACGGAGATTGCTGGCAGGGGATATCCGCGCAACAAGCAAAGGCGAGCAGCAGAGCGGCAATGCCCGCCAGGAAAGGCCCTTTCAAAGCTCACAGCTCCTTCCACGATCATCATAGGCTCAGACTGCTTCTCACGGGTGGGAAGATTGTGCTGAGGCAGGCTGGGCCGCCGGGACAACTCGATTGGATTCCATTTGATTCATCAGGCTGCGGACCTTCGCCGCGTAGGCGCCGTTGGGCTCAGCGCGCACGTAGGCCAGCATTTCGGCGTAGGCCTTGCCATAGGCGCTTTGCTTCAGGTAGACGTCGGCCAACCTCACATGCACTTCCGCCGGAAGTGATTTATTGAGCGACTGGGCCTTTAAGAATTCCTGCTCAGCGGCTGCGAATTGACCCAGGTGATATTCGTCCGCGCCTAATTGAAAGTAGAACTGCCAGGACTGGGGAGATCGTCGCAGGCCTTCCTGAAGGACGGTTTTGCTCTCCTGATACTTTTTCTGGTTGTAGTAGAGCTGGCCAAGTTCGTTGTAGGTGTCCAGGTAGTCGGGGTCACATTCCATGGCCTTCTTGAGCGCCGCTTCAGAGGCAGGGAATTGCTGTTTCTGGTCGAAGACCAGTGCCAGATCTGCTTGGGCGCGTACGTAACAAGGGTACTCTGCGACCGCTTTGCCAAGGTGGGATTCAGCCTCGGCAAGGTTGTTATTCCGCAGTGCTGCCGATCCTTTTTCGTACTCTTTGCGTGCTTTCTTGGGTGCATTGTTATCCGTGAATGAGGCGGAGGCGGGAGGCGGAAGCGATTTCGTCGTAGAACCAGGGAGAAGGTGGATGTTGACCACCAACTTATCGCCGACGGTGCCGAGACTCAGATCCTGACGGTAGACTTGGAAGCCCGGGGCGGTCACGGTCAGATGATAAGAGGTTTTGGCCAGACCGACATATTCAAAATACCCGGCGGTATTCACGGGCTGGTCGCCGCAGTTCATGCCCTCGGTGGTTTCCAGGTGAACGATTACGCCGTTCGTAACGCTGCCGCCATAGTCGGCTTCAATCCACCCGCCGAGGGTGACGGTGTTCTGGGTCGATCCGCCCAGTTCCGACGGAGGCCTGTGTTGGCCCTGGGCCAGAATCACGCTGGGAGCGCCGAGTGCCACCAGCATCAGAATGACCGCACTTGGTCGGGCGAGGGGAAGTCGTAAGGACATGATCGGCCTCTCCTGAAAGTCGCGCTCTCTTTGTCATTCCCGCAAAAGCGGGAATCCATTTTACTGACAATGGGTCCCCGCGTTCGTGGGGACGACGACGCTGATTTTCATTGCCTCGGGTGGGCCAGAGGCCCATGGAAACTCCTCCGCTGATTCCGTTCCGCTTCGAGGAGCCCCGGAAAGTGGAGTTTAACATTCCGGGTCTCCGGCAGCAATGTTAGCTGGTACTGGATAGATGAATGGCGCATCTATAAACCTCTTCGCGAAGGGCGGGGCTTTAGCCCAATACTGTTCACTTTATAATTCTGATGCATCGTTCGATCACAATCCGGTCCTTGCTTAGCCTCTGGCGCCGGCGCACGGGGAATTTGCTTTGCGGGCGCCGC
>JBEKLY010000105.1:0-23078 GCA_050010015.1 Terriglobia bacterium
AGGAGGACAACTGGGCGTCGGAAAGGCCGTCAAAAGCGCTGTTGACGGATCGGGCAGACCGGTTGACACACCGACCGCGGGTCAGCTGCCCAGCCTGGTTTCTTACTGTCTGAATCGCAGTGTATAATAGCTTCATGAATGTCGTTAAGAGCCTACTCTTCGGCATGCTGTCACTTATAGCGGTCGGAATACTCCCGCTGGTCACAATTGCCACAATACTTACTCTGGGTATCCAAACGTCTGCAGGAAGGACGGCCATAGGCATCGACGTCGTCTCCTTTGCGAAATCGTCTCCGCTTGTCTGGATCTTAACCGTCCTCGCATTTGCCCTCGGGTTCCACTGGGAACACAGGCGGCTCAAACTCCGTCAAGCCACATAACCACTAAGGAAGTTCCTCATGAATCGGCGCCGCTTCATCAATTCTCTAATCGGTGCGAGTGCGGCTCTTCAGATTTGGCCCACGCCTGCGGCGGCGCAGCCCCGCATCGCTTCTGCAGCAAACAGAAAGCCCGCCACGCCGAGCGCCGACCAAGCCGCCTGGCAAGACCTCGAAGTCGGCATGTTCGTTCATTTCGCGCCCAACACCTGGCAGGACAAAGAGTATGATGATCTTTCCACTCCTCTTTCCGCCATCAACCCCGCGCAGTTGGATACGGACCAGTGGGCCCAGTGCGCCCAGGGTCTGGGAGCAAAGTACATCGTCGCTGTGGCCAAGCACGCGGGCGGATTTTGCATGTGGCAAACCGAAACCACAGATTACGGCATTCGCAACACTGCCTGGCGCGGCGGGAAAGGCGATGTCATAGCTGATCTCTCCCGCTCCTGCCACAAGCTGGGCCTGAGGCTGGGAGTCTACCTTTCTCCTCAGGATCGCAAGTTCGGCGCGGGCACGGGCGGCCGGTGTAAGACTCCCGAGTTGCAGGCGAGATACAACACGATATATCTCCGCCAATTGACCGAGTTGTTGTCCCGATACGGTGAGATGGCCGAGGTCTGGTTTGACGGCTCGCTGGCGACACCGCTGGGTGACATTCTCAAGAAATGGGCGCCGCACGCCATGATCTTTCAGGGACCCTTCGCAACCATCCGCTGGGTCGGCAATGAGGATGGGTTTGCGCCCTACCCTGTCTGGAACGCCGTCACCAAGTCCGACGCCGCGACCGGCATTGCCACCGCGCTGCACGGCGATCCTCAGGGCGATGTGTGGCTGCCTCTCGAAACGGACGTTTCACTTCGCCGGCCTGATTGGTTCTGGAACACCCACAATGAACGAAAGGTGCTCTCGCTCGACCAACTCCTCGAGATTTACTACCGCTCGGTGGGCCGCGGAACGCAGTTGCTTCTCAATATCCCCGCCGATCGTCGCGGCCTGCTGCCTGACGCCGATTGCGCGCGCGCCCGCGAGTTCGGCGATGAAGTCCGCCGGCGCTTTGGCCGGAGCGTCGCCCAGGCTCGCGGTTGGGGAGAAGTAACGGTTTTGCCGCTTCCATCCCCGATGCGCGTCGACCACATGATTCTCGAGGAGGATTGCTCAACAGGCCAGCGTATTCGCAGCTACAGGCTGGAAGGTCAAGCACAGGGAAAGTGGGCCGCGCTGGGAGAGGGAACGTCCGTCGGGCATAAGAGAATCCAGCCTTTCAACCCCGGCGTGTTCGAAGCCGTGAGGCTCATTATCCCCTCGAGCGTTGGCGATCCGTCGATCCGCCGCCTCGCGATATTCGATACGGGATCACCACCCCCTCGAACCTGGGACGCCCCTGCACCGGCCTGGGCCGACGATTCTGTGGGCGAATGGAAAAACTATCGTTTCAGCGTAGATCTTTCCAAGAAGATCACCGCAGCCGGCACCTACCAACTGCGCTTCGTGCCGCAGGGAGACGGTGAGGTCTCCATCCGGGATGTCGAGTTTCTGCTGGAAGGAATTCCCCAGCCGCACCTCGTGCGCCGCGTTCCGCGCTCCTCGAACGTCCTGATCCTCACCCTGCCTGGGATTGGCCAGAAGGCTGAAGTCAAAGGGCAAGTGCGCGGAGCAAACCAGGGCACCATCCTGCTCCGCAGATATTGACGTTGCTGCGGTCGGGGCGTAGACTGAAAGCGACATGGGAACAACCGAAAAAAACGCGTTGCCGCTAGTGTTGCGCCGCGCGACTCGCCGAAAGGCGGGCCTTAAGGGCGAGGACGAGCCGGGGCCCAAATCAGAAACTGGGATGACCACCGCCTCGCGCAAGGATGCTGTTGTTGGCGATGATTACACGCCCGCACAGCGACAGATCATCGATGCCCAGTTAACGGAGGCCCGCAAAGGCCCGTATCATGGGCCGTTCCAGACCGCTGAGGAAGCTATCAGGTTCATCCGCAAAGAGGTCAGGGAACGGAAGGCAATCAAATCGAAGTAGTCCCCCTCCCTCATGCAAGTTCTCCTGTCGGATCGTGCGATTGAGTCCTTGAGTCATGCTCCTCCGGATGTCCGACGAGCTTTTGAAAAGCAATTGCGGTTCTTGCTGACCAATCTACAACACCCTTCCCTGCACGCCAAGAAGTACGACGAGTCGAAGGACCTGTGGCAAGCGCGAGTCAGCCGGAACTGGCGCTTTTATTTCACGATTGTCAGAGACACCTACCGCATTGAAGACGTAATTGCACATCCCAAGTGAGCGCCAGCCAGTTGCGAAGGTCACGTGCCGTAGCGACCTTACCGCACTCCAGGCCCGCCTTCATGGCATTTTCCGGTAAGCCTGTCGGCCCGCCTCGCCCGCCCACCCCGAATGGAAAGGCAGGTCCACAGGGCAGGCGCGTTCGGAATAAGAATTGGGAGTTAAAAGCCTTCGCGATCTAAGAAAAGTTTGCGCCGGCGTGGGTTTTTGGCTAAGGTGACGGGATGCAGGTAAGGGAGGGCTGGACACGATGGATGATACGGGACTTCGAACGTTGCTGGTCAAGTTTTTTGCCCGTGGTACACTCTCGGCGCTCTTGGCAATGGCTGCCTTCGGCCTTTTGACAGCCTTGCCTGCGCTTGTCTCGGCCGGCAAGCCCGCAACGCATCGCCCACCCATCGTTGGGATCGCGCATATCGCGCTGAAGACGGACAACCTGGCTGGGGCGCGTGAGTTCTATGGGCGTACTTTAGGATTTCAGGAACCGTTCTCGGTGCGAGTGGCGAAAAACTCCCGCTCTGATCTCGCGGGCTCGCCGGGCGATCTCATCATGACTTTTTTCAAAGTGAACGATCATCAGTATATTGAACTCACCCCCGATTTGACGAGTCCAACGGAAGACAGGCTTTCGCACATCGCCTTCGAAACCACGGATATTCGCGCGTTAAGAGACTACCTTGCCGCCAACGGAATGGAAGTTCCCGCTACGCTCAAGCCTGGAACGGCGGGCAACCTGAGCTTTGCGGTTAAAGATCCGGACGGTCACACCGTCGAATTTGTCGAGTACATCGAGGGCTCGCTCCACAGCCGGAATTTTGGCAAATTCCTCCCGGACACGCGCATCTCGCAGCACATGATTCACGTGGGAGTCACGGTGCGAGACCGGGCGGCGGCGGACCACTTCTACAAGGACATTCTAGGCTTCCAGTCGATCTGGTACGGCGGCATGACGGACGACCGGGCGGATTGGGTGGACATGCGCGTCCCCGATGGCACCGATTGGCTCGAGTATATGCTGAACGTCCGCGATCCCTCGCCGCGCACTCTGGGCGTGATGCATCACTTCGCACTGGGTGTTCCGGACATCCACGCGGCTTACAAGGAAGTCATGAGCCGTGGGTATAGAGCGGAAGAGCCCAAAATCGGACGTGACGGCAAGTGGCAGTTGAATCTTTATGACCCTGACTACACCCGGGCGGAATTGATGGAGCCCAAACCCGTCCGGAAACCCTGTTGCTCACCGATCATAGGTGAGTAGCGCAGAGGTGGGCGCATCTAGCCCTCCTCTACGGCGCTTCCTGCCATGCGAACAGCCGCGGAGGAACGCCAAGAACGCGTACCTCCGCGCTACTCGCATCACTCTTTAGAACAGTCCATTCGCCCCAAAAGGGAACACGAGCCAGGGCGCGGAGAGCACTCCCGTTCCCTCGATAGTCGTGCAACCTTTGTTTCCAGGCCCGCCAAAACAACCCCACCAGTTTTCCGTGGCGTTCACCGTACCTGAACCGATGTTGTCGAGGCCGACGGCTCCATAGCCAAGAAAGCTATTCAGATGCGCGTTCACTTCGGCATCGGTGTTGATCACAACATCGAAGGCTTCGTTGTCGACTACGTTCTGCGAGATTACCGTACCGGTAATGGGATATGCGCCGTAGATATTTATCCCCGCCGTGCCGGGGGTCGCGGCATCCTCAGTATCCGCACCATTGCCGGCGATTTGGTTGCCGATGATGACATTGTCGTTGAGAACTTCGCCAGGTCCCCCGGTGTTGTGCGCGTGGAAGGCCACTCCGGGCAGGCCATTGTTCATCAGCCGATTGTTAATCACCACATTTCCGGATACCGTCGCGCCCGGCAGAAAGCCGAATATGCCAACTCCCGCGCCTGCGCCGGGGACCTGATAACCATTGTGCAACGATAAATTATTGGCAATGGTGTTGTGAATGATACCCGAGGTTGTACGTGAGTATGGAGGGTGGGAGGCGAGTGTGATTCCGCAATCGAAGGGATTGTTCTGGACGAAGTTTCCCATAATCAGGTTCTCGTCGGTCTCTCCGGTCTCATCGGTGAGCAGGATCCCGCCTGAGTTATTCTCCGAAGAGTTGTTGGCCAAGATGGAGTGATCCACCGCGTCGAGGTGGATCCCCTCGCCGCAATCCTCGCCTTCCGCTGTTTCGAAGGGCGGTAGGCCGGGACAGGTGGCAGCAGAAATATTCAGACTCAGGTCGTTATGGGTCACCACATTGTTCGCGATGGTAACGAAAGAGGCATTGGTTACCAGGATTCCTTCGAAGTTGGCGTTCTTGACCGTAAACCCGGTCACCACCACGTTGCTCAGGCCGGAATTGTCGAGACCGTCGACATAGACGCCATTGGGAAGGCCAGTGGCATCAATGACGGTGTTCCTCGGGTTCGTTCCCACCAGCGAGAGCGGTATCCCGATAATCACGTCTTCTTTATAGGTCCCCGGAGCTACGTTGACTATGTCATTAGCCATTGCCGCTGCAACCGCGGACCCAATCGTCGCCTTGCACCCATTGGTTCCCCCTGGATTCACGCACCAAGTCGTGCCGCTTGCCGGCATCGCCAAGCCCGCGAACAGCCCCACGCAAAGTACAATAGTTGCTGCTACAGAACGGATGTTCCCCTTCATAGCAATTCCCCCTATTTTGTTTTTGGAGTTAATTCCCGGAAGAAGAATCATATCACCGCCGGTTGGAACACGAAAAGAGAAATAATAAGAGGTGGCCTGAAATGGCTCAAAGCGCTTGTGTCTCTTTCGCTTCGGTATAAGACCTGGAATGGGAGGTGCGCGTGGAGGACGCGGTCCTGTCCTTCTGACCTTTGATGACTGGTCATATAACTGGTCATATGCTAGGCTCGAACCGTTATGAACACCAAGGGAAAGACGCTCACCGCAACCGAATTCAAGGCAAAGTGCTTACGGATACTGGATGAGCTTGAACCGCAGGGTATTATTATCCTCAAGCGCGGTCGCCCTGTGGCGAGGGTTACACCCATCTCCAGCAGAAGGAACCGGAAACTGATCGGCCTCATGAAGGGAAAGATAGCCATCAAAGGCGATATCTTTTCCACCGGTGTAAAGTGGAATGCTCAACCTTGACACTCACGTCCTCGTCGCGATCCTTAACGACGGCCTCACCCCGCGCGAGGTTGAGCTGGTGCTGAAGAGCGAACTGGCCATTTCGGGAGTGGTTCTCTGGGAGCTTGCGAAGCTGATTCAACTCGGCCGGCTCGATCTGAATCTCGACAGCGCCCAGTTCCGGCAATGCCTCCGCCAAGTCTGTACGGTCCCCATTACGCTCGAGATTGCCCGCGCCAGCACCCGGCTTGATTTCACTTCTGATCCCGCTGACGAGATCATCGCCGCCACCAGCATCGTCGAGAGAATTCCTCTGCTTACCCGCGACCGGCGAATCCTCAAGTCCCGCCTGGTGCCGCTCGCAAAGTAGCTGTCAGCCATCAGCTTTCAGCGAACAATCCGCACTTGCTGAAAGCTGATAGCTGACACCTCTGCCCCGACGCCCGGCGCCTGAAACTTACTTCAGCGCTGCTGCCAGCAAGGGCACCATCACCTCGTGGTGGCCTGTGAGCGCATAGCCGTGGCTGCGGTCCCGGCCCTTTCCGGCCCCTGCCGTCGGGCGCAAGACCACGTTTTGCATGGGGCGGTAGTGCTGGATGAAATCCATATTTACGGTGGTGATGCCGCGCGGCGCCCGGCCGAGGTTGGCAGCCAGGCTCAGGCATTTCAACAGCACTTCAGGGAGCAGAACGGCGGAGCCAACGTTCAGGTAAACGCCGCCGCGATCAAGGTTCTTCACCAGCGCAGCCAGCAGCAGGAAGTCGCGGTGCGTGGCCGCGCCCAGCGCCCGCGGATCGATAGCAGGATGATTGTGGATTATGTCAGTTCCGATGGCCACGTGCACCGTGGCAGGAATCCGCAGCGTGTAAGCTTGTGCCAGCAGGCTGAAACGGCGGAATCGCGCCTCCCGGCGTTGGGCAAGAAAGCGGCCGATAGCTTCTCCCACGCCCAAATCTTCCCGGTCGCCCGCCGCGATGGTTTCATTAACGATGCGGCCGGTTTCCTCCGCCATGCCGAATTTCCCACGGCCCAGCACTGCCGGAACGTCTTCGGAAGTGGCGCCCGCCAGGCCGATTTCGAAGTCATGGATCATGGCCGCGCCGTTCATCGCTACGGCGGTGAGGTAACCGCGACGCATGAGGTCGATCAGAATGGGTGCGAGGCCGCATTTAATCACGTGCCCGCCGATTCCCCAGATAATCGGCTTGCCGCTGGCCCGCGCCCGTTCGATGGCCGCCACCACAGCGCGCAGGTTTTCCGCGGCCAGTATGTGGGGCAGTGAATCGAGCCACGCGCGCACGCCGGTTCCGCGCCGTGCGACTCGCGCGAAGTCTTTAACCGTAACTTTGCTTGCCCTCGAGGCCAGCGGGTAGGTGTTGACCTTATTGAGCTTGAGCGGCTTTTGTTGGTAAATTGTCATCTAAGCAATAAGGTTGCTAACGGCCACGATCACGGGCGCCCTTGGTTCCTGGCGGCCCGTAGGTCCCGCTCCGTAACAAAAGCCCGGGGCATGCGCGCACGCAATGAGCGCACCTGCGCCAGAAAATCCTCGGGGTCCAAGCGATTGCCGAAGAGGGTTTTTTCGAGACAGGAAATAGCCTCTGCGTTGACACTGCGCCGGTGCCGCGCGGCGCTTTCCTCAAGCCGCTGGTACAGCTTCTCGGGAATACTCCTGATCGTCAGAGTTGCCATTCTAGGCATTCAAGCACCCCGAACCGAAACATCAAGAAAGCATAGGGCTGAGCCATGGTACGTGTCAAATGCGCCGGCTTTCTTTGCGTCCTTTGCGTTCTTTGCGCCTTTGCGTGAAACCGGCGTTTGAGGTTTTGCAGTTTTTGCGCGAGAATGCTTGCCGTGACTGAGAACGAGATCGCCAAGCACATTGTCGATGCCGCCTTCAGAATTCACACCTCACTTGGCCCGGGACTGCTTGAATCCGTCTACGAAGCCGTGATGGCGGAAGAATTGGCACGGCGCGGGCTGCACGCAGAGAGGCAGCAAGCGCTTCCTGTGGTGTGGCAGAACGTCCATCTGGAGGCAGGTTTCCGAGTTGACCTGATGGTAGAGAATAAGGTCATCGTGGAGATCAAATCCGTTGAAGCCATTGCACCCGTCCACAGGAAGCAGTTGTTGACCTACCTCCGCCTTGCTAACAAGCGGCTCGGAATTCTGATCAATTTTGATGTCGACCTAATTAAGGATGGCATTGCGCGCGTGGTGAACGGGTTGGCAGAGTGAGAAGCGCGGCGGAAAGACGGCCGGTTTCACACAAAGGCGCAAAGCTCGCAAAGGTCGCAAAGAAGATATCTATTGTCGCCCATTATTCAGCACGGCTGCGAGGGCCTGGCCGGTGAAAGATTTTTTCACCCGGGCCACATCTTCCGGAGTGCCTTGGGCGACGATCCTGCCGCCCTCATCGCCGCCTTCGGGGCCGAGGTCAATGACCCAGTCCGCCTGTTTCACCACGTCCAGGTGATGCTCGATGATGATGATAGTGTTGCCGAGGTCGGTCAAGCGATTGAGGACCTCGAGGAGTTGTTTGACGTCGTCGAAATGCAAGCCCGTAGTGGGCTCGTCGAGGATGTACAGCGTGCGGCCGGTCTGGCGTCGGCTCAACTCGCGTCCCAGCTTGATGCGCTGGGCCTCGCCGCCGGAAAGCGTTGTAGCGGGCTGCCCCAGGTGGACGTAACCCAGCCCAACATCCACCAAGGTTTGAAGGCGCAGCTTGATTTGCGGAATATTCTCGAGAACGGGCAAAGCATCGCGAACCGTGGTTTCAAGCAAGTCGGCAATGGAATAACCCTTATACTTCACCGCCAGGGTCTCGGAGTTATAGCGGCGCCCGCGGCAGACCTCGCAGGTCACGAAGACATCCGGCAGGAAGTTCATCTCGATGCGTCGCAAGCCTTCACCCTGGCAGGCCTCGCATCGGCCGCCTTTGACGTTGAAGCTGAAGCGCCCGGCGCGATAGCCACGCTCGCGCGATTCGGGCAGCATCGCGAAAAGTTCGCGGATGGGCGTAAAGACACCGGTATAAGTGGCGGGATTGGAGCGCGGCGTGCGCCCGATGGGCGACTGGTCAACCACCGTCACCTTATCCAGGTGCTCGAGTCCCTGGATGGCTTTGTGCTCGCCCGGCTCTGCGACGGCCCGGTAGAGCTTCTTGGCCATGGCGTGGTAAAGGATATCGTTCACCAGTGTCGATTTGCCGGATCCCGAAACCCCCGTCACCACCGTGAGCAGTCCCAACGGGAAATTCACGTCGATGTTCTTCAAATTGTTGGCGCGCGCGCCGAGCACGGAGAGGCATTTGCCGTTCGCCCGGCGCCGCTGCGCCGGAACGGGGATGCGCAGCTTGCCCGAAAGGTATTGTCCGGTTAGCGAATTTGCGGCGGTCTCGATCTGCTTAGGCAGCCCGGCGGCCACCACGAATCCGCCCTGGTTGCCGGCCCCCGGCCCCAGGTCAACCACGTAATCCGCCCGCCGGATGGTTTCCTCATCATGCTCAACCACCAGGACGGTGTTTTGCAGGTCGCGCAATCGCTCCAAGGTCTCGAGCAGTCGCAGGTTGTCGCGCGGGTGCAGGCCGATGCTCGGCTCGTCGAGCACGTACAGCACGCCGCGCAGTTTCGAACCGATCTGCGTTGCGAGGCGAATTCGCTGGCTCTCGCCGCTCGAAAGCGTGGCGGCGGAGCGGTCGAGGCTCAGGTAGCCCAGCCCGACGGCGTCCAGGAACTCGAGCCGCTCGAAGATGGCGTTCAAGATGCGCTGTGCGATGAACGCCTGGCGCTCCGTCATGTGCAGTTCTTTCAAAACGGTCTGCGCGCGGCTCACCGGAAGGGCCGTGAGGTCGGCGATGGAGAGGTTCACCACGGTCACCGCCAAGCTTTCCGGCCGCAAGCGCTTGCCGTGGCACTTCGGGCAGGGCACTGCGGACATGTACTGGCTGTACCACTCTCGATAGTTTTCGGAAGTGCTTTCTCCGTACCAGCGCTCGAGCTGCGGAAGGACGCCGGGAAACACCGAATGGGCCTTGGGCTGCTCCGGGTTGCGCCCGTAGAGCACCAGGTTCTGGATCTTCACCGGAAGACGCTCGAAGGGAGTCTTAAGATCGAACCCATAGTGTTCGGCGGCGCGCATTAACCCGCGCTGAATGACGGTCGACCCCGCGCCCGGCCCGAGACCCCCTTCGAGCAGCGGCCGCGACCAATCGGCGATGACCTTGGCGGGATCGAACGTATATAAGCTGCCCAGACCCCGGCAGGCGGGACAGGCGCCGTAGACGCTGTTGAAGGAAAAGGAGCGCGGCTCGAGCGACGGCACGCTGATTCCGCAGTCCACGCACGCCCACTCCTGCGAATAGAGCTGCTCCTCGCCATTCACCACGGCGATCTGCACAATCCCCTTCGCCAGCTTCATGGCCGTATCGATGGATTGCCCCAGCCGGCTTTCGATCCCCGGCTTTAACAGCAGGCGGTCCACCACCACTTCAATGGTGTGGTTGCGCCGCCGGTCGAGCCGGATTTCTTCGTCCATCTGGCGCAACTGCTTGTCTACACGAACGCGCACGAACCCTTGCTGCGCAAGCTGCTCGAAGAGTTTGCGGAACTCTCCCTTGCGGCCGCGCACCACGGGCGCGAGAATCATGATGCGCTGCCCGTCGCCATTTCCGCCCTCGCGGTCGAGTTGGTGCTGGGCCATGATGGAGGAGACGATCTGGTCCGTGGTCTGGCGGGAAATGGCTCGGCCGCACTGGTGGCAATGCGGCTCGCCGATAGAGGCATAAAGCAGGCGGAGATAATCGTAGATTTCGGTGATCGTCCCCACGGTCGAGCGGGGGCTGCGGCTGGTGGTTTTCTGCTCGATTGAGATGGCCGGGCTCAGGCCCTCCACCGTGTCCACATCCGGCCGCTCCGCCTGGTCGAGGAATTGCCGCGCGTAGGCCGACAGCGTCTGCACGTACCGGCGCTGCCCCTCGGCATAAATCACGTCAAACGCCAGGCTGGACTTGCCCGAGCCGCTTAAACCCGTCACCACCGTCAGGGCGAGCCGGGGAATCTCCACGTTGATGTTTTTCAGGTTGTGCTGGCGCGCGCCACGAACCGTAATCCGCTCGATCATCGCCCAGAGCCCCACAGTGAGCAGTTTTGAGGAAAAGCCAACCTACCATGATAACGGCTCAAGCCCAGACCCGTCAAGCGTATCTCTGTACCGCGCCTGGTGTAGAGCTAAGCTCTGCGGTCTTGAGGCATGATAATCCAGCGAAGCGCAGAGCTAAGGCTCTGCGCCAGCCACGGCGGCGCGCAGAGATGCCAAAGGGCCGTACGCCCCGCACCCTCCAAGGTATATAATGGAGAGGTTATGGCCAGGCTTGTGATTGACATCTCGGAAGCGGAGGCGACCCGCGACTTCGGGTCCCTTCTGGTGCGAGTGCGCGCCGGGGCGGAAGTTGTCATCAAAGACGGTTCACAGCCCATCGCCGTCGTGCGCCCTGCCGAGCCTCCCATCCGTCGGCTCTCGGAATCCCTTCAGCTCGCCCGCGAGCATGGCTCGACTGCAACGCCCGATGAGAACTTCGCCAAGGACGTGGAAGCCGCCGAAGCCGATCACAGACACTAACCGCGCCACCCACCGCAACTGGTAGTTTGCGTCGCCCCAAAGCTGCCTCTTGCCTCCATTGTCTGTTATTATCAAGCACTTCGTAGTATCCTCTAACCAGGAGCGCGAAACTCGATGAAGGCCTCATACCTTGGGCAGGTGATTGAGTACTTCGACCCCATGCTCTCGCTCGACAGCCGGCATGCGGAATGGTACGTCGAGCGCCCGGACAGCCCCCACCTCGAAATGAAAGCCCTGCTGCTGAACACGACGGCCGATTCGAAAATTCTCTTCAGCGGCCACCAGGGCTCCGGCAAGACTTCCACCCTGAACAAACTTGCCTCTGACCCGGACGTCAAACATAAGTTCTTCATCGTCCAGTTCTCAATCAAGGACGAACTTAACATCGCCGACCTCTCCTACACCGACCTGCTGGTGGCCATGGGAGCGCGTTTGTACGCAGAGGCGTCTAACTCCTTGCGCCTGAGCGCTAATCTTAAGAGGGACCTCGATAATTGGTCTGCCGAAGTCTCGCATGTCTGGGCGAAAACCGACCAGGCCGAGGCCAAGGTTGAAGCAGGCATCAGCGCCTTCTTTTTGAAAGCCACGGGCTTGCTCAGGACCGGCTTCGAGGACAAGCGGGAATTTCGTCAGAAGTTTGAACCTCGTATTCCCCAGCTCATCGCGTACATCAACGAGATCATTCGCGCCATTGAGACCCATGCCGACGCCGGAAACCAGGAAGTACTGCTGATCATCGATGACCTGGACAAACCCACCGTGGACGTGGCGCTTGACCTGTTCGTCACCAAAGGCCCCATTCTGGCGCAACCCCAGTGCAAAATCATTTTCACCGTTCCCACTTCGCTGGTTTATTCCGGCCAATATAACGTTGTAAAGCGGAGCTTTGGCGAGCCGTTCATCTTACCGAACTTCAAGGTCAAGGAGAAGAATGGCGACCGCAACGATGAGGCCTGGGCGTGTATGCGCAAAATCGTGGAGCGGCGGCTGGACAAAGAGCTGATTGCGACGGCAGCCCTTGATTATGCTGTCGAAATGAGTGGCGGAGTTGTTCGTGAGTTGGTGCGGATTGTTCAGAGCGCGGCGAGCCGCGCAGTGGCCACCCACGCCAATTCCCTTCAGCCGACTCACGTCGAACATGCCGTCGAGAAACTCAGGATGGAATACAGTTTCACTCTGACGCGTCAGCAGTACATCGACATTTTAAAGGAAGTTCATAGGACCAACGTGCTTAGGTCTGACGATGAGAAGCCACTTCTCGACCTGTTGCACAATCTCTTCATCCTGCAATATCCGAATGGTGAAAGCTGGTACGGAGTGAACCCCGTTGTCCTCAAGCTTATCGGAGTTTAAGCCGGTGCCCCCTCAGGCCTCGCTGCTATCGAATGCAGACAGGGAGCGTATTGCTGAAATCGCTGCGACCATAGCTGCCACTCACCAGAATGGCTGCATCTACTTCGGCATCTGCAATAACCGCATGAAAATCGCGGCGATCGAAGAATCGCTCGACGGCCAGTTCGCTGCGAAGGGGATCACCATTTCCCGCGTGGTCCTGGCGGAGAGGCTTGAGTCTGACACTGGGCCGCAGTACAGGGCCCACATTTCAGATCCCGTCGCTAATCTGATCGACCGTCCCGAGCGGAGCCACACTCTTTTCTTCATCCACGGCTTGCCGGAACTTATTCGCGCCCAAACCGACGGCGATTCTTCCAAAGTTGCTCCCGTTTCCCAGCTTCTCAACTATCGACGCGAGCTTTTCCACGATCGTGCCCTCTGCGCTTTCTTCTGGCTCGACCTTGAAACTGTGCCCTACCTCAGGCGGAATGCGCGCGACTTCTGGGCTTTCCGGTCCGGAACAGCGTACTTCCTCGAAACGGAGGCCCCGACCGATCGGGTTTCCGGCGCCCTGAGACAGGAGAAGGAACCTACCCCGCGTTGGTCCGGAGATCTTGAAGAAAAGCTGACTCAGCTCGCGGCCTATCGCAGAAAGTCCCCGCCGGACGACAACGCAATCGGGAACCTCCTCCTCGATATTGGCAGGCTGTACGCTGAAAGGCATGAGTTAGAGAGGGCACTAGAGAAGCTTCACGAGGCCCTGACGATTTTCGAGAGTCTGGCGCTTGAAGACAAGGTCCGCGACGCCAAGGTGTGGCTCGCCGGTACTTTTAAGCGCGCTGGCAGGCTGGACAGGGCTGAAACAATCCTCCAGCAAGCCATCAGAATCGATGAGCGCCTGGGGAATGAACCGAGCCTCGCTGTCGAATACAACAACCTGAGCCAGATTTACAAGGCGCGGGGCCAGATGGAGGAAGCGGAGAAGTGGCTGCACAAGGCCATCGAGATTGGTGAGAGTCTGGGGAACGAACCGAGTTTAGCCATCCACTACTCCAACATGAGCGGAATTTACTATGCACGGGGCCAATTGGAGGAAGCGGAGAAGTGGCTGCGCAAGGCCATTGAGATCGATGAACGCCTAGTGAATGTACCGGGCCTTGCCATCGATTACAACAACCTGAGCCAGATTTACAAGGCGCGGGGCCAGATGGAGGAAGCGGAGAAGTGGTTGCGCAAGGCCATCGAGATCGATGAGCGCCTCGGCGACGAACCGCACCTTGGCATGGCCTACAACAACCTGAGCCAGATTTACGACGCGCGGGGCCAGTTGGAGGAAGCAGAGAGGTGGTTGCGCAAGGCCATCGAGATCGATGAGCGCCTCGGCGACGAACCGCACCTTGCCATGGCCTACAACAACCTGAGCCAGATTTGCCACACACGAAGCCAATTGGACGAGGCGGAGCAATGGCTGCGCAAAGCTACCGAGATCGATGAGCGACTGGGGAATGAGCCGAGCCTCGCGGTCGAATACAACAACCTGAGCCAGATTTACAAGACGCGGGGCCAATTGGACGAAGCGGAGAAGTGGCTGCGCAAGGCCATCTCGCTCGTGGAACCGAAAGGGCCGTCCGCAATTCTTGAGGACCTCAGAGGAAACCTGGACACGTTGCTAAAAGAGCGCCAGGATCAAACCGTTGCTAAGTCCTAAGGCCTAAGTCCCGCCATACTCCGTGGGTTCACGCCGGCAGGCGCGGTCTTCCGGCCTTTAGGAGTCTGCGGTTCTCAGTTCTTCCCGCCGGGTCGGGCCCTCAGTTCTTCTCTGAAATGCAGACCAAAAAAGCAGAGCTATGCGCCGGCCCGCATCGTGAAGCAGTTTCACGGCTGGGCTAGTGTAGTGACAAGTTGTCCTCTTGACAAAAACTGCCGGCGTGATAGCCTATATCTGTGAAAGTCCCGCCCTTCGAGGAAAGCCCTTCCTCGTTCACCCAGCCATATCAGGGGAGAACTCTGTTTGTGGGTTGCGGATGTCTGGATTCGGGTATCAGGTGTGGTCATCTCCGTACGGGGAGTCAAGGGGCAATTCAAACTGTCGTTTTAAACTGGCGTTTGAGCGAAGCCCTGACTGCGGGACATTCGAGTTTTCACGTGTTGGCTCGAAAAACTGGCGGAACAAAGCGAGAATGTCTATGAAAACAAAGGATCGGTCCAGAAATCAACCACCCCTTACTCCTCTTTATCCAAGGAGGGGAATCACCAGGCTCCCCTCCTCAGATGAGGAGGGGTTGGGGGTGGTGGGATCCTGGCTTGAGTCCGCGTATACGGCATCAAGTAAAGGGAACAAAGCGAGAATGTCTATGAAAACAAATGACAAGGTCAAAAAGCCCGGAAACTTGGCAGGTGAGAAGCCGGGCCGTCGAGGGAATTACGCAGTCTAAACCGTAGGGGTAGGGCCTACCCACGTCGGGGCCAGCAGAAACGTGGGGACGGCAAGCCGTCCCTCTACGGCAGGGGGGTTATCGAAGGATTGGGAAGCTACCCTTTTCCGTTGACGTCTTCAACCCGGAGCTGCTAGAGTCGCACGCCATGAAAATGACACGCAGAGAATGGTTGGCAGGGGCAGCGGCGAGTTCGCTGGCCCTGATTCCGGGGAAAGGGATCGCCGAGCGCCTGGCGATCAACCCACCACCCCCTACCCCCTCCTCAACCGAGGAGGGGAATCAATCTTCGGGCGGGCGGCTGAGGATTGCACTGGTCACCGGGATCATGTTCAAGTACGCGCACTCGCAGCATTTTGTGGATCGCTTTCTGGAGGGTTACGGCTGGAACGGCACGTGGCACAAGCCTCCCATGGATCTGGTCTCCCTCTACGTGGACCAGGTCGGTCCGGGCGACCTTAGCCGCGAGCGGGCGGCGCGTTTCCCCTCGATGAAGATCTATCCGACGATCGCCGAGGCGCTGACTCTCGGCGGCAGCAAGCTGGCGGTGGATGGCGTAATTCTGATTGGCGAACATGGCAAATATCCGGTGAACGAGAAGGGGCAAACAAAGTACCCC
Organism: Terriglobia bacterium; assembly: GCA_050010015.1. Taxonomy (GTDB): domain Bacteria; phylum Acidobacteriota; class Terriglobia; order UBA7540; family UBA7540; genus CAVROP01. The sequence continues at coordinate 15,767 of JBEKLY010000105.1, forward strand.
CGCTACGAGTTCTTCCAGCAGATCGTCGCCGTGTATCGCGCGAGCGGGCGCTCCGTGCCGCTCTTCAGCGACAAGCACCTCTCCTGGAACTGGGATTGGGCGAAGGAGATGTACGACACCTCGCGGAGCTTGGGCTTTGCCTTCATGGCCGGGTCGAGCCTGCCGGTCACCTGGCGAATCCCGTCGGTCGAGATGCCGCTGGGCACGCGCATCCGCGAGGCAATGTGCGTGGGCTACGGAGGGGTGGACAGCTACGACTTCCACGGCCTCGAAACGATCCAGTGCATGGTGGAGCGGCGGCAGGGCGGCGAGAGCGGCGTCGAGTGGCTCCAGGCTTACCGGGGCGAGAAGTTCTGGCAGGCTTATCAGGACGGCGTGTGGTCGCGCGAGTTGTGCGAGGCCGCGCTCTGCCGCAGCCATACGCTCACGCCGGCGCAAGCGGGCTTTAACGACATCTTCCCCACCCTGGACGATATGCGCCGGCTCGTCAAGGACCCCGTCGCTTATCATTACGAGCATGCCGACGGCCTGAAGTGCACTCTGCTGCTGATGAATGGATTGGTGCAGGATTTCAATTTCGCGGCGCGCCTCGAAGACCGCAAGAAGCCTTTCTCCACCCAGATGTACCTGCCCATGCCGCCGGATCGCACCACGCTCGCGAACTTCTTCAGCCCCCTGGTCAATAATGTGGAGAAGATGTTCCTGACTGGCAAGCCCACTTATCCCCTCGAGCGCACGCTGCTCTCGACCGGGCTTACGGCCGCCGGCGTCGAGAGCCTGTACCGCAAACAGGCCCGCTATGAGACTCCGCACCTTGCCATTCGATATCAGCCGACGCGGGAATCGACGTACTGGAGAACGTGATTAGCAGGTGCCAGGTGTCGGGTGTCAGGTGTCAGGGAAGGCAGGTGTCAGGTGTCGGGCGTCCGGTGTCAGGGGAAACAGGAGAAAGGTGTCAGGTGTCAGGGAAGAGTTGTCAGCCCTCAGCTATCAGCAAGCAGACGGCCAGAAGTTCATTGAAGGATCGAGCCCGCGGAGCGGGCGGCAGCGTGTAGCCCACGGCGCAGGCCGTGGGGTCGCGCGACCCAACCCTCACCCCTTCCCCTCTCCCGCCCAGCGGGAGAGGGGTGCCGAAGGCGGGGTGAGGGCCATCCAACCCAGGGCTTGCGCCCTGGGCTACTCTATGCCGCCCCTGACGGGGCTGCGAGGAACCGGCGCACATGCGAAGGACTTTCCTGACGAAGTTCTGGCTCAGGATACTGGGACTTGTACGCTGAGAGCTGATAGCTGACGGCTGACAGCTATTCGGGAGTTCTCATGAAACAAATTGCAGTCATCACCACCGTCTATCGCTACCTCTCGCACGCGCAGCACATGGCGGACCGGTTTCTGGTGGGATATCCGCACAACGGCGAGTGGCATCGGCCGGACATGAAAGTGGTCTCATTGTACGTCGACCAGAAGCCGCCCGACGATCTGAGCACGGAGCGGGCGGAGGAATTCGGCTTCCGCGTCTACCCGACGATTGCTGAAGCCCTGCGCTGTGGCGGCGACCGGCTGGGGGTGGACGCGGTTTTGATCATCGGCGAGCACGGTGACTACCCGCGCAACGAAAAGGGGCAGATCCTTTACCCGCGCTACGAGTTCTTCAAGCAGTGCGTGGAGGTGTTCGAGAAGGACGGGCGGGCCGTGCCGGTCTATAACGACAAGCACCTCTCCTACAGCTTCGAGAAGGCGAAGTGGATGGTCGAGGCCTCGAAGCGCCTGAATTTTCCCATGCTGGCGGGCTCCTCGCTGCCTGTCACCTGGCGCCTGCCGGACCTCGAACTGCCGCTCGACTGCGAGATCGAAACCGCCCTGATGGTCGGCGAGGGCGGGTCTGACGCGATGGATTTCCACGCGCTCGAAGCCGTCGAGTGCATGGTCGAGCGGCGCAAGGGGGGCGAGACCGGCGTGAAGTCAGTCCAGATGATTGAAGGCGAGGCGGTCTGGCGAGCCGCGGAGGAAGGCCGCTGGTCGAAGGAGATGCTCTCCTCCGCGCTTTCGCGCAGCGACACGCCGCTGGGGTTGACGCTGGTCGACGGGCGCACCCAGGACCTGGTGGGGAGCGGCGAATTGCCGAAGCTCGCGAAGAATCCTGCCGCCTACTTTATAGACTATAACGATGGCCTACAGTGCACGCTGCTGATGCTCGACGGCGCGCTGCGGGATTTCAATTTCGCCGTTCGCCTGCGCGGCCAGCAGGGCTTTGCCTCGACGCAGTTCTTCCTCTCGCCGGTGCCCAACGTCACCTACTCCGCCTGCCTGGTGAGCAAGATCGAGGAGATGTTCGAAACGGGGCAGGCGCCTTATCCCGTGGAGCGCACGTTGCTGGTGAGTGGCGTACTCGAGGCCTGCCTCACTTCGCGCCTCCAGGATCATCAGCGCCTGGAAACGCCGCACCTTGCGGTGCACTATCGCGCCCCCCGCGCTTCCCAGTACTGCCGGGAGTGAACCCAGGAGGCGAGTTGAATTCCCCTCCTCTCCGAGGAGGGGAGTGGAGTTTCCGCATTTGTGAGTCCGTCCCCATTTCGTGCCCGGAAAGCCTGGGAGCGCGGGCTTCCAGCCCGCTTGCCCAGATGCGAGATGCGGGCTGGAAGCCCGCGCTCCCAGGAATGTAGGAACTCGAGTCCCCTCCTCTCCGAGGAGGGGATCAAGGGGTGGTGCAGGCCGCAACGGGCTCGGGGCAGGCAGCGCGAACACGGGCGATTTCCCTGGTTAACGCTGCGCTTGAAATCGGTTTCGAAACGTAGCCGTCCATGCCGGCCGCGAGACATTTCTCGTGATCGCCGCGCATTGCGTAAGCGGTCATGGCAACAATCGGCCGATGTTTCGCAGTTCCTCTCTCTCCTTCGCGAATTGCCGCCGTGGCTTCGAAGCCATCCATATCCGGCATCTGGACGTCCATCAGCACCACGTCCACCTCGTGTTCGTCGAGAGCCTCGAGCACGTCACGTCCGGTTCCGGCCACGATCACGGAGTGGCCCTGCTTCTCGAGCAGTCGCACCACCAACTTCTGATTCACGGGGTTATCTTCGGCAACCAGGACTCGCAGCTTCGTCCCCTCCGCACGCTCGCTCGATCCGGCGGGTGGCTCCGGCGGCGTGTCTTCCGTGGCCCGGAGGGCGAGGTCCGTGGCGACCGATTCCTCCGGCTGGGACTCGCCGGCGGGCTTCGGAACCAACCCCACCTGCACCGTGAAATGAAAGCGGCTGCCTTCTCCGGGCCGGCTCTCCACCCAGATTCGACCGCCCATCATTTCCACCAAGTGGGCGGAGATGGTCAGGCCCAGGCCCGTGCCGCCAAACTGACGGCTGGTGGAACTGTCAGCCTGGGCGAAGGCCTCGAAGATGGACTTCTGCTTTTCAAGAGGAATGCCGATCCCGGTGTCGCGCACGCTGAAGTGCAGAACAGCACCGTCCGCCTGTTGCAGTTCCGGTTCCACCTGCAATTCCACTTCACCCTGGCTGGTGAACTTGATGGCATTCTCGAGCAAGTTGCCCAGGATCTGAGCGAGCCGCGTCGAGTCCGCAGCAACGTCCTTCGGCACTTCAGGGTCCACCGCACAAGTCAGCTTCAGACCCTTGAGTTGGGCGCGCAGGGCCAGCGGCGCGACGATTTTGGCCAGGCTCTCGCGCAGGCTGAACGGCGCGACGTCGAGGTCGAGTTTGCCCGCCTCAATTTTGGAGAAATCCAGGATGTCGTTGATGACCGTCATCAACCTGTCGGCGGAGAGTTTCGCCAGCTCCAGGTACTCACGCTGCTCGGTCGTCAAGTTCGTACCAAGCGCCAATTCGGTCATGCCCAGCACGCCGTTCATGGGCGTGCGGATCTCGTGGCTCATGTTGGCCAGGAATTCGCTCTTGGCGCGGTTGGCGGCCTCGGCGCCCTCCTTGGCTTTGCGCAGTTCCATCTCTGCTCGCTTGCGTTCGCTGATGTCATGGGCAATGGCCGCCGTGCCTATGAACTCCCCGGAGTTGCTCTTGAGCGGAGACACCGTCACAGAGACATCAAAGGGAGTGCCGTTTTTTCTCACCCGCGTCGATTCGACATGGGAGATCTTCGTTCCCTTCTTGAGTTGTTCCAGGATCTGCACCACTTCTTCGTGCTTGTCGATGGGAGCCAGAGTACGAACCGGCTTCCCGAGGATTTCAGCGGCGGCATAGCCGAACAGCGCTTCCGCCGCGGCGTTCCAAGTGACAAGCGTGCCGTGGACGTCCGTGCCATAGATGGCATAATCCGAAGACTCGACGATGCAAGCCAGGAACCTCTGTGCCTCCTCGGCGCACCTGCGCTCACTGATATCGTACGCAATCGTCGCCGCACCCATGACTTCTCCCGCTGCGGACTTGATCGGGGAAACCGTGAGCGAGGCGGGGAACAGGGCGCCGTCCTTTTTCATCGGCGTCGTCTCAAAATGGGAGATCTTCTCTCCCCGCGTCAATCGGCTGAGCATTGGGCCTACTTCCCTTTGCCGCTCGGGCGGGACCAGAGTGGAAACATGCTTCCCGAGGATTTCGCCGCCGGTATAGCCGAAGAGCGCTTCCGCGGCTGCGTTCCAACTGACGATCGTTCCATCCGGGGCGGTGCCAAAGATGGCATAATCGGAAGATTCCACGATGCAGGCCAGGAATCTCTGCGCTTCTTCGGCGCGCTTGCGCTCCGTCACGTTACGGAAGATGCCGCGCGCGGACACCGGTTTCCCGTTCACGCAATGGCAATCGCTGATGCCCTCTACCCAAATCGTCTCCCCGCTCTTGGCGACGAATTCGATTTCAACCGATCCGATCTCCTCTCCCGATATCAACCGCTGGAAAAGTATCCGGCAGCGTTCCCGATGGGCAGGCTTGACGACCTCAAGAAAATGCAGGCCGGCAACTTCCGCTTCACTGTAACCTAAGGTCCTTCGCCAGGCGGGATTGACCAGAAACAGCCGGCCCTCCGGGTCCGCACACTGGATTAAATCGTTGGCATTCTCGAACAGATCGCGATACTGCTCCTCCAACGCAAGCTCGCGCTCGTACTTCAGGCGGATGGTCTCAGTCTGCCGGCGGACGCGGCGCCTCAAGGCCGTAATCCAGCCTAAGGCCAGGACCACAACCACTCCTAGAAGACCGAGGGCCAGCACCGCACGGCGTGGAGTCCACCAGGACGGCAACTCGAGAACGACAACGTCGGCGAGGGGGCGGAGTAGAATCTCGAATCCCTTCGGCTCGTGATTTTCATCCGCTTCGACCATCAACACTCCGGTCAATTGCAAGACGCTCCCTCCGCGCAGCGACGCCAAGGGTGCACTTTCTACGCCGGTGTTCAGGATCGCTCTGAAGTTCCTGATCTGTCCGAGGTGGGTAAGGGTGGGTAGACTACCTTTTGCGGGACTTTGGGCTGAGGCGGCTACGGTGCTCAACAGACATGCCGGCAGCAGCAGAAGTAAAACCGCGACGGCCTTCAGGCCGGCATAAGGCTGCTTCCGGCTGGGCTGTGGCCGAGCAACAGACCTCCGAAGGCGCGAACGGTGCCGAAAGTTCGCCGCCGGCCTTCCCAGGAGTTTCAGGAGACACCACTCCATGGATTTGAGTCTCTCCCAAACGCTTATCGGCACTCATCGCCAGTTCTTAACGATCCCCCTTCCTTACCGAAGTACAAGTGTCCCAAAAGTTCGTTGAATATGTCAGCCCGTCAGCCGACGGGCGTAAGCAAGTAGCCCACGGCGTAAGCCGTGGGTTCGTGAGGCGGTCCCTCACCCCCGTCCCCTCTCCCGCTCGAGCGGGAGAGGGGTGCCGAAGGCGGGGTGAGGTCCGTCCAACCCAGGGCTCACGCCCTGGGCTACTTTATGGCGCCCCTGACGGGGCTGCTGACGCGTGGCCGAATCGTCTCGACTACAGATGCTTCGCGGAGTTTCCCTTGGGCGAAGCGAACGGGCTCAGCATGACAGATAACCTTTTTTCTGCAGGCCACTCGTTAATGCAACCTGATCACAAATTAACGACCTTCATGGCCCGTTCGGCATACCGGTCGCCTGCAGTTGCTCCCTTGGGCGCAGCCTCGTTCAGGCGCGCAAGATCATCGGGTGTGAGCGTCACTTCCAGGGCCGCGATGTTGTCCTCCAGATGCGCGCGTCGCGTGGTGCCGGGAATGGGGACGATTGCGTCGCCTTGAGCCGCCACCCAGGCCAGAGCCAACTGCGAAGCCTTGCAGCCCTTTTTCGAAGCGAGCTGCTCGATCCGGCGGACAAGTTCAAGGTTGCGCGTGAGATTCTCGCCTTGAAAGCGCGGATGATTGCGACGAAAATCCTCGGGCGCCAGCTCTTCCGTGCTCGTGAAACGGCCGGTCAAGAAACCACGGCCGAGCGGGCTGTAGGCCACAAAGGAGACGCCAAGCTCCCGGCAGGCAGGAAGAATCTCATCCTCCGGGTCACGGCTCCAGAGTGAATACTCCGTTTGCAAAGCGGTGATGGGGTGAGCGCGATGCGCCCGGCGGAGGGTGGCAGGAGCCGCCTCGGACAGGCCCAGGAACCGCACCTTTCCCTCGTCAACCAGGCGCGCCATGGCCCCCACAGTTTCTTCGATGGGGACGTTGGCATCGACGCGGTGCTGGTAATACAGGTCAATGGTCTCTACGTTCAGGCGGCGCAAGCTCGCTTCGCAGGCCATGTGCACGTAATCGGGCCGGCCGTTGATTCCCAGGAAGCTGCCGTCAAGCCCGCGCACATTTCCGAACTTGGTGGCGAGCACGATCTCGTTCCGGCGGCCCTTGATGGCTCTCCCCACCAACTCCTCGTTGTGGCCGTTGCCATATATGTCGGCGGTATCCAGGAAATTCACGCCGCGGTCGAGCGCCAGGTGGATCGTCGCCACGGATTCCTCTTCGTTCCTCGGCCCGTAGAACTCCGACATTCCCATGCATCCCAGACCGATGGCCGAAACAGTGAGGGAGCTGTGCCCGAGATTTCGATAACGCATTGAGTTGTCCTCCGTGATCTAAAAGCTGTTTTGAGCCGCCGACCGGCATTTCTCCGCACTGAGAAGACGTGAAGAAATTCGAAATGTGTCATCCTGAGCGCAGCGAAGGATCTCTGCAGTTGTTCGCGATTCGCTGACGCGTAGGAAACTGCCGAGATCCTTCGCGGAGTCTATCCTGAGCGAACTACTGAGATTCTTCGCTCCGCTCAGAATGACAAGCGAAGGGCTCCGTCGAAAATCGTCGTTCTGATCACCGACCCCTTTAGGGTGAAGTCGGTGCCGGTGCAGGGGTTAGCGGTGTCAGTTCGACG
>JBEKLY010000106.1:0-22857 GCA_050010015.1 Terriglobia bacterium
ACTCCAGGAATTGCGTCACGCTTTCTTTCCAAAGCTTGGCGTTCCAGGCTATGGGCTTCATGCCCCCATGCTAAGTCATGCGAAGGAGAATTGCAACGTATACTTAACATAGTCATACTAGGCAACCGTGGGAGTTACATCGGCCCCGACCTTACGTCCGGCAGGGTGGCTGCGGCTTGGGGAGGTAGCGCGGGCGTCTCGCCCGCGGTGGCGCGGGCATCCTGCCCGCGAGCGGGAGCGGGACGCTCCCGCCACTGCGGGCGAGACGCCCGCACCACGGTTTCGGTGCGTCGGGTTGATTTTTTGTCGCTCATCGGCCATTCTAGGCGTTCAGCTCAAAGCGGCTCAAACTAAACCATGAAAAAGATCCAGATTTACGACACAACATTGCGAGACGGTTCGCAGGGCGAGGACATTTCGTTTTCCCTGGAAGACAAGCTTCACATTGTGAAAAAGCTGGACGAGTTGGGTGTGGACTACGTGGAAGGCGGCTGGCCGGGATCGAACAGCAAGGACATCGCTTTCTTCCACCGCGCTCAGGAATTGAAATTGAAGCACGCCCGCCTCGCGGCGTTTGGCAGCACGCGGCACCCGCGCCAGGGCGTCGCGCACGACAAGAACCTGCAGGCACTCCTCGAAGCCAATACTCCGGTGGTGACTATTTTCGGAAAGTCCTGGGATTTACACGTCAAGGTCGCCTTGGGCATCTCTCTCGACGAAAACCTCAACCTGATTCGCGAATCGGTCGAATTCCTGAAATCCAAGGGCAGGGAAGTGATCTACGACGCCGAGCATTTCTTTGACGGTTTCAAGGCCGACTCCGAATACGCCCTCGCGACGCTGGAAGCGGCGGAGGCGGCGGGCGCGGACACCATCGTGCTATGCGACACGAACGGCGGCACCATGACCGCGGATTTGTGCGAGGCGTTTCGCGCCGGGGCAAAACGCGTCAAGCGGCCGCTGGGCATTCACACTCACAACGATTGCGAAATGGCGGTTGCTAATTCGATCGCCGCCGTGCAATTGGGCGCCGTGCAGGTGCAGGGCACAATCAACGGGTATGGAGAACGCTGCGGGAACGCCAATCTCTGCTCGGTGATCCCGAATATCGAGCTGAAATTGGGCATGCGCGCCATCGGTCGCGAAAACCTGAAGCACCTTACCGAGGCATCTCACTATGTGAGCGAACTGGCCAACCTGCATCATCGCCAGGACCTGCCCTATGTGGGCAAAAGCGCCTTTGCCCACAAAGGGGGCATCCATGTGAGCGCGGTGATGAAAGAATCGGCGTCATATGAGCACGTTGATCCGGCCGTGGTGGGTAACGAGCGCCGGGTGCTGGTTTCGGAGCTTTCAGGCAAGGCGAGTGTGCTTTACAAGGCGGCGGAGCGGGGTCTCGAAATCGACGAGTCCGCGCCCCACGCCAAGCTGGTGGTCGACAAGCTCAAAGAGATGGAGCACTACGGCTATCAGTTTGAAGGCGCCGAGGGATCGTTCGAGATTCTGTTCGATAAACTTGTGCACCATACGAAAGAGTTCTTCGATCTGGACGGATTCCGAGTCATCACCGAAAAGAAGGGAGCCAACCAGCCCTATTCGGAGGCGGTCATCAAGCTGCGCGTGGACGGCACGGAAGAGCACACCGCCGCGGAGGGAGTCGGCCCGGTGAGCGCTCTCGATCGCGCCCTGCGGAAGTCGCTTACCACGTTTTTCCCCTGCATCGGCGAGATTCGCCTGACGGACTACAAGGTCCGCGTCCTGGACGCCAAGGCGGCCACCGACGCCAAGGTGCGTGTTCTCATCGAGACCACCGACGGCCATGAAACCTGGGGGACCGTAGGCGTGTCCGAAAACCTCATAGAGGCTAGCTGGCGAGCTCTCGTGGACAGCATCACCTACAAGCTCAAGAAAGAATACGGCTACCGGAAGAGCGAAGCGGCAGGCGGGCAGGCGGGAGGCTAGGCAAGTTGTCTTCGCGAGTCAGCGGATCTAAGAGCGATCGGCCGCAACCCCCTCACCCGGCCCGCCCCGGCTGAAGAAAGCGCTGGCTGCGGTCCACCCTCTCCCCCAAAGGGGAGAGGGGCATCATCAAGGATTAGAGGAGGCAGGACGCTAGCTGCCCATCTGCCTAGCTGCCTAGCTGCCCATGCTGTTCTGCATACCGGGTAAGCGCGTGAAGATTGGCGTGCGGTGTGTCGCGCGGCACTTCGCATCCGGCCCCGACAATGTAACGCGGGCCGGCCTCGCGGTGGCACTCGGCGACGGCGGCTGTTACTGAGTCCGGTGTGCCTTCGCGCAGAGCGCGCACCGGGTCGATGTTTCCCAGCAAGACTTGATGCGGCCCCATTTTCTCGCGCGCCTCGGCGACGGGCACCATGTAGTCCAGGTCCACGATGTCACAGCCGAGACGGCCGATGCTTTCGAGGACGGGCCGGATATCGCCGCAGATGTGCATCCGCACCCGCGTACCAAGTGCATGCAGCCCGTCGACCATCTTCTTCTCGTATTCCCAGACGAACTCCTCGTAAATCTGTGGGCCCACCAGCGACGCCGCGGCGTCACCGATCCCGATCAACTCCGCCCCTTCCGCAACCTGGGCGGCGGCGAAGCGCAGCTCGAGCTTAAGCACAAAGTCGAACAAGCGCCGCACGAAATCCGGATCGTCGTAGAAATCCAGCATCAGGTTGTTGATTCCCCGCAAATCGGCGCCCTGCGCGCATGGACCCTCAACCCAGCCCTCGATCAGTTTCTCCCCGCCCACTCGCTGCTTGTACAAGGCCAGCGCCTGAAGGCGATTGTGCATCCGCTGCCCGACGTACGGGTCGGGGACTTCGAGTGTGTCGAGGCGCTCCTTATCCGTCAGCAAGGCATTCGCCTCGTCGAGGGCCGGCGGCTGGTTTGGAAAGAACTTGACGGCCGCGCCGCAATCCGCCGCTTCACCTGCGGGGTCCGACATGGTGTTGACGTGGTCTATTCCGAATTGATCCGCAGCCCGCATCTGGCCTTCCGTCAGAAAGCGGTAGTCCGTCGCATAGTTGATGTAACTCGATCCGATCAGGTCTCCGGCAAATTGCATGAGAATCGGCATCGAGGGAAGATGGTCTACGGGACCGCCCTCGAGCATGGCCAGCACACGCTCCCGACTATTCACGGTTCCTCCTGAAATCGAGCCCATGTTTATAGACGGCGAAGGGTGGGGTGGTCAAGCACCAAAAAGCGCCGACCGGTGTCCTTCCGAGGGTAGCGAGGAATCTCGCTCTGGTCTTTGGTCTGCAAATGGCGCGGAACAGGGCGAGATTCTTCGCTTCGCTCAGAATGACAGCAGCTGGGTTGCTTTCAGCATCTGGTAGAACTACTCTGGCACGGTTTCGTGGCCAGGATCAGAGGCGAGGGCCCTGGGGCATCGAGGGTGCGAGAATTTACGAACCCGGCTTCTCGCAGCCAGGAGCTGATTTCGCGATACGAGTAGGTGTCGCCATCGTCGGTGTTCACCAGCATGTTGACGGCGAAAAGCAGGCTGCCAAGCGGCTCGGTTCTTTCATCGTTCACAAGAATCTCAGCTACGGCGATGGTGCCGCCGGGCGCGAGCGCGCCAAAGGCTCGTTGCAGCAAGGCGCGGCTGCGCTCCTCGCCTTCGCTGTGCAGGATGTGGCCCAGGGTGGCGACGGCATGGCTCGAGCCGAAATCTGCGGCGAGCAGATCGCCGGGAATGAACCGAAAGCGTTTCATCAAACCGAAACGCGCCACGGTCTTGCGGGTGATGGCGATCACTTCGGGCCAGTCCACCGCGGTCGCATGGACGAATGGCGATTTCTGCGCCAGGGCGATGCCCCAGACGCCCGAACCCGCCGCCAGGTCGAGCACGCTGATGGGGTTCCCGGCCCCACTCAGGTCGAGCGCCGACGCCAAGGTCTGCGCTGAGCCGTAGCTCCTCGGGAAGATATCCGCCACGAATTTGCTGAAGAAATCGCCTCCCAGCCGCTGTTGGTTGACGGGCTCGACCGGCTTGCCCGTCGCCACAATTTCGTTAAGCCGCAGCCACTTCGGAATCAGGTGCTGGCTGCAGTGGAGGATCATGCCGCCCTGAAAGCCCGGTTTGGTGCTGACCAGAAACGCGGCGCTTTCCGGGGTCAGTGCGTAGTGGCCCTGCACGTCTTTGGTGAGCAGGTTCAGCCCCACCAGCGCGTTCATCAAGGCGGTGAGGCCGCGGGCGGATGCCCCGGTCGCGTCCTCGACTTCCTCCACGGTTTTGGGGCCGTTGTCCAATACGTCGAAAACGCGGTGGCGGATCGCAGCCTCGAGAATCAGAGGAGGAGCATAGCCCCAGGTAAGCTGCATGATTCGGTCGGGCGTAACCGACGGCTGGGCGCTGCTCATGTTTCCCCCGAAGTTATTAATCGAATTTGGCCCCGGCAAATCTCAATATATATCGGATTCAGCCCCTCCCGTAAGCCCTGGGGGAATCCGGTAGTGTCCTAATTTTGCCCGTAACGCCGGCTTCCAGCCGGCAATGGAGCCGCCAAGATGGCGGCGCTACGACCAAATTAGGAAAGCACCCGGAATCCGCCGATCCGTTGACAAGGGAAGGTGCGGATGGACCCGGGAGTTGTACGGGCAGGGCTTGCCCCAACCTCGTTGTGGCCAGCAGAAATGCGGGGACGGCAAGCCGTCACCCTACGGCGGGGCCGGTGAAAAAAAGACCAAAAAAGGGGCTTGCAATTCGCGATTGAGAGGAGTAAGAATGAAACTATGCTGACGGGAGGAGATATGACTCCACCGGGCACGCAGATGCAAGGCAAATAATCACACCGCTCTTGCGGTGCGCACCGTTGGCTGACGCTCCGCGGACGTTACCACGGCGCAAAAAACCGATAGCAAACGAGACGGGGGACCAGAGATGGTTCCCCGTTTTCGTTTCGGGACGGGAGATTAGCGGTGAAGGTCGTTAAGGCAGGCATCCAGTATATTAACCGCTTCGTCTATTTGATCTTTGGTTATGTTCAAGGGAGGAGTTAACTGGATTATATTTCCCATCATCAGTTTAAAGCTCAGACCCTTGCTCAGCGCGTCATACATTACCTGCTCGGCTTCCTCAACGGCGCGCTCGCGGGTCTTCCTGTCTCGTACCAATTCCACACCCAGCAGCAAGCCCAGGCCTCTGACGTGGCCGACGATCTCGTGTTTCTTCTCGAGCGCCTTCAGCCGTCCTAGTGCGTATTCTCCCATGCGCCGCGCATTGTCGATCAGCCCCTCTTCTTCGAGACAGGCGATGGTTGCCAGGCCGGCTGCGCACGCGACGGGGTTTTTCTCGTGCGTATAGTGGCCTAATGCTCCCTCGCTCATGACGTCGAGCCCTTCGCGAGCGATCAAAGCAGCGAGCGGGAAGATCCCGCCGCCTAGTCCCTTGCCGAGCACGAGCATGTCAGGAACAATACCGAAGTGCTCGCAAACGAACATCCTGCCGGTGCGGCCCAGGCCGTTGGGAATCTCATCCAAAATCAGCAACGCCCCATGGCGGTCGCAAGCTGCCCGGATGATTTGCCAGTATTGGGGCGGGGGAACAGACGGTGTGCTGCGCACTGTCTCAGCAATGACGGCGGCCACGTCGCCTTCTTTCTCGAGAACATATTCGACATAGCGCGCGCACTCGAGCGTGCACTCTTCTCCGCAGCCCCAAGGACAACCGGTGGGGTCAGCCGGCGGCACATGTTCGGCGCCGGGGAGCAAAGGGCCGATGCCGCTGCGGAACATGGCTTCGCCGCCCACCGAGATTGCGTCGAGCGAGGCGCCATGAAACGAGTCCCACATGGAAATCGTCTTGTATCTTCCTGTGGCCGCCCGCGCCAGTTTCAATGCCATGCCGACGGCCTCGGCGCCGCCTGGAGCAAACAGCACCTTGTTCAAGTCCCCAGGAGCAAGTTCGGCGAGTTTCTTGGCCAGGTTGATCGCCGGCAAATTAGTATAGCGCCGGGTGCAGAACGGCAGTGTTTCCATCTGCGCCTTGATGGCTTCGATCACCCGGCGATTTCGGAAGCCCACTTGGTGAACGCTGTTGCCGTGAAAGTCGAGGTATCGGCGGCCTTGCAGGTCTTCAAGGTAAACGCCGTCGCAGGCGGTGAGAACATTCAAACAGGGCGTGGAGAGAGACTGGTGCAAGAAGTAGCGAGCGTCTTCGTCCAGCCACTTTTGAGTCTCCGCATCGATATTGCGCGCTGCCCATTCCTTGCGCCGGGACGAAACGTTCAAGTCACCTTCGGAGCGGAACCCTGCCAGCTTATCGTCATCTTGGGACGTGATGCGTCACCTCCTTCGAGAGAAAAGGCCTAGCTCCCCTCCTCGGCCGAGAAGGGAGCAGGGGGTGGTGGGGGCAGACTTCGGTCAATCACCCCTGACCCCTCCTTATCCAAGGAGGGGAATCGGATTCGCAGGAACTATGGCCGTTCGCCGTGCGCTAATCGCGCGTTGATGTCGTCGATGATCGGCGGGACCTCGGCGATGGTATCCACCACGAAGTGAGCGCCCGCCTGGCGGAAACGCTGATAAGCGCGGTCGAATTTGGCTTGCAGGACTTTGGGCTCGAGGGCGGCGATTTCCTGCTCAGTCAATCCCAGTTCGTTGCCTGTTTTCGCCAGCCCGACGGTCCACATCCCGGCGTTGAGTCCTTCCGCAATATCGGGCAACGTATCACCCACCTTCACAAAAGCTTCCATAGGGTAGAGTTGCAGATTGATGGCGTTTTGCAGGCACATCCATGGGTGCGGCCGACCCGCGGGAACCTGCGCCGCGCAGACACTCGAGTCCGGCACATACCCGCGTTTCCTGGCCTCTTCCTGGAGCACCTCCATCATCTCTGTCGTGTAGCCGGTCGAAGAGCCGATTTTCAGGCCGCGGCGACGAAAATCCGCGACAGCCTCTAGCGTGCCCGGAATCAGATCGGCGTACTGCGCCAAGCACGCGAGTTGAAGGGGCACGAACTCGCGGAACATTGTCTCCACGTCGTCTTCATGTGGCAGGCGGCCGTGAGCGCCCTGCCACATTCGCCGCACAGTTTCCATTTCAGAGATCATTCGGATGTGAACTTTCTTGTGCGCGCCCATTGGTTCGCGCGCCTGCTCTGTGGTAATGGGAATGCCTTGGCGCTTGTAGACCTCGACAAACACCACGGCCGGAGCAAAACAGCCGTAGTCGAGAGTGGTCCCGGCCCAGTCAAGAACGACGGCCTTCAGTTGGCCGCGATATGTGCGCTGAAAAACAAAGTCCATGGTGTCAAGTTTCCTACTCTGCTGAAACCTTATTCATCAACCAGATCAGGTTGATGGCGTCTGTGGTCCCGTGCTTCATTATGGGCGGGAATAACTAAGTCTCGAGCATCAAAACGTGCGAAAAAAGCCGTAAGCCCTGTCATTCCGAGCGCAGCGAGGAATCTCGCACTGCCCCGAAGGCTTATCAGAGCGAGATTCCTCGCTGCGCTCGGAATGACAATCGGGGCGGGTTCTTCCGCCGCCTGCAAGGCGCAGCGCTACTTCGCCACAACGGCCGGGCAAAGTGTGATTCCCATTTCCGCCAAGGTCTCCCGTATCGCCCCGAGAAGGCCACGAATATCGTCGGGAAAGATATGCCCGATGCAACCGATCCGGAAGCAATCCGCCTTGCTGACTTTGCCCGGGTAAATCAAGTAGCCTTTCTCGCTCAGGCGCGCGTAAAACGTTCCAAAATCGAATTTCGGATGCTGAGGGTAGCGGAAGGAAGTAATGATGTAGCCGCGATTTTCCGGCCGGAGGTATCCCTCGAAACCCAACCCCCGCATACCTTCTGATAGGACTTGATAGTTAGTTCGATAGCGCGCGGCGCGGCTATCGACGCCTCCTTCCGCTTCGAGTTCCCGCAAAGCCTGGTGAAATGCCAAGAGCGCGTGCGTCGGTGGGGTGAAGCGAAACTGGCCGTCTGCCTCGAGCCCTTTCCATTGGGCCAGGAGATCCAGGCTCACGCTGCGGGCAAATCCTGCGGTCGCCAGCAGAGCCTCTCGCTGCGCCAGCACGAACGCGAATCCTGGGATTCCCTCGAGGCACTTGTTTGCCGAAGACACCAGATAGTCGATCCGGCAGTCAACGAGGTCGAGCGGCATTCCGCCGAAACTGCTCATCGCATCCACAAAGTAAATCCGGTTGAAGAGTTTGACGATCTCCCCAATTTCGCGCACCCGATTGATCATGCCGGTGCTGGTCTCGCTGTGCACCACCGCCACGTGGGTTATGGAAGGGTCCGCTTCGAGCACGCGGCCGAGTTGCTCCGTGTCTGGACGCTCGTCTTCCGGGCAGCTCAGTTCAATGACAGGGATTTTAAGGGTAAGGGCGATCTGGGCAATGCGCCTTCCGTAAGCGCCATTGATCACGGCCAGCACCTTCCCATCTGGAGGCACGGTGGACGACAGCACGGACTCGACAGCGAACGTCCCGCTGCCCTGCATCAGAATGGCCTCAAAACCACGGTCCGCCACCGCGCCCAGTTCGAGCAGCTTGCGGCGAATGTTTCGCACGATGGCAATGAATTCGTGGTCCCGCGAGCCGAGGTCGCGAAGCGCCGCCTGCTTCACCGTGGGGCTGGTGGTCAAGGGGCCGGGGGTGAATAGCAACTTATCCCTTCCTTGGGTACGTTGTTGCATGGAACTCTCAAAATAGGACACTACCGGGATGATGTCAACGATGGTAAACTCCTTGATGAGTCAGCTTGGTGTGGGGGCGGCTACACGTCGCCATTCTCCGGCATAATTTCCGCGACATCACTCAAAGACATCGGCCGATGAAAACGGAGCAAAGGACTACAACCCGGCGCTTGCTAATGTGGCAGATTCTGATCGTCAGCCTGCTGATGACCGGCTATGCCGGATTCTACATTTGCCGCTCGAATTTCTCTGTCACTCTCCCGCTGATGATCCGAGACCTGGCGGCGCACGGTATACCGGCTGACCAGGCGCGCATTCGCTTGGGGCAGATCGTTTCTCTGGGTGTGTTGGCGTACGCCTTGGGCAAGTTTTTTCTTGGCGGTCTTGCGGATTTCTGGGGCGGCAAACGCCAATTTCTGGCCGCGATGGGCGGAGCGGTTCTGTTTACTTTGCTTGCCACAGGCGGCGGCCTCCAGGTGTTCGCGGTGGCGTGGATTGCCAACCGGCTGGTCCAATCTGCGGGTTGGGCGGGAATGGTGAAGATCACCTCGCGCTGGTTCTCCTACGCCGCCTACGGCACCGCCATGGGCGCGGTCAGTCTGAGTTACCTCTTTGGCGACGCCTTCGGCCGGCAGTTCATGGGCGTCTTGATCGCTCATGGCCTGGGCTGGCGAGCCGTGTTTGTGGTTGCCGCCTGCAGCTTGTTTGTGCTCTTCCTGGCCAACCTCCTGCTTCTCAAAGAGTCAAGTTCGGAAATCGGGGAACCGGAGACAAAGGCAAACCCTGATAACCTCTTTGCCGGGCGCAGCGAAACCCCGCGGAAGCGCAGCCTCGCTGAACACCTCGCGCCGTTATTCCGCAGCCCGGCTTTCTGGACCGTTTGCACTCTATCGTTGGGCACCACATTCGTCCGCGAGACGTTCAACACCTGGACGCCAACCTATTTTTACGAAGTGGCGGGCTTCACCACCGTAAAGGCCGCCAAGTTCAGCGCTCTCTTCCCGCTGTTCGGAGGAGCGTCCGTGGTGCTCGTCGGCTATCTCAGCGACCGCTTGGGGCGGGCTGGGCGGGCGATCATCACCTTTCTTGGGCTCTTTGTTGCCACGCTCGCCCTGTTCTCGCTTGCCTCGCTTCGATCCGGCGCTTCCCACAACCTGCCGGTGCTGCTGGTGGCCCTGGTTGGCTTCGCGGTCATTGGGCCGTATTCGTATCTCGCCGGCGCCATGGCGCTCGACTTTGGCGGCAAGCAAGCGGCGGCGACTTCCTCAGGGATTATTGACGGCGTTGGCTATTTGGGTGGAGTCCTGTCGGGCGACGCGATAGCGCGCATCTCGCTCGCCGCAGGTTGGCAGGGTGCGTTCGTGGTGCTGGGGGTTGTCACAGCTTTCTCGACATTGGCCGCGGCCTACTTCTGGGTTCTCCAACGACGACCAACTCCCGCTGCCAACACGGTGGTCGCTTAGTGGGACAGGCACCCTTGCCGGGCGCTCAGCCCCACAGGGGCTGGACATGAGTAGCCGGGGGCAATGCCCCCATAAGCCTCGCCCCTCACCCCCGTTCCCCTCTCCCCGCAGGCGGGGAGAGGGGTGCCGAAGGCGGGGTGTGGGGTCACGTCAGGGGGTTTCACCCCCGGCTACTCAATTCGCTCCCCTCCAGGGAGCACAGCTTCACGCGTGGTCAACCATCCGCGTTGTAATCGGGTACGGAGAGCTTTGAAACAGCTTCTAGCAACCCTCGAGCACAGGCAAGAGTGCCTGTGCTACTCTTTTATAATCAAACAATATCGTTATGCCACGCGTTGACCCAGCCGAACTCGAGATCTTCAAGAACCTCTTCCACGCGGCGGCCGAGGAGATGGGCGCAGGGCTGCGCCGTTCCGCTTTTTCGCCGAACATCAAGGAGCGGCGTGATTATTCCTGCGCGGTGTTTGACGGTAAGGGAAGAGTGGTGGCCATGGGCGACCACATGCCGGTGCACCTCGGGTCGATGCCGATGTCGGTTGCCGCGGCGCTCGAAGCACTCGAACTCGAGCCGGGCAGCATCGCCATGCTCAACGATCCTTATGCCGGCGGCACGCACTTGCCGGACATTACACTGGTGATGCCCGTTGCACCAACGCCGCGTCCCGGCCAGAAGCCGCAACCGGTTTTCTATGTGGCCAGCCGTGCTCACCACTCCGATATCGGCGGCGCGCAGCCCGCCTCGATGGGACTAAGCGAAGACATTTACCAGGAGGGCTTGCGCATTCCGCCCGTGACTTTGGTTCGCAGAGGAGACTTACAGCGAGATGTTCTGGCACTGCTGCTCGCCAACGTGCGCACGCCTGCCGAACGCGAGGGAGACCTGATGGCGCAGGTGGCGGCCTGCCGCCTCGGCGAACGCCGCTTGGGCGAATTGATGGAAGCCTACGGCGTCCCCAAGGTCCGGCTCTACCTTGATGCCCTGCAAGCTTACTCCGCCCAGCTGATGCGGCGGGCTCTCTTGCAAATTCCTGACGGGACATATTCCGCGCAGGATTTCCTGGACGACGACGGGTTCAGCAGTGAGCCCGTGCCTCTGCGCGTTTCAATCAGAATCAGGCGAGGCAGAGCCGCGGTAGATTTTGCGGGCAGCTCACCCGCCTGCCGGGGAAGCGTCAACGCGGTGATGGCAATTACCACCTCAGCCGTCTTCTACGTCTTCCGCTGTCTCGTCGGCGAAGACGTTCCGGCGTGCGCCGGCTTGCTTGACCCCATCGAAGTGCGCGCTCCGGAAGGAAGCGTGGTGAACGCACGACCTCCCTCGGCTGTGGCGGCCGGAAATGTTGAGACCTCGCAGCGAATTGTGGACGTGTTGCTGCGCGCCTTGGCAAAGGCGCTCCCTCACCGCATTCCCGCCGCGAGTTCAGGAACCATGAACAACCTTTCTTTTGGCGGCATCGATCCGCGCACGGGAGAGGCCTTTGCCTACTACGAGACCATCGGCGGGGGCATGGGAGCTCGCCCTGTGGCGGATGGGTTGAGCGGTGTTCACACCCACATGACGAACTCGCTCAACACGCCCATCGAGGCGCTCGAAGCCGCCTACCCGGTGCGCGTGCGGCGCTACTCGCTCCGCCGCGGCTCAGGCGGCAAAGGACAATTCCGTGGAGGCGATGGTATTATCCGTGAGGTTGAGTTTCTGACCGATGTTCGCGCTAGCATCCTTTCCGAGCGCCGCCGGTTCCAACCCTATGGGCTCGCCGGCGGTGAGCCAGGCATGGCGGGCAGAAACGAACTCATTGTGCCTGAGAATCGAAACTCGAAACTCGACAAGCGAAATTCAAAACTCGAAACTCGAAATTCGAAGCTTGGAACAGCGCCGGGTCGTGCTCAGGAGTTGCCTTCGAAAGCGATTTTCAACGCGCCGCGCGGCAGCGTCTTGAGAATCGAAACGCCGGGCGGGGGAGGCTGGGGGAAAAGCAGGATCCGGGAGTCAGGATTCGGGATTCAGGAGCCGAATACGGCGAGAAGAGGAAAGAGGGGGCGGCCGTAGTCCTTGCGACGCTGTCATCCTGAGGAGTTGTCATGGGATTACCGCCCATCCCAACAAATGAGACCCGCCCTCGGCGTCACCCCCGCGAAAGCGGGGGTCCATTTTCGGTTCGCAATACAATGGATTCCCGCTTACGCGGGAATGACGTGATTTGCGGGGGAGCCGGAGGCGGTCCTGAGTGAATCGAAGGAAGGATCTCTGCAGTAGCTGTTGACGGAAACATGTCTGGACGGACTGCAGAGATCCTTCGCTGCGCTCAGGATGACAGCGAACGAGGGTTCGTGGAAGAACGTAAGACGGGAGGCAAAATGGACGGCATTGATCGGCGGGATTTCATGAAATCCGTAGCGGGGGCTGCGGCGCTTTCGGCCGTGGAAACGGAGGCCGTGGCTGCCGTGGCGCCCGGGCCGGTGTTTCTTTCGACCTGGGCGCACGGAAAACCGGCCAACGAACGTGCGGCGCAAGTCTTCAAGGGCGGCGCCAGCCTGCTTGAGGCGGTTGAGAAAGGGATCAACGTTCCCGAAGACGATCCCAGGGTGATGAGCGTGGGTTACGGCGGCCTTCCCAACGAAGAAGGAGAAGTAGAACTGGACGCCGCCATCATGGACGGCACGCACCATCGGGCCGGCTCGATTTGCAACTTGCACCACATCAAGAATCCCATTTCGGTGGCGCGCCTGGTGATGGAAAAGACCCGCCACACCACACTGGCGGGCGAGGGGGCATTCCGCTTTGCACTCAAAATGGGATTCGAGCCGATGCAGCTTCTCACCCCTGCAAGCCTTCAGAAATGGATGGACTGGAAACTCGATCCCCAGCACAAGACGAATTGGGTAACGGCCGAAAATCACGACACGATCGGAATGGTGGCCATCGATGGAAAGGGCCACGTCGTCTCAGGCTGTTCGACATCCGGGATGGCGTGGAAGATTCCGGGACGCGTGGGAGATTCTCCGCTGGTGGGTTGTGGCGTCTATGCCGATGACAACGTGGGCGCCGCCTCGGCAACGGGCGACGGAGACCTGATGACCAACTACTGCACCAGCATTTCGATTATTCACTACATGCAGGCCGGCATGACTCCGCAAGACGCCTGCCTCGAAATACTCAGGTATATGGTGAAGACCGATTCGAAGAACCGGAATTCAGATTGTGGGGTGATCGCCATCAGCAACCGCGGGGAGATTGGCGCAGCCTCGATGAGGACCGCCAATCGACTCCAATACGCCGTATGGATAAATGGCGAGAGCAATGTGCTGGATACGGCGGCTTTGTACTGAAAGCAGTTTTTAGCTATCGGTCGTCCGGATTCGTTTTACCCATTCGATCATGGGGATCCGCCCTGGACAAGTTTGGTCGCCCACTCCACGACCTTTTCGGCCAGGGTTACGGCCCCACGATATTCGTGTTCGGATACGGCCTCGGCCGGTCCAGGATAGCGCGCCTCCCATGCGAAGTCCGTGAGCGCGACAGCTTCTCGAATTTCTGCGGGAATGAGTACGCCACGATGCGCGAGCCCCTCCAGCAGTTTCGAAAGGTCGTGAGTGTAGCGAAATCGATACTTCCTGGCACGGTAGACCGCTTTGATGGCCTTCTCCGCTGCCTGTTGGGTGTGAAAACACAGATCTTCGTAAAGCACGTCGGCGGGTAGGGGAGCCTTGGCCAACGCCAAATCGCTGCGCGCACGACGCAACCAAGAACTGGGCGAGCTTGGACTGCTGCTTTCAGGCGGCACGATAGAGTTCCCGCCCCTCCTCCAACGCAGGACAGATAACCAACGATGGATCGTCGCCGTAGTCGCGCACGTCCGACTCCGTCACGACAACAATGTCTTTCGCAACATCCAATCCTGCCAGCGCCATATAGAGACCCTGGGACGTCCGCCGCCGGTGGACACCGTCCGGCATGATTACGAGCAAATCCACGTCGCTGTGTGGTCCCATCTGCCCGCGCGCCGCTGATCCGAATAGAACGATGCGGCGTGGGTGCGCGGTTTCAACTATTCGCGCCACGAGTTCGTCCAGCGTTGCCTGGTCAATAACTGTCGAGGTTTCCATCTGAGCCTCGCGTGAGCATTGGTCGATCGCTTTCCTAGTATACCTGATGGAATACTTTATTTCTTGTTGGCAAGCTGGGTAGGCTTGGCGTCAAGCGCTGCGATCTCGGCTCGAAACTTGGCGGCCTGATCGGCCTGGTGGAGCGCGCTGTATTCTGCCACAAGGTCCTGGCGTGCGCTCTTAAGCCAGCTCACTTTGGGATCCATCTGTGTGGCCAAGGTGTCATAGCCAGCGCGGGTTTGGGATTCCGCCTCAGCATAATGGTTCTGCCTCAGCAATGCTCTGCCGAGCTTGATGCGCGCAATACCTGTGTTGATATTGTTGGCCGACTGCGTTTCGACGTAGATGGGAATCACGGAGCGGAAGATTGCCTCTGCGCGCACCCAGTCATGCCGGCCTAAATACACACTGCCCAGATTGGAACGCGCCGTGGCGAACAAATAGTGGTGGTCGCCGTAAACGGCGCGATAAATGTCGGCCTCGCGCTCGAAGTACTGTTCCGCAAGATCGTACTTTCCTTGCTTGCTCGCCGCGTTGCCCAAGTCATTCAGCGACGACGCCACGGCAGGGTGGACTTTTCCGAAGATTCTCTCTTTGATCGTTAAAGACTGCTGCAGCAGATCGATAGCGTCGTCGAAGCGGTTCTCGAAAAGCAGGGTGCGAGCGAAAATGGTCATATCCGTTGCGGCCTCCGGACTGTCTTTGCCATACCAGGCTTGAATCATCTCGAGGCCTTGCCGCTCATACTTTTCGGCCTCAGCGTAGTGGCCTAAGTCATGCTGAATCTGGCCCAGCGTCATCAGCACATCGGCCACGCGCGGGTGGCGTTCGCCGTAGGTCTGGCGGTACAACGGCAGCAGCCGCTCTTCGACCGACTGAGACGCCTCATAATGGCCGTCAGAGAATTGAGCCTCCGCCAATGCGTGCAACGCGGCCATTAACTCCGGAGTTGCGCCACCTTTTCCCGTCTGAACGCGCACGACATCTTCGAGGATGGGAATGGCGCTCGCGTATGCGCCGCGATCGGCGAGCACCTGCCCCAAGGCAGTGGCCGCTTGCGCAACCGCGGGGTGATTGGCCGGATAGTGCCGTTTGGCAATCGCCAGCCCTTCCCGGACCAACCGTTCCGCCTCAGGTAACTGGCCCTGATTGTCTCGCAAAAGACCAAGTGACACCAGGGTCTCCACGACTTGCGGGTGATCGGGACCGAAGAGTGATCGACGCTCGTTGAGAGCCAGGCTCAGCAAGCGGTCCGCTCGATCGAGCTTGCCGACATTTTCGTACAAGTTTCCGAGCGTCTGGTACAACTCCGCTTGAATTTCCTGTTCGCTGTTGAGCGATTGCGCCTCTTGCGCCCCTCGGTCGAGGAGGGTCACGACGCGCAGGTCAACCGCCGGGCCGGCGTCGGCGCCACCGCCTTGGAACAGGTTCGTCATGAATTTCTGAATACGCTCGGTCCGGGCGGCTTCGGCAAGCGTGGTTCTTCGCTCGTTCGCGAGCCGCACCACGAAGAACACCACCAGAGCGGCGACCAGGGCAAACACAGTTCCGGCCACGGTCAGCGAGCCCCGATGGCGAGTGGCGAACTTCCTCAGGCGGTAGCTCACCGCATCGGGGCGCGCCTCCAAGGGCTCGCCCTTTAGAAAGTGGTCAACATCTCTCAGGAGTGCTTCCAACGATTGATATCTCTGCTGCGTGTCCTTGTGGATCGCGGTGAGGCAAAGTACGTCGAGGTCAGCCCAGGCCGATCTGCTCGCCACCACACTGTGGTCGGTATTCCCCTCGGCGGCCTCGGCTTCACCGGCGGCGACGGAAAGCCGCTCCGCTTCCTTTTCGGTCACGGCCTTTTCTGCCTGCGCCGGGGTGAGCTTGGAGAGATTGAAGGGCACGCGCCCGGCCAGCAGTTCATAGAGGACGACTCCGAGGGAGTAGACGTCGGTTTGAATTCCGACCTGTTCTCCGCGCATCTGTTCAGGCGAAGCGTAGGCCGGTGTCATGAGGCGCAATCCGGCGATGGTCTGATCGATGTCCTCCCCGAGGCTCTCCAGGCGCTTGGCAATGCCAAAATCAAGTAAGCGGACGCTTCCGTCGTCCTTCACCAGAATATTCGAGGGCTTCAAGTCGCGGTGGATCACAGCCTGTCGATGCGCGTACAGCACGGCTTCGCAGACGGCCCGGAACAGGCGCAGGCGCTCTCGGATAGTGCTGTGGCGCTCGCGGCAGAAGTCTGTGAGGGGGATTCCCTCGACGTACTCCATGACGAAGAACGGAGTACCCTCCGGCGTGGTGTTTGCGTCGTAAAGCCGCGCAATTCCGGGATGATTCAGTCGTGCGAGGGTCCGCTGCTCGATGGCGAAGCGGCGGCGTCGGACGGGCGAGAGTTCGGCGTCGCGCAGAACTTTTATGGCAACCTGGCTTCCCAGGTCTTCCCGTTCCGCGAGATAGACCACCCCCATCCCGCCTTCGCCGATCTCTTTAAGAATCCGGTAGGGGCCGAACTCTTTGAAAGGGAGAGCCGTGGAGTCGGCCTCGCTGAAAACTTGATTGGCGGCTTGAGCGACGTCGCGGTCGAGGAGTGAATCGCCACAAGCGTCTTCGTCGAGGAGGACGAGGACCTCGCCGATTAGCCTTGTGTCATCCTGACATTGGGTTTCGAGGTAGGCGCGCCGGTCCGTCTCGGGCAGTTCCAGGGCCTCGTGAAAAAGGGTTTGGATTTTCTGCCATCGCGCGCTATCCATCGTCGTATCGCCGTAGGGGGCAACCCTTGTGGTTGCCCTGCCGTGCTCCCAGGGCGTAGCTGAATTAGCAAGCGAACCTATTCGTCAGACGCGGAAGGGCGGGGCTTCAGCCCCGCCGCTAATCTCACCAAGTAATTGCGGGGCTTTAGCCCCTGAAGCGGCTTGGCTTCAGGGCCTAAAAGGCTCTTTAAATCCTGTAACCCCAGACGGCGGGACTAAAGCCCCGCCCTTCCTAGCGCCACTTGACATCGCGCTCAATAAACGAACCAAGCACCAGGGCGTTCACAAGCGCCGCACGCACGTGCTACTGCTGCCGCAACTCGTGCGCCAGCCACGCCTTGGCTGCCCGCCAGTCGCGCATGACGGTAGCTTCGGAGACGTTCAGCAGCGCCGCAGTCTCAGGGACATCCAATCCCCCGAAAAATCGGCTCTCCACCATCACCGCCTGGCGAGGATTCATTTGCGCGAGCGCGTCCAAGGCAGTGTTGAGCGCAAGGATTTCTTCTCCCCCGGAGGGTTTCTTCTGAACCGCTTCGTCGAAGGTGACAGTCAACTCCGCCTCGCCTCCGCGCTTGGTAGAACTGCGCCGGCGCGCGGCCTCCACCAGGACCTGCCGCATGGCGCGGGCCGCGATGCGCTTAAAGTGCAGCGGAGAAGTTGCGGCAATTTCGCGCGACTTCGACAATTTTAGCCAGGCTTCATTGACCAGTGCGGTGGGGTTAAGCGTGGTGTTTGGATCGTTGCGGCGTACGGTTGCAGCCAGGCGGCGCAGTTCTTCGTAGGTGACGCTGAATAACTGATCCAGGGCCTGCCGATCCCCGTCGGACGAACCGGCCTCTCCACTGAATAAACCATCGCTCTCGCCAGAATTTTTCACAGCCATGACGGTTTTTCCCTGACTTTTACGTATAGCAGAGTAAAAGGGCCATAAGCTGATGAGCGTAGCGTAGAGAATGGCCAGGGTCGGTAAGCCCGTTTGTTTGCTAACCTCCGTAACTGGACGGCAAGGGAAATTTTAGCATTCAAACTTGACTTGCTGCAACAGGCAGTCGCCGTTAAAACTGCGTTTTTCTGTTATTGAAGTGTGCAATAGCACGATCTGCAGCGGCGTTCTGGCGCCGCATGGCGGCGAGGTGTGCTCGCCGGCCGAACTTAGTAGGGGCGGCCCTTGGGGCTACCCTGGGGCAAATCAATCGAAAACCTAGTCAACTGAAAGTTTCGTCCGCCGTCTCCGCGTTGGCAACGGCGAACAACTCAGTGGATGCTCGTCGGGCTCTACTACGCCCTTTCCGAACACTTTTAGAAAAAAGAGGAGATCATTATGACTAAGCAGGGAAACGCAGGTCAACACGAGAATGTGGGCGCAGCCTGTGCGCCGAAAGTGCATTCCGGTCACTTCGCGAGAACGCAGTGGGTCGGCCGCCGGCGCGCGCCGATCGGGCCCGTAATCATGCGAGCGTTTGTCCTTCTGGCGCTGGCCGGCGCCTGCTTCGTTGTGGCGCCGGGCAAAGCCGATGCGCAGACAACCTATTTCTACAGGGGCAACAACTTTAACTCATTCTCTTGCGGGGATGTGAATGGACTCGGCAGTTCCTGTTCCACTCCTACCGCGGGCGACACGTACACTACCAGCGATTACGTCTTTGCGAGTCTCACAGTCACCTCGCCTCTTGCCCCCAACTTGAGTCAGGTGTCAATTTATGATCCCTATAACAACACCACCGCGCCGGGCTTTTTATTGACCATGCAGGACGGCCAACAAACTTTCTCGTCAGCCGACTCCAACATGAGTATTGCGGCGTTGGTCTCTACGGACTCGAACGGAAACATCACCTCCTGGTGGGCCCAGCTCTGCGGGATCTCGGGCCTCGACAATTGTGTCAGCACTGCGAACAATCCCGGCGTACAAGGCGTTCAGGATTATGGCCAGACAGTTTTCACCGACACCCAATGGAATGAAGGTGCGATCAGTGGCTCTCCAGGCGCCTGGTACGTGGGGAGAAGCGGCACCGCGACCTGGTTCTATCTCGAAGGCGATGTTTTCGGCCTTCCCTTTGGCCCCTACACGGCGATCACCGGCGGAGACAACGTGACAGATAGTACGCAATGGAACTTCGAAATACCCAGCGGATGGACCTACGGTCACGGTCAACTGAACTCGAACGGCAGCTCCTATCTGAGCGCCGGAGCTTACGCCGCTTCCTCGGGCCCATGCAGCGGAGGCAACTGCGACATCGCTACCGGCGCAGCCCGCGGCCTTGCCTATGAGACCTTCACCAATACCGGCGCCGGTATTACTGTCAAATTGAATGCCGCTCTCGAAGGAGAATTCATCAACTCCTCCGGAGGTATCGCGAGTGCCGCAGTCTACGTGGTCGATGCAGGTGATTTTGCGAGTGCCGTTCCTGCCGGCTCCGCCGCGGCATCATTCCTGCTCGCCAACTCATCGATCACCAACTTTGGGGCGGCGAGCCTGTCACTCGCAGGGCTATTCCCCGAAGGACTCCTCGCTACCTCTACGGCCACCGAGCAGGCCAGCGCAGGGTCCACTGTTAGCGTGCCGGTAATAACTGAGCAATACACAGTTAAGGCGGGAGAAAGCATCACCGTAATCTTCGACGTGGCCGCCTATGCTCCCGAGGGCACGATCGGCGGAGGACCCGCGACAGTCAACTTCGCAAGCACGCTCGCGCCGGGACCGAACCTGTTCACGGATGTAAACAACAATCCAGTGACGCAGATCGTGGCCCTTGCTCCGCCGCTTTCGACGCCTCCGACGCT
The DNA here is from genome assembly GCA_050010015.1 of Terriglobia bacterium. Classification (GTDB taxonomy): domain Bacteria; phylum Acidobacteriota; class Terriglobia; order UBA7540; family UBA7540; genus CAVROP01. Next base: position 19,752 of record JBEKLY010000106.1, read on the forward strand.
GAAGACCCTCACGCTCTCTACGACGACAACCTCCGCTCCCGTAGGCACTCCGGCTACGATCACCGTGACAGCGACTGACACGAACGGCAATCTGCTGCCCAATGCAACGGTGTTCTTCTCTATTATCTCCGGCCCGGATTCACCTATGAGCGGTCCTGCATTGACCAATGCCAACGGCCAGGCGGCCTTCACCTACCCCGGCGGCGGCGCTTCGGGCACTGATGTGATCCAGGCTTCGGCCGGTGCTGTGCTTTCGAACACCGAATCTGTGACCTGGTCTGTGCCAGGCCCGCTCAGTTACATCACCATCAGCCCTGCCAATGCGACCACACCCGTGGGCGTCGGCGTGCCATATACGACTGCGGCGTTTGACCAGTTCGGTAACTCGATCACGGAAACCGGCTCGGCCGTGTTCGGAATCTCGGCCGGAGGCTCCTGCACCGGCGCGACCTGCACTGCAAGCACTCCCGGCCCGTACACAGTCACCGCAACCTACAGCGGCGTCACAGCCCAAACCTCGCTTACCGTAGGCTCCTCCACCACGCCTCTGATCATCACGGCGAGCAACACCTCGATGACTTACGGCAGCACCCCGCCGACGCCGACGGCCGAATACACTTACGGCAGCTTCACCCTGAGCCCGACGGCGCCGGCTGGTTTGACAGCCCCGGCCTGCGTAACCTCGGCGACCAGCAGCACGCCGGTGGGGACGGATACGGGAGCCAACACCTGCTCCGGCGCCTCAGGTTCGAACTATTCGATCACCTATGCGGCGGGCAACGTGATGGTGAGTGGGGAGCCGGTGACGATCACGGCGACTAACACGACGATGACGTTTGGCGGCACGGCGCCGACGCCTTCGGCTCTGTACACCTACGGCAACCTGACCCAGAGCGCGATAGCTCCGGCTGGTTTGACAGCCCTGAGCTGCGTAACCTCGGCGACCAGCACGACGCCGGTGGGGACGGACTCGGGAGCCAACACCTGCTTCGGCGCCTCAGGATCGAACTACTCAATCAGCTACGCGGCAGGCAACGTGACGGTGAGTGGGGAGCCGGTGACGATCACGGCGAGCAACACCTCGATGACTTACGGCAGCACCCCGCCGAAGCCGACGCCCGAATATACTTACGGCAGTGTGACCCTGAGCGCGACAGCCCCGGCTGGTTTGACGGCCCCGGCCTGCGTAACCTCGGCGACCAGCACGACGCCAGTGGGAACGGATACGGGCGCGAACACCTGCTCCGGCGCCTCAGGATCGAACTACTCGATCAGCTACGCGGCGGGCAACGTGACGGTGAGTGGGGAGCCGGTGACGATCACGGCGAGCAACACCTCGATGACTTACGGCAGCACCCCGCCGAAGCCGACGCCCGAATATACTTACGGCAGCGTGACCCTGAGCGCGACGGCCCCGGCTGGTTTGACGGCCCCGGCCTGCGTAACCTCGGCGACCAGCAGCACGCCGGTGGGGACGGACACGGGCGCGAACACTTGCTCCGGCGCCTCAGGTTCGAACTACTCGATCACCTATGGGTCGGGAAACGTGACGGTGAACGCGGAGCCGGTGACGATCACGGCGAGCAACACCTCGATGACTCAAGGCAGCACCCCGCCGACGCCGACGCCCGAATACACTTACGGCAGCGTGACCCTGAGCGCGACGGCCCCGGCTGGTTTGACGGCCCCGACCTGCGTAACCACTGCGACCAGCAGCACAGCGCCGGGGACGGACACGGGAGCGAACACCTGCTCAGGCGCCTCGGGCTCGAACTACTCGATCAGCTATGTGGCAGGCAATGTGGTCGTTAACCCGGCGGGCCAGACCGGCCAGACCTTCACCATCACTCCGAATCCAGCGGCGGAAACCGTGACCCGAGGCGTGGTGGGCGGGTTCCTCCTCAAACTCCAATCGGTGGATGGTTTTGACGGCAACGTGAAGCTGAGCTGCTCTGGCGGCCCGGCAGGTTCCTATTGCGTCGATTTTCCGATGACCGTCAAAGTGAATGGCACAGCTTATGCGGTCTCCGGAATCTTGTTCCCCAAGAGCGCGAAGCCCGGCACTTACGTCATCACCTTCACCGGTGTTTCGGGCTCACAGACCGTCAAGGCGACCGCGTCGTTCACGGTGAAGTAAACCGGTGGGTGGTAGATCCGACATGACCGATTATACGGACGCGTCCGCCGAAGTTGTTCTGACGATGAAGAAATGATGGGCAGGGAACAGCGGTTAATCCTCAAGGGGCACGCCTCGGCGTGCCCCTTTTTTGTTCTTGCAGCGCTCTGCCCAGGTTTGGAAGGCGCAGAACAACCAAAACAGCTCGCGCCAAGACGCTAAGGCGCAAAGAAGCGCAAAGAAGTGGTCCTTGCTTATCTTTGTGGCCTTTGCGTTCTTTGCGGCTTTGCGTGAAACCGGGTTGCCGGCTTGGGGACTAATTCACGTGGCGTGTCAAAATCAGATTCAAATGCTTGTCTACCTCACACCTGAAATCCGGCGGCACGACGGTGGTCGAGCTGTATTCGACAATCACTGCCGGGCCTCGAATCCGTGCGCCCGCCGCAAGCCGCTCCCGGTCATAGACAGGAGTGGTACGAAAGCGCCCGTCAAACCAGACCGGTTTGGATTTCATCTTCTCAGGCGTAGCACTCCGCATCTTATGGGCACGCAGTTGCGGCTTGGGAGTCCGAATCGACAGGCGAAGGCGCAGGTTCACGATTTCGGTTCGCCGCCCCGGATGAGAGTAACCGTAAGCCTGCATGTGCTTCTGATCGAACAGCCGGCGAAAGTTCTTTTTGAAAGGCACTGAGAGCTCATAGGACTGGCCGGCGTAGCGAACGTCCAGCCGGTATTCCGCCCGCGCCGACTGGGCGGAAAATCCTTCCTGTCGGAGCTCAGCGCGCGAGGCCCGCTCCATTATCGCAAAGCGGCTCTCGAGTTGACGCCAGAGTTTAGGTTGCTCTCCGTCGTGGTGTACGCGAAGGAAAACCGACCGAACGGAATCTCTGACGATATCTGACGACAGGATTCCGAGTGCGGAGAAAGCGCCGGGATTCCGCGGCACGACGACTTTGGGAAGCCGCAGAGCGCGCGCCAGATCGGCGGCGT
>JBEKLY010000107.1:0-22781 GCA_050010015.1 Terriglobia bacterium
CGCCGTGGGCTACTCCCTGTCGGCCCTCCGGGCCTGAATTTAGTGGCGAACGAGACCCAAATTGCCACCACTTGACCAGTTGAGGCGTTAAGTGAACGCTTATGGGGCAAGCCCTGCCCCTACGCGGCCGGGGTATAGTTGTGACGTGGTGCTTCATCCAGCGAGCGGACTATTCCATGCGGTAGAAACCGAGTTGCGATTCGCCGTGCCGAATCAGTCGGTGCCGGCGCAGGCTTCCGTAGGCTTCTTCGAGCAGACAGTGCCGGGAGTGTTCCACGATGATCAGGGATTGAGAATCGAGCAAATGTGAGCGTGCGAGAAGCCGCAGGACGTGATGGTACTCGGCAATCTCGTTGTAAGGCGGGTCCAGGAAGATGTAGCGAAACTTCGAGCCTTCCTGCTCCAGCCGCTCGAGTCCCTTCGTGACCGTAGTCCGGATTAGGTAATAGCCGGACTTGATGCCCAGGGCCTCGAGATTCTTGCGAATGAGCTGTTGGGCGGCGCGGTGGTGCTCGATGAACACCACGTCGTTTGCCCCCCGGCTCAGCGCTTCAATCCCTACGGCGCCGCTTCCGGCATATGCGTCCAGGAAGGCCCCGCCCTCCACATTGGGGCCAAGCACGTCGAAAAGAGTCTCGCGCATCTGATCGGAGGTGGGGCGGAGGTTCCCGCCCTTCAGCGTTGCCAAATGAAGCCCGCGGTATGTGCCGGAGATTACTCTCATGGAAAGGACTGATTCATTCTATCACTGATCCGTTGTTTCACACCCTATGCCGGGCATCGTACTGGTGTCATTTGAATAACACGGGTGTCCCAGACTACACGTCATTCGCGCGGATCCACTTCTGCCGTCTGAATCGCACTTTTCCTGCACTTTCCACTTGACAATCTCACAGGGCTGGGATAGCCTATTGTTATGACCTTGTTCTCGACAGAATGTCGTGGGCGGGCGCCGAGGTGCAAGGGAAAGCGAAAGGGTCCCGGCTATGGGGGAATGTTGGGAACTATAAGAAATGAAGAATAGTGGGAACGAAGCTAAGAAGTACCTAAAAACAAAGCACATCACTTTTTTGAATGGTGCAAATTATCCGCGTTTTGAGCGCAATTTAGCACAAATTAGAGCCTGAATTGAGCAAAAACAGCGCATTTTGTGCAAACGATGTCAAGGCTTCCGAGCGGCAAGGCAAGGCCGGGCAAGTGACAAGAAGTCGGCTACAGAGGACCGCCGCCCTAAACTCACGTGCTTAGGGCGCTGGGGTCGCGTCGAACGTGCTGGCTGCCGCCAATTTGAGCACTCTCGCGCGCCAGCCACCGAGCGTCGCCTTCTGCTTTCTGTTTTCTGCTTTGAGGATATCCGGGAGCGCGGGCATCCTGCCCGCCTTTCGCGCCGCAATTACACGCACGCTGCGGGCAGGATGCCCGCGCTCCCGGGTACTGCCTTCTGCCTTTCCTTACGCCACGCTGGCCAAGCGGTAGCGCCGCGGCCACTCGGCCCGAAGGTAGCTTGCGAACGCCTCCAATTCCTGGTGAGATGGAGGGTGTTCGACAAAGTCCGAGGCTTCCCGCTTAGCCCATTCCAAAATCTCCTGATCGCGGATCAAGTTGCCAATCCGGAACGCCGGAATTCCCCATTGGCGGGTGCCGAAGAACTCTCCCGGGCCGCGCAACCGCAAGTCGATTTCGGCAATCTTGAACCCGTCCGTTGTCTCCACCATAGTTTGAAGCCGTTGCTGGGCCAACTCGTTTCGTGACGGGGAAGCAACCAGGAGGCAGTACGATTTCTGCGCGCCCCGGCCGATGCGACCGCGGAGTTGATGCAACTGGGAAAGCCCGAAACGCTCCGCATGTTCGATGAGCATCACGGTGGCGTTCGGAACGTCCACGCCCACCTCGATTACGGTAGTCGATACCAGCACTTTGACTTCACCGAGCTTGAAGCGGCGCATCACGTCTTCCTTCTCCTCGCTAGGCAGGCGCCCGTGCAGCAACCCCACACGGAACTCAGGGAAGACGTTGTGCGAAAGCTGCTCGAACATGCGCACGGCGGGCTTCAAATCGAGTTTTCCGGCCTCCTCGATCACCGGATAAACCACGTAAGCCTGCCCGCCTTCGCGCACCTTATCGCGAATGAACTCGAAAGCCCGCGCGCGAGCGTCTTCCTCCACCAGGCGTGTTTCGATGGGCGTCCGGTTGGGCGGCAACTCATCGATGACGGAGTAATCCAAATCGCCGTAAAGGGTCAGGGCAAGCGTGCGAGGAATTGGTGTGGCGGTCATCACCAGAACGTGAGGGTTGACCGCTTTCCGCATCAGTTCGAATCGCTGCAGGACGCCAAAGCGATGCTGCTCGTCCACCACCACGAGGCCGAGTTTCGAGAACGCCACGTCCTCCTGAAGCAACGCGTGGGTGCCCACGATGAGATTAATCTCTCCCCGCCCCATTCGCTCCTTGATCTCCGCCTTATCCGATGCCTTGCGCGCGCTGATCAAATAGTCGATCGCGTAAGGCAACGGCCGCAGCAGCGCTTTGGTGTAGAGGTAATGCTGAGTGGCCAGGATCTCCGTGGGCGCCATTAAGGCCACCTGGTAGCCGTTCTCAATGGCCAGGATCGCCGCCTGGAGGGCAACGATGGTCTTCCCGGACCCCACATCGCCTTGCAAGAGACGATTCATGGGCCGGGAAGTACACATGTCATCCACTACCTCCTTCAGCACCCGCTTCTGCGCGCCGGTGGGATGGAAGGGCAAAATGCTGCGAATTGCAGCGCGGGCGCTGGCCTTGGGCTCAAACTTGATTCCTTTGGTGGCTTTTGCCTTGCGCCGCCGCAGGGCAAGGCCGGCGCCAACGTTGAAGAATTCCTCGAAGATCAGGCGCACCTGGGCTGCGGTGCGGAAATTAGACAACTGTTCGAGGGACTGGCCGGAGTCTGGGAAATGGGTCTGGCGAAAGGCGGTGGCGCGGTCTACCAGCCGGTTCTTCTCACGTACCGACGGGGGAAGGCGGTCCGGCAGGTTGTTGCCGAGAAGAGACAGCGCGGTCCAGATCAACCGCCGGATGACTCGCGTGCCCAGCCTGGACATGCTTTCATAAATCGGCACAACCCGTTCCACTTCAATGGAGTTTCCGCCCTCGGATTCCGCCTCCGGCAATATTTCGAATTGCGGCTGAACAATTTGTAAATTGCCCGCGCCGTGGAAATCGCGCTCCACCTTTCCGTAGAAGAAAACCCGTTGGCCTGGCCGGAAAACCTTGCCCTTCTCGAGGTAAACTGCGTTGAACCATATGCAGCGGATCATGCCGCTCGAATCGCGAGCCGCAAGATCGTAAATGTAGGCGCCCTTCCGCGTCCTCGTAAGGCCGCTGGTCAGCACCTGCCCCAGGATCGTCGTGGTCTGGCCGGGAACGAGGTCACGAATCGCGGTTATGCGAGTGCGGTCTTCATAACGAAAAGGCGTATAGTAAAGAAGATCCTCGACAGTGCGGATTCCTCGCGCCGCCAGAAGCTCGGCTCGCGCCGGGCCCACACCCTTCAGGTACATTACTTCCGAGGCGGGTGTGAGGGTTGAAGTTGGCATCGCGGTTCTGCGTTTCCTATTATACAGTTTCCGGCAGGACTGGCAGCGGTCCAGGAGTTTCCAGCGTCGGCTCTGAATTCGCGTAGGGGTAGGGCTTGCCCTACCCGTTACATTAGGGGACGGCAAGCCGTCCCCCTACAACCAGATAATGGGGGGATTCGCCTTTCATGGTTTCCGGGTGCCAGTGATCCAACCGGTGCGAGCGACAGCGCGAAAATGAGACAATGAAGCCCATAACTGCCAGATGGTTAAAGTACCTGGTTGCCGTATTGGTAGGCAATGGCCTGTATTTTGCCCTCAACCCCTATCTGCCGGAACCAGCCAGGCATCATCCCTTTAAATTAGACCTCGGGACCCTGGTGGATTTCTGGTTGTGTCTGGTGGTCTACGGGCTGATCGAATTGGTGACCTTCGTGCTGAAGCGCGGAGACCGTTAGAAGACGCGGATCACCGACACGACAGGCAGCCTTCGTGGTTCGACCAGGAGGAGTGAGAATGGCGCGCCTCGTTCCTAGACGACTTGGTTATCACCACGATAGTAATTTTTTGCTTTCCTCACCGCACCACGATCGGTTATACTCCTATCGGTGATTTGATTCCGGGGGTGGCCGGCCTCATTTAGTTTGAAGGGCCCGCTGACCCTCACCAAGTTCGGCTATTTGGATCCAGCAAGCAATCCTTTTTCGGGGCGTAAGCAATATCCGGCATTCAGAGAAGTGGTCGAAGCACGCCGTTGCGACCAAATGTCGTAGTTTGTGGGAACCGCCAACGGCAGCGACGGAACAGCCCTGAACGAGCTAATCTGAAATCAAGTCAGGAGGACGCAAGAGATGGAACTTAACGGACAGGTCGGCGAAACAGCCGGCAAGATTTGGCACCTGCTCAACGAGGGGGGACCTCATACAATTCCGCAACTTAAGAAGAAACTGAATGGTTCGGGCGAACTTCTCAGCTTCGCTTTGGGCTGGCTAGCTCGGGAAGACAAGGTCGACATTGTGCAAGAGAAGAAGGCTTTTAAGGTCGCGCTGAGATAAGTCCGCTGGGGCCGGTGTGCAGCGGCGCAGGGCACTCTCTGCGTTTCGAGCCAATCTTGCCGATAAGGTCCAGCTTGTATAAGCTCGAAAAACCCTGCTGCCGTGAAACGTAACGATCAGTGAGAGGTTCACCAATGAGCGGAAAAGTCACTGCCTTACTGGTTTTTCATCAAACGAAGCCTTTCGATGAGATCAAGGCTGCTTTAGGGAAAATGGCTGTCCCCACAGAGGAGGCGCAAACCCTCGCTGAAGCCAAAGATGCTTTGTCTGACGCCAATCCACCCCTATTGGCGGTGACGGAAAGCGAGTTACCCGACGGGAAGTGGTCTGACATTGTATCGTTTTCCGAGAAAGCATCATCACGAGTCAATGTTATCGTCGTGGGACAAACAATTGACGCCAACCTTTACGCTTCGGCCATCGAAGTCGGAGCTTTTGACTACATCGCCCCTCCATTCGAAGGTGTGGACCTGGTTTACGTAGTCAGGTGCGCGCTAGACAATGCGTTAGGGCGACGTGAGACGGCAAGGAAGTCACGGGCCAGAGCAGAGGAATTGCTATCAATTGCGGTGAGAAGCCAAGGAAGCGCCTGAAGCAAAGACCATTCACGGCTTGGCTGTCTGCCACGAGATAGACGGCGGATTACTCGATGGACGAGGGTTGAAAGACCAGGAGCTTGGATCTTAGTTGTGAATTTGATTATTGTTTTCAGTGACTTGCGATGATCCAACCCCGTCATGGCCTAGCCTGCTTATCTCCACTTGACTATATTCCACTACTTTTGTTATAGATAGAGGTGAGGAATCCGGTGAGGCGCCTCATCGGACCCTCCAATATTGGTTGGAACATTTTGAAATGAAAAGCCTTAGCCAACAGAGAAAGGCGGCATTCGGAACTTCAGGCAAGCGGAGGATTCACGCCGGTAGCTCATCTGTCCCAACCGGCCGCGCTCGTTCCAATGGAACTGCTCATGCTCGAGTGGCTTCAAGCGCCTTCGTTCGCTCAGTGGCTCGTGCTATCGGTCATCAACCAAACCCGCAAGCAACCGATCTTCGGCAACCTGATTCCGTGTTTCAAAGCGCAGTTAAGAGTTACGAACTCGGCGCGCGTGCTTTCCACAAACAGAACTTTGAAAAAGCCAGGGAAATATTCGAAAAACTGGCATCGAGTGGAGTGGCAGGCGTGGCGGAGAGGGCACGGGTCCACCTGCGTCTGTGCGAGCAGAGACTCAGTCGCCCAGCTCCGGCGCCGAAGAAACCCGAAGACCTGTACACGCTGGGGGTGGGAGCTTTAAACTCCCGCCGTCTTGATGACGCCATTGAGTATCTCAACAAAGCTCAGAAGTCGGCGCCCAAGCTCGAGCACGTTCGCTACGCATTGGCCGCTGCTTATTCGCTGCGGGGAAATGCGGAAGACGCTTTGCAGAATCTGAAGGAGGCCATAGCCCTACGGCCTCAGAACCGCATCCAGGCCAAGCGCGACGAAGACTTCCAGGCGCTGGCAGCCGATGTCCGCTTTCGGGAATTAGTCTCCAATTCGGGGCTTTAGTTCCGGTTATAGCGGCGACTACCAGCCGCCATAGCCTGCGAGCGAGGCGCCGGACGGCCGCCGCCGCGCGGGAGTGTCATGCAAGTCGTAGCCATTGGTGGTGGTACAGGTCTGTCCACCCTCCTGCGCGGTTTAAAGGCTTACCTTCCTGGAATCACCAATCCCCTCGGTCGCCAGGCAAAGATCTTCAGACTGACCGCGGTTGTCACAGTGACTGACGAGGGGGGAAGCTCCGGCCGTTTGCGGCGCGACTTCCGAATTCTCCCGCCGGGCGACATCCGCAATTGCATGGTGGCGCTGGCTGAAGACGAACGTCTCCTCACTCAACTCTTCAACTACCGCTTTTCCTCGGGCCACGGCCTGCGCGGCCACAGCTTCGGCAATCTGTTTCTGGTGGCCCTCACCCACCTTACACGTGACTTCGCGAAGGCAGTACGGGTTTCGAGCGAAGTCCTGGCCATCCGAGGCGAAATCTATCCTTCCACTCTTTCCGACGTCCGGTTGAAGGCTGAACAGGCCAACGGCCGCGTTATTTACGGGGAATCGCGCATCACAAAGACTCCAATTCCGATCAAGCGCTTGCACATAGTCCCTAGCCGCTGCCGCCCCTTGCGCGAAACCCTTGCCGCGATCCGGCAGGCCGACCTCATCACGGTCGGCCCCGGATCGCTCTACACATCGCTCATACCGAATCTGCTGGTCCGAGGCATCCCCGGCGAGATCGCTCGCTCGAATGCGCTCAAGGTTTACATTTGCAACCTCATGACCCAACCAGGCGAATCGCGCAGTTACTCCGCCGCCGACCACGTGCGCGCCCTGCACGAGCATGCCGGGCGCAAACTCTTTGACGCCGTGATCCTGAACACCTGTAAAGTCTCGGCCGCGCTGACCAAGCGATATGCCGCGGATGGAGCGGCGCCGGTCGAGAATGACTTGGCGGAAGTGCGCACTCTGGGAGTCGTGCCGGTGCTGGCGGATGTCCTTCTCGAAGACCGAGTCGCCCGTCACGACTCGGCCCAATTGGCGAAGTTGCTGTTGCGGTTAGTCGAAAGGCGAGTCGAGCAGTCGAAAAGTCAAGAATCAAGCAGTTAAGAAGTTGAGAAGCCAAGCTGAGTCTCGACTCTCAACTCTCGACTTTCAACTCCGCTTATCATTTCGGCGAGCTGGTGGCTTGTGGCATTTCCACCCAAGACCCGACCTCCGGCCTCGACGACCGGCACGGCACGAATGCCCTTCTCCATCAAAACTCCTGGCTTGAGCGTGACGTCAATTTCCTCCAGGCTGAATTCCATTGTTTCGCGCAGCGCCATCAGCCGGCGCTTGACCACCGGGCAGAAGGGACAACCTAACGCTGTGTAGAGTCTGACCTTGATGCGAGCGTGCCCCTGGTTCCGGGCCGGCTGGTCGTCAAGCCGGCCGTAGCCCATCACCTGGGAGATCGACGGAAAAACTCGAATATACGTCCACATCGCGAGTGGAACCAACACCAGCCATAACAACGCCAATCCATAATGGCCTTTGATGACAAAGAACCCCAGACCAACCGCCAGCACGAGCCAATTCAAATAAATCACGGCCATGTAGCACTGCTGTTTCATAAGCCCTCCGGTTGAGGAGTCAAGAATTCAAGAGTCGAGAGTCAAGAGTCGAGAGTTGAGGGTAGTGGGTCAGTTTGAAATCGTAGCGGCGAGTTTACCTCGCCAAGTGGCGGCGTAAAGCCGCCTCTACCTCAAACTGACCCACTACCGAGTTGAGAGTCCTGACAACTCGCCTTCTAAACTCACATGACTTCAACTTTCAAATCTCGACTCTTGACTCTCGACTCTCGACTCCTAAGGATGGTGCTGCGACGGGGCAAGAAGGGCTATCGCCACTGTGACCGCTACCAATACGGCCAAGCCTATCCAAACGCCGAGGTGGCCGAAGTTGAGTGTATAGCCAATCCCAAACCGCTTTTCAATGAACAGCGCTGGGTCTTCTCGATTGACGTAAAACAATCCCAGCTTCCAGTATTTGTCAGGCGTGCGGTCACCGACCGGGGCTCTGCCGCCGGCGGCAGAGGCTGGGGCGCCGGCAAGGCGCGTACCGCCCTGGCCGTAACGCATCATCAACACCGCGACCACCACCACGAAGCCGAGTGCGATCACGAGTATGGGGACGACGCCCGGCGGACCTGCCTGCGGGCGAGACAACGGCGTGAGCCCGATCCAGGCAAACTGCAGTGCCAGAAGATACTGGGTGGCCACCAGAATCGAGCCGACCATCCTCCGAAAACGGCGCTCGCGTTCCCCCTGCGGGCCGGCCGCTTGTACGGGACGCGACCAGCGAAGGAAAGCATAAGCGAGGATCCCCATAAAGGCGCACATCACGACACCCATCAGCAGCGACCCGTAGACTCCGGTGAAAGTGCGAGCGCTCCAATTGTTGGGCTGCCCGTGAGCCCCCCAATGGACTGGAAATGTCGCGGGAATCTCGACCCAGTGCGTCTGCAGCCACACTCCTGCCCCTGCCAGCATGGCGAAGGGAGGAAACTGGAGAAGCCACCCACCCGGCAAGCGCGCCGGCCGCGGCTGGAGCGCCGCCTCCCTAATAGTTATCGGAGCGACAGCGTGGGGCAACACCTGCCGCCGGGCTCGATAATACGCGAAGAAAACACCCGCACCCTGCAAGCAAAGGCCGCCGAGCGTCAAAACCAGCGCGTAGGTGGACTCACCATGTCGCGCCGGAGTCAGGACGACGAGCAGCGCCAATACACTGATGATCGTTACTTCCACACGGTAACGTTTGAGAATCGACCAACCCTCTTCCGAATCGCGGAACTCGGAGGGAACCGTCACCGCAAAGTAGACGTCCGGACGCGTCATCCGCGGCATCAGGTAAAACAACGCCAGGCAGACCACAATCACAAAAGCCATGATCAGGTTCGGCATCAAAAACCATTCGGTACTCATTTTATTCCTCCGGGGCCGGCTCCAGTTGCTGCCCGTTCACGTAGCGCGGGCATTCCTTCGCTGCGCTCAGGACAGGCTCTGCCCGCGCGCGGGAGCGGGACGCTCCCGCGACTGCGGGCGGGACGCCCGCACTACAATGTCGTGCCCGCGCCATCGAATTTCGTTACACGACATCAGCGAGCTGCAATCCAATTCGCAATGTCGTCCAGCGTTCCCTTGGCCACATGGCCGGGTTTCTCGTAATCGGCGGGCGAGGGCGGGTTACCAGCCGGAATGAACAAATGGCAGAGGCCAGGATAAGATTTGATCGTGACGTTCTTATGCCCGGCCAGCGCCTTCTCCCAGCCTTCGAGGTCCGCGCGCGTCACCTGATAGTCGCCCTCCCCTTGCAGCACCAGAATCGGAATCGTCAGACGGGCCGCCGTGGCCGATGGGTCGTAGGTGCGCAAATCGAGCACGTACGCAGCCGGCAGCGGAATTCCCATCATGCTCACCGTATCGCCGGGCTTAAGCGAAGGGCTGTCGTAATCCTGAGCAAATTTCTTGGCTGCCTCAACCTGGGCTTTCGCCCCGTCCCCCACCGGCCCGCTCAGAGAGGCCAGATACTTGACCTGTTCCACAACGATCTGCCCGAACGGCCGCGTACTGCCCGCCATGATAACGATGCCGGCGATCTGATTGTCCCCTTCCGCGATGCGCGGCGCCAGCATTCCGCCCAGGCTGTGGCCGAGCACGAAGATCCGGGCCTTCTGCACCTCGGGCCGTCCGGCGAGCAGCGCCACCGCCGCACGGGCGTCGTCGATGACTTCTTCCTTGACCGTCAAGTTTCCCAACTCCTTCTTATATTGCCCAGCGTACTTGTGGGTTCTCTTGTCGTAGCGCAGCACAACGATGCCGTGGCTGGCCAATCCCCAGGCCAAATCCTTGAACGGCTTGTTCGCCCCAATCGTCTCGTCAGCATCGTTTGGCCCTGATCCGTGCACAAGTACAACTGCGGGGAACGGTCCGGCGCCGTTCGGCTCGGTGAGCGTGCCCGGCAGTTGCCATGGATCGGCGCCGATCGTCACCTGCTCCTCGTGAAAGGCGCTGGGGCTCGCGTAGTCAGGTGGGTTCCAGGCAGCCGCAGGCGGGACAAGGAACAAGCCCGCGATCTTGCCATCCTTGTCGAAGGCGAGCCTCAAGTTGAGAGGCGCTTTTTCGAAGTCACAGGCGAGTGTGACCACGTGATAGCCCTGTGTCTCAACCATGGTCGCGCCTTTCATTGTCTTGAGCGCGCCCACTTTTGTGGCGGTCGCGTCCCAGATACTCTGGAGCTTTTCGAGCGGCAAGGCAGAGGCCATCGTGGCATCGAACCGAGCCTCCACCTTGTCGTATTGTCGCGCCGCCAATTCCTGCGCGACGTCTTTTGCCAGCGCTTGGAAGTCCTGCCCGCAAAGCTGCGGAGCCATCCCCAGAAGCAAAGCCAGTGTTGCTGCTGCCAAAACCTGTGCACGCGTCATCCTCGTTCACCTTTCTCGAGCTTCCTGATCAGAGCCTTGAGCTCGCGAACCACCGCTTCCACCGGTATGCCTTCCGCAAGCGCTTTCACAGCTACTTCATTCACCCGCTGCTGGAACTCCGCTTCGGCGCGCGGAGTAGGCTCCGGTCGAGGCCGCTCAATCACCGTGGCCCCGCGCCCGCGCCGCAAATCGAGCCAGCCCTCCTCAGCCAACTGCCGGTAGGCCCCGGCTACGGTGTTGTGATGAACCCCGAGATCCAGGGCGAGCTGACGGACCGAAGGAAGCTGGTCGCCGGGCCGGAATTGGCCGGCCAAGAGCGTAGCACGCAGGCCTCGAACGATCTGTTCAGAAGCGGGCAACTCGGAGGCCAAGTCGATCTGAAGCACAGGAGGATGTTCCGACATAGTCTAATGTACATGTACAATGTACTATGCTACGCCCCACCTCGTCAAGCCCCTCCTACGCCGTGTTTCTAATGGCGAATTCGCAACCAACCGCTCTCCGACTCAACGATGGATTCCCGCTTGCGCGGGAATGACGTGTTTGACACGAGTGCAGCTTTGAGCTTCGGCTTGCGCGGGAATGACGAAACCGCGGGCGAACAATGTGGAGATAAGGGCCCAGGGAGTCCGGCTTGTGGCGTAATTTGGACACCCCGTCAGAAGGGCCTTTAGTACCATTGCATTAAGAGGTAATCATGTGTACATTACCCGTCGCGTGAGGAGGTTCTAATCTATGAGGTCGAAAATCGTACGTCAACTCCAGGAGGTGAACAAAGAACTGTGGCTGTTGTTGATGATGTTCGCCATCCTCGCGGGAGTGAACTATCTGATATCTTCCGAACGAATGCTCCTGGGATTCTACGTCTTGCCTTCGGTATATGCCGCTTACTTTCGCGGGCGCCGTCATGCGACGTTGACGGCCTTGCTCAGCCTCTTACTGGTAGTGCTGATCGTATACACGAACCCACGATTATTCACGATCGAGGGGCGGGTAAGAATAGTGGCTGAGAAGTGGTGGGACATCGCAGTCTGGGGCGGAACCTTGCTGGTGATTGCCTACGCTATGGGCACCCTGTATGAGAAAAAGCAATCGCAGATCGTGGAGTTACGGGAGGCCTATAAGGGTATTGTGGTCATCCTGCGTTCAATGACCGCACACGATAAGTACACGCACGACCATTCCTTCCGTGTGGCGGCCTACGCTACGACAATTTCCAAATGTATGGGGTTCGATTCAGACCGCGTGGACGATGTCTGGGACGCCTCCTTACTGCACGACCTCGGCAAGCTGGATACCTCCCGCGAACTTCTTTACAAGGCAGAACGCTTCACGGCCAGCGAATACGAAGAGATGAAGAAGCACGTGGAGAAGGGGGCGATGCAGATACCGCCCGTAAGGGGCAGGCTAAACCGCATCATCCCGATTATCCTGGCCCATCACGATCGATTCGATGGCTCCGGATACCATCCGACCAAGGGGGATGACATTCCGCTCGAGGCGCGTGTCATTGCGGTCGCGGACGTGTACGACGCCATGACCAGCGATCGGCCTTATGCCAAGGCGATGTCGCCGATAGCCGCCAAAGAGGCTATCTCCAAGGGCGCGGGAAGTGACTTTGACCCCAGCGTGGTGAAAGCGTTCGTCAAGGCCTTTCAGAGCGGATCGCTCGAGGTCGATTTCACAGCCTTGGATATGGTGCGGGCGTGAGAAGGTGTGGAGAATTTTGGAATTTGTAACCCTGAGCCCGCCCGGCCTTTGGCCTGAAGTTGCGATATGATTCACCTCAAAGGGGGAGGTGGATAGGCCAATCCCGTTGCTGCCGATTGCCCAGAGAGATCGAGACGCTGCCAAGCATGGCGGGACGCTGTCCATCTCATAATGCAAGCGTGTTGCGGAGCGCGAGATCGACAAGCTCCGTGCGGGGCATGTGTCCGATCGTTCGCTCAATTAGTTGGAGTTCGATAGTCGCCAGGTTGTCGGTCATGATCACCGAGTCAGACTTGAGCCCGGTTTGTGAAGCGGCAAGGTCCTTCAGCAGCACGGGGACGCGGCTAACGTGCCCGAGGCGGCTAAGGTTGCTGCTTACCATGGCCACGATGACCTGGGGGAGTCCGGTGTTGAGATTCTCTGCCTGAACTACCAGGACGGGACGCAGCTTTACCGTTCTAAGGTCAGAGTGCGGAAAATAGACTAAGGCAAAGTCACCGCGTCTAAGGCTCATTGTAGACGTCCATGCTTGGGTCGTCCCAATCCACCGCAAACGTGGCCAGCTTGGCCCGCACTTCCCTAGCCTGCTCGCGTGTCCACCCCAAGTCGCGAATGGAGAGTCGCTTGCCCCTCCCTGGCCTTCCCTTCACCTTCTTCACGGAAACCGCTCCGGATTGCTTCGCTCTCAGTGCCCTGACATGCATCCTGCTCTCCTTACTAAAGCTCCTGATTACAATTCCTCCATTGTAGCATCCTCACGAGAAGGGCCGAGACTCTCCTGCAGCGCAGAGTGGTGCTAGCCCCAGTCTTCTCCCCGCGGTGTATGGTCGCGCATGAAGCCGGGATCGATCTCGAGGCCCAAGCCCGGACCTTCCGGAAGCCGGAACATCGATTTCTTGATGAGCTGCGGCTTGCCCGCGACCATGTTTTCGACAATGCGCTCCGCGTGGCCCAGGCGGCTCTCGCAGCGGTAGAAATTGGGAATCGAGGCGGCGAGGTGAACCGAGGCAAACGTCCTCACCAGCGACCCGACGTTGTGCAGCGCCATGGGCACCCGATTCAGTTGTGCGTATTCGGCAATCCTCCGGCAGCCGGTGAAGCCACCCGCAAAGGAAATATCGGGGTGGATGATATCTACCGCCATATTATCAATAAATGGCTTGAACTCTTTCACCATCTCAACTTTTTCTCCGGTCAGAACGGGCGTGCGCGTCGCCTGTTTCACGGCCATCCAGCCTTCGCAAAACTCTACGCTGTTCAGCGGGTCTTCGATCCAAGCAGGGCGGATTTCCTCGGTGGCCCTGGCTACGGCAATAGCGCTCGGGACATCGTACTGGTTGTGGCAATGCACGGCGATGTCGATGCCCTCCCCCACCGCCTCGCGGACGTTGGCGAACCCTCGCTCGACCTTCGCAAGTTGCGCGGTGGTGATCTCGGGGCCCGCGTGTTCACCCCCGAGCGCCTGAAGCGGCTCGATCTTGAACGTCTTGAAACCTTCGGGCTGGTCATTGATCCATTCCGCCCACTCGCGGCACGACTCCGGGCTACCCATGTTCTTGAGTGTGTCGCCGTGCGAATACATCTCGACCGCGTCACGCAGCGGCCCTCCCATCAGCTTGTAGATGGGCAGGTCCAGGATCTTGCCCGCCACATCCCACAGAGCGATGTCAATGCCGCTGATGAAGGGGTAGTTAGGGCGATAGGGGTGGATGATCCCGGTCATCGCCTGGAAATGGCGCTCGATGGCGAGCGGGTCGGCGCCCATCAGGTTCAACCGCGGGATTAGCGCGCGCGCCGTCTTCACGTCCACGCCGGTTTCCCCGTAGCCGGTAATTCCGGCGTCGGTTTCGATTCTCACCAGGCAGCCGTCGCCCTGAAAGTCCAGTTGCAGCGCTTTGATGGCGGTGATTTTCACCGCCCCGCGCAAAGGCGCAGCCAGGGCTTGAAACCTTGCCAGATACGCTCCGGCCGGGAATAATAACGCGGCCCTGAAAAAGTCTCGACGAGTCGGATGCATATAGGATTCCTCCTGCCTGGACTTGTAGGGGCGGCTCGCGAACCGCCCCTACGCCTGCTTGATGTGGGGCCGGTTCGCGGGACACCCCGCGCTTGCCGCACAGTTATACTGCGGGCGCCCCGCCGACGCAAGCCGGAAGGCGTAGCGCGGGCGTCTCGCCCGCTGGAGCGCGGGCATCCTGCCCGCCTGTGGGAGCGGGACGCTCCCATGACCGCGGGCGAGACGCCCGCGCTACGATTCGCTCTGCGTCCCAGCGCGAAACCGGCTCAATTGCTGCGTGTATAATAATCACGGCGGCCTTGGTTTCCAGCTTGTACTACAGGTTTGACCGATCTCGAGGCGACGGAGAGTGAAATGTCTGACCAGAACTTTTCCATATTGATCCTGGCCGCGGGCAAGGCGACGCGCTTCAAATCCGAACACTCGAAGATGCTGCATCGGCTGGCGGGGCGGTTCTTAGGCGAACACATTCTGCAGACCGCGCAGGCGGCAAATCCCGACTGCCTCTACATGGTGATCGGGCACGAGAAGGAAGAGTTACGCAAAACTTTCGCCCGCCCGGGCCTTGTTTTCATCGAGCAGAACGAGCAACTGGGCACCGGCCACGCGGTGATGATGGCCCGCGAGGAACTCGAGAAGTGTCCCAGCGCGGCGGTGCTGGTGCTGGTGGGCGACGCTCCCCTGCTCCGCCCGGAAACGCTCGTGCATCTGGTCGAAATCCACCGCAAGGCGCGCGCCGCGGCAACAATTCTAACCACTCGCCTCGAATACCCCACCGGTTACGGGCGCATCGTACGCGACCGCGACCGCGTCCGAGCCATCGTCGAAGAGAAAGTTGCAACGCCCGACCAGAAGCGAATCCGCGAAATCAACTCCGGCATTATTTGCTTCTCGCGAACCCATCTGCTGAAACACCTCAGCGAACTGACGGCGGACAATGCCCAGAAGGAATTTCTATTGACGGACCTCGTTGAGATATTCAACCGGCATCGGCTGAAGGTGACGGCCTTCCCCGTGGCTGACTCGCGAGAGGTGCTGGGCGCCAACGACCGCGTCGAAATGGCGCAAATCGAAAGGCATTTGCGGTTGCACAAGGCTGTGGCGCTCATGCGCCAGGGCGTGACGGTGGTCGATCCCCAGGCCACCTACATCGACCCCGACGTGGAAGTCGGGCAGGACACGGTGATTGAGCCGGGCGCGAGCCTGCTGGGCCGGACTCGCCTGGGACGCGACTGCCACATCCAACAGGGCTGCGTGATCACCGATTCTTCGCTCGCCGACCGCGTCATCCTGCGGCCCTTTTGCGTGATCTCTAACTCTGAGGTGGGCGCCGGCGCTGCCCTCGGGCCCTTCGCGCGCTTGCGCGAAAACGCCGTGATCGAGGAGAACGCGCGCATCGGCAATTTCGTGGAGGTGAAGAAATCGCGCGTGGGCCGGGGCAGCAAGGCACAGCACCTGACGTACCTTGGCGACGCCACGCTTGGCCAGAAGGTCAACATCGGCGCGGGAACCATCACCTGCAATTACGATGGCGTTAAGAAGTATCCTACCGTCATCGAAGACGGAGTCTTCATCGGCAGCGGCAACATGCTGGTGGCCCCGGTGCGCGTCGGACAAGGGTCGTACACTGCCGCCGGTTCGACCATCAGCGAAGACGTGCCCCCCGACTCGCTCGCCATCGCGCGCAGCCGCCAGGTCAACAAAGAGGGATGGGTGAAAGAGCGCAAGCGGCAGGAGGAGTGATGCTTGCAGTTGCGGAAACCGGAAAATAGAAAATGGAAAATGGAAATTAGAAAGTGGAAAATGGAAAATCGAAACCTCCGGAAATCCTAGGGCAATCGGGCAGGCTGCGCTTAAGTTTCACGTTTGATTCTTGCGATGGCGTGCGGCCTCGGCATCACAATTTGGACTGGTCTCAGGGGTTTGCGGCTCGCGGGGCCTAATTTCAAGTTTCCATTTTCCAATTTCCAGTTTCCATTTTCCAGTTTCACTCAAAGTGGCCGGCGGAGAACAACGCACTAACTTGCTGGAGGTCCGCTTCGGTGTCCACCCCTATGGTGTCGTACGGCGTCTCGGCAACCATGATGGGAATGCCATTCTGGAGGAAGCGTAGCTGGTCCAGCTTTTCCGCCAGTTCGAGCGAGGATTGCGGCCAGGAGTGGAACTCGGCGAGCGCCGCCCGCGTGTAAGCGTAAATTCCCATATGCTTGTAGTGCTGAATGCCGCCCTGGGCGTCGCGGTCGTAAGGAATGGGGTAGCGTGAGAAGTAGAGCGCGCGGCCGGCGTAATCGGTGACGACCTTGACATTGCCGGGTTCCTGCGCCGCCACGGCATCCATGGCAACCTTCAAAGTGGTGACCTGAACGTCTCCTTCGAAGAATGGCGAGAGCAGCAACTGGAAGTGGGCGGGCCGCAACATCGGCTCGTCTCCCTGAATATTTGCGTAGATATCCGCATCCGTGCGTGTCATCACCTCATGCACGCGATCGGTTGGAGAAGGGTGGCGTCCGGTCAGGGTAACGGGAATTCCCTGTGACTCACAATAGCTCCTCACTTCCTCGTCTTCCGTCGCCACCACGAGTTCATCGAGCAACGGTGAGCGCCGGGAATGGTGATACACCCAGTAGACCATCGGCTTGCCTGCGATTTCTCGCAGCACCTTCCCCGGCAGCCGGGTCGATCCCAACCTTGCGGGGATGACACCCATGATCTTCCGACGCGCGCTCATGATCTCTCCTCGTTGGCCGCGTAGATGATTACCCAAATTGCGAGTTCGGTCAATGCACCCGAGGCGTCGAAAAATCAGAACATCTCACGCAAAGCCGCAAAGGCGCAAAGAGCCGCAAGGTCGAATTCAGGCGTCTTCTTTGCGAGCTTTGCGTTCTTTGCGCCTTTGCGTGAAACCTGTTTAACGCAATTCCATCTGGCAAGAATCGCAAATCCCACTATAATAATTAGGAAGCTGCTTCACACGGCAAAACGATGAGACTCGGAATCGATTTCGGCACCACCCGGATCGTGGTGGCATTTGTGGACTCCGGCAATTATCCGGTGGTCACTTTCGAAACGCCTGACGGCGAGGCGCGCGACTGGTTCCCGCCGCTCGTCGCTGTCCAGGGCTCCCGCATGCTGTTCGGCTGGGACGCCTGGGCGGTTCAGGAAGAGCCCGGCTGGACGGTCATCCGCTCGCTCAAGCGCGTGCTGGGTTCGGCCAGCCTCTCGAGCGAGGTCGAGATTGCGGGCCAGGTCATGCCGCTAAAAACCCTGCTGGTGGGATTGTGTTCTTCGCTCCGCCAAAGCCTACTGAAACGATCCAACCTGCCCGCCCAGGAATCCGAACCCTTTGAAACGATGCTGGGCGTACCTGCGAACGCCAACAGCAACCAACGATTCCTGACCACGGACATGTTTCGCAGCGCCGGCTTCGAGGTTCTTGGTCTCCTGAACGAGCCCTCCGCGGCGAGCATCGAATTTGGGCACCGACGCCGCGATTCTTCCACCGAAGAGGAAGAGCATATTCTCGTCTATGACCTGGGCGGCGGCACTTTCGACGCCTCCCTGGTGAAACTCCGCGGACGAGAGCACGCCGTGCTGGCCTCGGAAGGAATCGAATCTCTCGGGGGCGACGATTTTGACGAGTCCTTGGCCGAACTCGTCCTCGACTCGGCGGGCATTTCGGCGGCGGAGCGCGATTCGCTTACCCAGGCTGAGCTGTTCCGCCTGCACGAAGAGTGCCGGGAAAAAAAGGAAGCGCTGCATCCCAACACGCGCTTGATCCACGTGGACCTCGATAAGGTCCGCCCGGGATGGGGATCCACCACCGTCGCCACCGCCGATTTCTACCAGAACTGCCGGCCCGCCGTTCAGGAAACCATTCACGCCGTCGAGAGCCTGATGGAATCGCAGGGGCTGGGCCCGCGCTCGTCGGGCAGCGAGGCCCACATCGATACGCTCTATGTCACCGGAGGCGCCAGCGAATTGCCGCTCGTCTCCCGCATGCTGCGAGAGGTCTTCGGGCGCTCCGTGCGCCGTTCCGCCTACACGCGCTTCGCCACCGCCATCGGGCTTGCCATTCAGGCGGACGCCGAGGCCGGTTACCAGCTCCGCGATCGCTTTACGCGCTACTTCGGTGTTTGGCGCGAGGGAGAGGCCGGGCGCACTGCCGTGTTCGACCCGATTTTCGAAAAAGGTGTCGTCCTTCCCGGACCGAACCAGCCGCCGCTCCGCGAGGTGCGCTGCTACGCGCCCGCCCATAACATCGGCCACTTCCGCTATCTCGAATGCGCGCAACTTTCAGATGACGATCGCCCCGCCGGCGACATCGTGGCCTGGGGCGACATTCTATTCCCCTTCGATCCGGCTCTCCGCGATGCCCCCTCGCTCACTGATTCGCAAGTGGCGCGCACCCTTGACGGGAACCAGGAGATTGAAGAGAGTTACTCCTGCGACTCGAACGGGGCTGTGGTGGTGCGCATCACGAATCTTTCCGAAGACTACCACCGCGAGTATCGCCTGGGCCGCTGGAACGTCCTCGAACGCCGTGTCGTCCCCGGCCGCCCCGCCAAGCGCCGCCGCGCGAAACGTCCGTAGACGGAGAAGATTCACCACAGAGCACACAGAGAGCACAGAGAGGAACCTCCGTGCTCTGTCCGCTCTATGCTCTCTGTGTGCTCTGTGGTGAAACGTTCTGTGATTCGATTCCTTGACACCCCTGAAATGGGCGTGCTAAATTTCCTGTCTTTGACGAGACTGCCGATAGATACATGTGAGGGTGCACTTCAATTATGGGCGGCATTTTGTCCATACTCGCGAGTCTTTTCATCTCGACTGTTCCAACGGTCATTTTTGTCTTCCTGCTTTTCGTCATCTTCAACCGATATCTGTTTAAGCCGCTGACGGCCGTGATGAAGAAGCGAGAAGAAGAAACCACGGGTGCGATGGCGCGCGCGCGCGACCAGGCAGCCGGGGCGGAGGAGAAAACGCGCCAGTACGAAGCTGCTTTCCAGGCGGCGCGTCAGGAAGTGTATCGCCAACGGGAGGCAGCCAGGCGAGCCATGCTCGAGGACCGGCAAGCGGCCATCGACAGAGCGCGTCAGCAGTCGGAGACATTGATCAAAGAAACCCAAGCCGGCCTGGCAGTCGAAGTGGCGAAAAGCCAAAAGGAACTTCTGGCTAATTGCCAGTCACTGGGCCAGGAGATCGCCTCGACCGTTCTGGGGGCGCCGCTGGGGGAGGGGTAAGACCTTGAGGGATTGGTCGCGTCGCGTGTTGGTGGGGGGGTTGTTAGCCGCCTTTTGCCTGGGGTTGGCAAGCCTGCAGGCTGCTGCGCGCACTCGTTCATTGGATGCCAGCCTCGCCTTCGCTCTCGCGGCCGAATCCGGCGAGGAGGGGGAAAAAGAGGGGCGTGAGTTAATTTGCAAGGTTATTAATCTCTCCATCTTGGTGGGCGCGCTCGCGTACTTGCTGCGGAAGCCCGCAGCTGATTTCTTTGCCCAGCGCTCTCGCTCCATTCGCACCGGGCTCGAAGAAGGCCGAAAGGCTTTGGAGGCGTCTCAAGCCCAACTCAAGGTTGTAGAAGAGAAGTTGAAGCACCTGGAAGAAGAGATTGCGGAGTTCAAGGCTGCTGCGGCGCGCGAAATGGAGGCCGAACGCCAGCGGCTGAAACTGGCGGCGGCCGAGGCAGCCGAGAAGATTATCCAGTCTGCCCGCGCCCAGACCGAGGCGGCAGCGCGAGCTGCCAAGCTGGAACTGAAAATGTACGCTTCTGATCAAGCCGTCAAGCTGGCGGAAAAGATTATTCGCCAGCGCCTTGACGATGCGGGTCGGAAGAAGTTGGTGGCTGATTTCGTGGCTGGCGTGGAGCCCCACACGCACCAGAATTAACGTAGAGGCGGCTTTACGCCGCCATCTGGCGAGGTAAACTCGCCTTTATAACTACGGGTTACGTATGCCGATGGTAATAGCAAACCGATATGCCCGCGCGCTGGCCGATGTCGTGGCGGCAGGCGGCGACTACCGCAAGGTGCTTGCGGAGCTCGAGGATTTCGAAAAGGCTTATGGCGAAAGCCCGGAGTTAAGAGAAGTGTTCGCTTCGCCCGCCGTATCGCTGCCGGACAAGATGAAGGTGCTGGAAGCGATTGGGCAGAAGCTGGGCGAATCTCCGGTGACGCTGAATTTCCTTCGCGTTCTTCTCGCCAACTACCGGATGCCTCTGCTCAAAGAAGCCGTCCAGGCTTACCGGAAGATTACCAACGACCGGGAAGGAATTGTGCAGGTAACGATTACGTCGGCCTCGGAGCTCTCCCAAAGCGAGCGCGAGAGTGTGGCGGCGCGATTCAGGCAATTGACCGGCAAGCAGGTTGAACTCGACTTTCGAATCGACAGCCGGCTGCTGGGCGGAATGATGGCGCAAATCGGGAGTACGGTTTACGACGGGTCGGTGCGAGGGAGTCTCGAGCGCATCCGGGAGCAGTTGATGGGGCGGTGATCTTTGTGGAGTGCGGGCGTCTCGCCCGCTGTGGCGGGAGCGCCTCGCTCCCGCGCGCGGGCAGGATGCCCGCGCTACCGCGGGCGAGACGCCCGCGCCACGTCGTCATCGATCAGGTTGGGAGATGGAAGCAAATGCCACAGATTAGAACAGACGAAATTACTAAGATCATCCGCGAGCAGATTGAACACTTCGACCGTGGCGTCTCGGTTGCCGAAGTGGGCACCGTCATTTCCGTTGGCGACGGTGTGGCGCGCATCCATGGCCTGGACAACGTCATGGCGGGCGAACTGCTCGAACTTCCCCACGAGGTCGCCGGCTTGGCGCTGAATCTGGAAGAAGACCGGGTAAGCGCAGTGCTGTTCGGGGACTACGTGAAGATTCAGGAAGGCGACACGGTCAAGCGCACGAAGCGCATCATGTCGGTGCCTGTGGGCGAAGCGTTGGTGGGGCGAGTCGTGGATGCCTTGGGTCGCCCGACCGATGACAAGGGTCCCATCCTGACCGAGAAGTATCTCTCCATCGAGAGACTGGCGCCCGGTGTGATTGACAGGCAAAAGGTGCGCGAGCCATTGCAGACCGGGATCAAAGCCATTGACGCCATGATCCCCATCGGGCGCGGGCAGCGCGAACTGATTATCGGCGACCGGCAAACCGGCAAGACCGCCGTCATCCTCGATACGATTCTGAACCAGCGCGGCGGCGACGTCATATGCATCTACGTAGCCATCGGCCAGAAGCGTTCAACCATCGCACAGGTGGTTAAGACCTTGGAAGAGTATGACGCGATGAAATACAGCATAGTAGTGGAGGCTAGCTCCTCGGACCCGGCCCCCATGCAATACATTGCGCCGTACGCGGGCTGCGCCATGGGTGAGTTCTTCCGCGACAGCGGCCGGCACGCGCTATGTCTTTACGATGACCTTTCCAAGCACGCCGTGGCTTATCGTGAAATCTCGCTGCTGTTGCGCCGGCCTCCCGGTCGCGAGGCCTATCCTGGCGACGTGTTCTATCTGCACTCGCG
The DNA here is from genome assembly GCA_050010015.1 of Terriglobia bacterium. Classification (GTDB taxonomy): domain Bacteria; phylum Acidobacteriota; class Terriglobia; order UBA7540; family UBA7540; genus CAVROP01. The sequence continues at coordinate 21,846 of JBEKLY010000107.1, forward strand.
ATTGCTCGAGCGCGCCGCAAAACTGAGCAACGCACTGGGAGGCGGATCATTGACGGCCCTGCCCATCATTGAGACGCAGGCCGGCGACATCTCCGCCTACATTCCTACCAACGTCATCTCGATTACGGACGGCCAAATCTACCTTCAGACCGACCTGTTCAACAGCGGCGTTCGGCCTGCCGTGGACGTGGGCCTCTCCGTGTCGCGCGTGGGCGGCAACGCGCAGATCAAAGCCATGAAGCAAGTGGCCGGAACGCTGCGTCTGGATCTCGCGCAGTACAACAACGTGGCCGCCTTTGCCCAATTCGGCGGCGACCTCGACAAAGCCACGCAAGCCCAGCTCAACCGCGGGCAGCGGTTGACCGAAATACTCAAGCAGGGGCAGTACAGCCCGCAGCCTGTAGAAAAGCAAGTGCTCATTATTTTCGCGGGCACCAACGGTTACCTCGACGATCTGGCGGTCGAAGAGTGCCAGGCCTTCGAGCAGGGGCTTTACGACTTTATGGATAACTCTTACCCCTCGGTGGGAAGCCAACTCGTCCAGAAAAAGCAGATTGACGAACCGTTGCGCGGGGAGATTCGCAAGATGCTGGACGAGTACAAGGCCAAATTCCGGGCGGACCGGAAGGAGAAGGCGGCCTAAGAGGGCGTCATTCCGAGCGCAGCGAGGAATCTCGCTCTGCGCCCGGTTACACGGCTTGGGCGATCGGAGCAGGTGGAAATCAGGGCAGAGCGAGATTCCTCGCTGCGCTCGGAATGACAGGTTGGGCGTTTGTTCGGAACGCCCACGAAGCCATGGCAACTTTACTTGATATTCGGCGCCGCATTCGGTCGGTAAAGAACACGCAGCAGATTACCCGCGCCATGAAGATGGTTGCGGCGGCTCGCTTGCGGCGCGCCCAGGATGCGATCTTCAACGCGCGGCCTTACGCCAAT
>JBEKLY010000108.1:0-22751 GCA_050010015.1 Terriglobia bacterium
CTGCAAGGCCCTTTGGACAGCCTCCAGGCTTCGGATGTGGGGCTTGCCCGGGTTCTCGTCCACCACCGCCTGGCTTTCAATCTCACGATATCCTGCTTGGAAAACTTCCGAAAGCGGCGTGTGCTTCAGACCTCGACAGTAGGTGCGAATCTCCGAAAGGCGCTTGCTTTGCCGGAATACCTTCAAAAACTCCTGCGACTCCCTGCGCGCCGCTCTGAAGTTCTTATACTTGTGAATGATAATTGCCCAGGATAGGACTGAAAACCCCGCCAGCAACAACAGGACAATGCGGGCCACGAACCCCGTGTTCGATAGTAGCTGCCAGACTTCGCCTTGGTAAAAACTCTGTAATTGCGCCAGCAGTGCAGGGAGCAATTCGCCTCCTTTATAAACAATGTACAGCCAAGTCCCTCAAGCCTTCAACGTAACATAGCACCCTAGGGCAGTCAATGAAACGCATCCTGTTGAGGGGTCGAAGGGTTGCTCAGTTGCTCGGGAATTAACAGAGAGCCAAAAATGTGGATTCGCCGGATGTGGGCGGGAGGCTGGTCAAAACCTGGTCTTGGGTAAAGTCACAAAAGAATCAACACAGCTCACGCAAAGCCGCAAAGAACCGCAAAACGAAGTCCACTTCCTTCTTCGCGGCCTTGGCGCGCTTTGCGTCTTTGCGTGAAACTGCGGTTTCTGTTCGCACGCTCCGCGCTGCGTCAGATGTATGCGATCACATCGATTTCGACCAGCGAATTGCCGGGCACTCCCGCAGCGGCGATGGTGGTTCGAACCGGCGGTTCGGGGCCGAAGCGTCCTTGGAAGACTTCGTTCATGCCTGCGTAGTCCTTCAGGTCGGCCAAGTAAACGTTGCACTTGAGGCACTTTTCCATGGAAGAGCCGACCTTCTCGAGCTCCTGCTGGATCTGGTCGAGGACTCCCTTGGTATGCACCTTGATGTCCCCGGCCTGATGGTACCCGACGCCGGCGATGAAGACCAGGTTGCCGTAAGCGACCACGCTGTTGAACAGCGGTGTCTGGCCGTTTTTGGAGTTATTGACAAGTACTTTCTTGGTCGGTTTTTCCTTCGCGACGGCAGGGACCGCCGCGGCCGCCACGGCTCCCGCCGCAACTCCAACCCTCATGAAACGCCTTCGATTCGTTGTTTTCGTATGAGCCTCCTTTGATTGCATATGTGCGGTAGCGCATAGACTACGCGACCTCGATTGCCATTGCAACCGGATCCCGTAACGTGGCGTATAATCGTTCTGGAACGAATCCATTGTCGCGGACAAACCACGAGCAGTTACTGACAACTGACGACTGACCACTGACAACAGACCATGCTCCATGAAATTCACATTCAGAATTATGCAGTGATTGACTCTCTCAAGGTCGAATTCGCTCCGGGACTTAACCTGCTTTCGGGCGAGACGGGCTCAGGAAAATCCATTCTGGTGGATGCGCTGGGTCTGGCCCTGGGGGGAAGAGCTTCAGCGGAAGTCATTCGCTCCGGGCAGGAAAGGGCGCAAGTCACGGCGGTGTTCCGCGCCGAGGGACGATCTCCCTGGTCGGCCTGGTTGGAAGAGTGCGGCCTGGCGGAAGAGGAGGAACTTATCCTGCGGAGGGAAATCCACTCGAGTGGAAAGAGCCGCATGCTGGTGAACGATCAACCGGTTACCTTGGCGGCGGTGAAGTCGCTGGCCAGCCTGTTGGTGGAAATACACGGGCAGAACGAGCACGTGGCGCTGTTTGCCAGTGAGGCTCAACTCGACCTGCTCGACCTGTTTGCAGGGGTTGAAGCGGAGTTGCAGCAAGTCCGCGAACTGCACGCGCGGCGAAGAGAGCTGGAGTTAGAGTTTGAGAGCCTCCGCCAAAACGAGCAGGAGCGGCTGCGCACCATCGACTTGCTGAGCTTTCAGGTGCAGGAACTCGAGCACGCCAAAATCGAGCCTGGGGAGGACGCGCGCCTCGAGGATGAGAAGCGCGTCCTGGCGAATCTCGAGCGAGTCCGCGCTGCCGCAGCGGCGGCCTTCTCCACACTCTACGAAGACGAGGGAGCGGCTTACTCGCGCCTGGCGGCGGCCATGTACCAAATCGCAGACCTGCGGCGCTACGAGCCGGCCGTTGAACCTTACGTCGAACCGCTGGCGGGCGCCCGTGCCTCGATCGAGGACGCGGCCCACTTTCTGCGCAATTACCTGGGAAAGCTGGAAGCCAATCCGCAGCGACTGGAGGAGATCGAGGACCGGCTGGCTCTGCTTGATCGGCTCAAGCGAAAATACGGGCAGACCCTCGATGAGATTGTCGTCTACGGGGAGAAAACGCGGCAGGAACTGGCCAAAATCGAACACGCTGACGAGCGGCGCGAAACGATCCAGCAGGAGCTTGAGAAGGCAACGGGCGATTACCGCAAAGCGGCGGAGGCGCTTTCAACGAAGCGGCGAGAGGCGGCGCGCAAGCTCACTCGCCTCGTGCGCGAAGAATTGGCGCAACTCGGCATGGAGAAAACTCGCCTGGAAGTGCATTTCGATAGCAAGCTGGAAGGCCTTGGAGGGCCGCGCGGCATTGATGAAATCGAGTTCCAAATCTCTCCCAACCCGGGCGAAGAGCTGCGACCGCTGGAGAAGATCGCCTCGGGCGGAGAAATCTCGCGCCTCATGCTGGCGCTCAAAACCGTGGTGGGGATGAATCGGCCCGGAACCGGAGCCGCCCGGGGCGCCGCTCGCACCTTCATTTTCGACGAGGTGGATTCCGGCATCGGCGGGCGAGTGGCCGAATCCGTCGGGCAGCGCCTGAAGCGCCTGGCGCACGAAGGGCAGGTCCTCTGCGTGACGCACCTGGCGCAGATCGCTTGCTTCGCCGATCAACACTATTATGTCGAGAAATTCGAACGCGCGGGCCGCACCCTGACCTCTGTGACACACCTCGCCACTGAGAAAGACCGTGCGCGGGAATTGGCGCGCATGCTCTCCGGCAGCCAGATCACCGACGCCGTGCTGAAACATGCCGCCGCCATGCTGAAGCATGGAAATTGACTCATTGAGCCATTGGGCCATTGATTCATTGGACGCGATAGCGTCGCGTTTGTCATTCTGAGGCCCGTTCTTCGGGCCGAAGAATCTCCGAAGTTGTTCTTGGGCACTTGACGCCGAAACCAACTGCGGAGATTCTTCGCTTCGCTCAGAATGACAGTGCAGGCTGGTCGCGTTGCATAAGAAGCTAGATCTGGGCAGCCTGCGAAGTATAATGAATCGATGTCCAGTTCTCCTCCGTCGCTTAATTCAGAAGATTCCGCGCTGCCCCCGGAGGCGCAGGGCGCCTATTTGCGCATTCAGTCTGTCACGATTTTCGTGCGCGATCTGGATCGCAGCGTGGGCTTTTACGTGGACCAACTCGGATTCAATCTGGCCTTCGATGCTCGCAATCAACCCAAGCGCCCGTGGGTTGCGGTTGCTCCTCCGGACGGTAGTGCGAACTTAACGTTGTGCGAACCGGAGCCCGACTCAGCGGAATGCAAGCTCATAGGGCGGGCCACCCAGGTTGCGTTCGTCACCGAAGACGTAGTGGCCAAGTTCCGTGAATGGCGGAGGCGCGGCGTGGAGTTTCTATCCACACCGCGCCTACGACGCCTGCAGCTTCGGGTGAAAGTGGTGGCGACCGGCTCACCGGATCAGAAGCACGCGCCCATCTGGGGCGGAATCTTCACGCGTTTCAAGGATCCCGACGGGAATTCGTTTTCGCTGGTGAGCTTCGACGAGGTGAGCCGTGAAATTGAAGCGCACCGGCGCGCCATGGCTGAGCAACTCGAATCCGAACGCGGCGCCGCGCAGGAAATGGAGATTGCGAAGCAGGTGCAAGCCAGACTTTTTCCGCAATCCCTGCCTCCCCTGCAAAGCCTCGAATACGCGGGCATCTGCCTTCAGGCTCGCCCAGTAGGGGGCGATTACTACGACTTCCTCAATCTCGGGCGCGACCGGCTGGGGTTGGTGATCGGCGACGTGGCGGGAAAAGGAATCGCTGCCGCGCTTTTGATGGCCAACCTGCAGGCCAATCTGCGCAGCCAGTGCGTGATGGCATCGGATCAGCCGGAGCGCTTCCTGCGTTCGGCCAACCAACTGTTTTACGAGAACACCGTCGATAGCGTTTACGCCACCCTCTTCTTCGCCGAATACTGCGACGCGGCGCGGCGCTTGCGCTACGCGAACTGCGGGCACGTCTGCGGTCTACTGCTGCGGAGCCACGGCGCTCTCGAACGGCTGAGGTCCACCTGCACCGTCCTGGGACTTTTCAAAGAATGGGATTGTGGAATGGCAGAGTGCCAACTTTTTCCGGGAGACACAGTCGCGCTCTACACAGATGGCGTAACCGAATCGTTCAGCGCCAACGGCGAGGAGTTCGGGGAAGAACGTCTGTGCGCGGCGTTGCAGAGCCATTCCAAGAGACCCGCCCCCGCACTCCTCGAAGCGATTGTCGGCGCCGTTCGAAGCTTCAGCCCCCAAGAGCAGCACGACGACATCACGCTCATCGTTGCCAAGTGCAGAGAGGGCTAGAGGCATTACTTACGTCTCGGGAACCGACCCCTCACCCGTCACGCGACGGCTGATGAAAGCGCCGTCGCGCGACACCCTCTCCCCAACGGAGAGGGCAATGACTTCCTGGGGCTCCACACCCGACACCTGACACCTGGCACCTGCCACCTGCTCTTGCAGTTATCCCTCTGCTGTGTTACGTTTTTTGAGTTCTGAGCGTGCACTCACGCTTCCAGGCCCCCGTGACGACAGAATCTTCTGAATCGCGCCTTCTGGCCCAAATCGATCTTGACCGCCTGCCTCGCCACGTCGCCGTGATCATGGACGGCAACGGCCGGTGGGCGAACAAGCGCCGACTGCCGCGGATTGCGGGGCACCGGGCGGGAATCCGCGCCGTCCGCCAGTCGGTGGAGGCTTGCGCGCGCCTCGGCGTGCCTTATTTGACCTTGTACGCTTTTTCCGTCGAGAACTGGAAGCGTCCTCATACGGAGACCACGCTCCTCATGAGCTTGCTGCGTGAGTATCTGAAGAAGGAGATCTCAGAGCTCAACCGGCAAAACATTCGCCTTGCCGTCATCGGCAGAATTCACGAGTTAGCGAAGCCGGTGCAACGCGATCTCGAGACGGCGCTCGAAAACACCAGGCAGAATACGGGTTTGCGGCTGACCCTGGCGCTCAATTATGGCGCACGCGCGGAACTGGTGGATGCGGTGCGTGAACTCGTCGAATGTGCCAGGCGCAATGGGGATGTCGTCATTGACGAACCCACTTTGGGCAGCCATCTTTACACGCGGGATATGCCCGATCCGGACCTGCTGATCCGCACCAGCGGCGAATTGCGCCTCAGCAACTTCCTCCTCTGGCAAGCTGCCTACTCGGAACTCTGGGTCACGGAAACTCTTTGGCCGGACTTTACCCAGGAGCATTTGTTCCAGGCGATCATCGACTACCAGAAGAGGGAGCGCCGCTACGGAGGAATAGGGTAGGGATCGTAACCCTTTTTCGATGAAACTCCGATTTCTCACTGCCTTACTATTAATTCCCCCTGTAATTTATCTCATCGGCTGGTCGCCCAAATGGCTCCTGCTCGCCGCAGTGATCGCGGTGGTTGAGTTGTGCCTTTACGAGTTCTTCCAGCTTTGCCGGCACGCCGATTTCAAGCCGTTATCGCTGCTGGGATATTTGGCGGGCGCGGCCATCTGTGCAGCGGGCGCGGTGGACGCCGACGGAAGCGCGTTGTATTTTCTTCTCCTGCTGATCGCTCTGGTCCTTATCACACTCACCGTGGCGCTCGTGATCAGCCGTGACTTGAAAACATACCTGGGCTCGGTCGCCACCACCCTATTCGGAGTAGTCTACATAGCGCTCGGCCTTTCCTGTCTTGTTCCTCTCAGGTTTTCGTATTTGAGCCAAGCGGTCCTTCGCGTTGCGGGCATGCCAGATGCGGCTGGAGGCCGGAATCTTCTCCTGCTATTGTTCCTGGTGATTTGGGCCGATGATACTTTTGCCTATCTCGTCGGGCGCACGATAGGACGGAATATGCTGTTTCCCTCGATCTCTCCCAAGAAGACGCTGGAAGGTTCGGTGGCAGGGTTGGTGGGCAGCCTTCTGGTTGCCTGGGGATTCACTATCCTGGTCTGGCAGACAGCAAGCCTGAAAAAAGTTATGCTGTTAGCAGGCATAGTCGCGGTGTTCGGTCAGATCGGGGACCTGGCGGAATCGGCGCTGAAGCGGGGCGCCAGCGTAAAAGACTCGGGATCGGTCTTGCCGGGTCACGGTGGGCTGCTCGACAGGGTGGACAGCCTGCTGTTCGGCGCGCCGGTCTTATGGCTGAGCTTGGTTATTTGGGAACTTTGGCGATGACCTCCTTCGGATGCGATTCCCCTCCTCCATTGGAGGAGGGGTAGGGGTGGTGGTTGCGCGCGGATCAACCACCCCTGCCCCCTCCTTATCAAGGAGGGGGCTGAAGGTCTGGCGACCATGGATTTAAGGCGATGACGAAGGGTTTGTGCATTTTAGGCGCCACGGGTTCGATTGGGCGGCAGTGTCTGTCCGTCGTCAAGAATTCGGCTGAGCGATTCCACGTCGTGGCCCTCTGCGCGGGCAAGAATATTGAATTGCTTGCGCAGCAAGCTCTTGAATTCGCGCCGAAGTTGGTTGTAGTTGGGAATCCTGACCACATCGAACCCCTGCGTGCGCGACTCGAGCGCCTGGGAGTTCCAGCAACCGTTAAGATAGCCTCTGGAGTCGCCGGACAAGTCGAGGCCGCGACGCACCCGGGCGTTGATACCGTGGTTTCAGCTTCGCATGGAACCACCGGGCTGGTTGCAACCTACGAGGCAATTCGAGCAGGCAAGCGTATCGGCTTGGCGAACAAGGAGGTTCTGGTCGCGGCTGGCGAATTGGTAACGCGCGCAGTCAAAGAGCGGGGGGCCGAACTCCTCCCCATAGACAGCGAACATTGCGCCCTCCATCAATGTCTTCGGTCGGGAAACCGTGAGGAAGTCCGTCGCCTTATTCTGACGGCTTCGGGCGGCCCGTTCCTGAAAACCCCCCGAAAACACCTCGACCGAGTAACACCCGGAGAGGCTTTGCAGCATCCAATCTGGAAGATGGGTGGGCGCATCACTATCGACTCTGCTACGTTGATGAATAAGGGCTTAGAAATCATCGAGGCTCGTTGGTTGTTTGGCTTCCCAGGGGATCAGATCGACGTGGTGATTCACCCCGAATCCGCTATCCATTCCATGGTAGAATTCATGGACGGGTCGGTAATGGCACAAATGGCGACTCCTGACATGCGGCTACCGATCTCGTATGCGCTGAATTATCCGGATCGTGTGGCCATGGACGGCGCATTGCCGCGCTTAGACCTGATGGCGCTGAGCAAACTGCGGTTTGCGGCTCCGGATACGCGGCGTTTCCCTTGTCTGGATTTGGCGCGCCAGGCTCTGCGCAGTGGGGGCTCAATGCCCTGTACACTCAACGCCGCGGATGAAATTGCGGTGGAAGCTTTTCTGGCCGAGCGGCTGCGTTTTTCGGACATTCCTCGAGTAATCGAGCAGGTCTTGGGCGAGACAACTCAGGCCCGCTCGTTTACCTCACTGGAAGACGTTTTGAGTTGTGACCATGAAGCCCGGGGTCGTGCGCGGGAGGTTGTGACAAGGCTTGCGCACCGAGTGGGCTCCGACTAGCCTCCACAGGCCTGGTTTAGGAAGAGTGAACGGCATTATGGCGGGAAGCTTCATTACGGACGTGATTGTGGTAGTCCTGGTCTTGGGGCTCATGATATTTATTCATGAGCTAGGCCACTTTATGGCGGCCAAGTTCTTTGGGGTTCGCGTATTGGTTTTTTCTTTGGGTTTCGGCAAACGACTGCTGCATTGGACAAGGGGCGATACCGACTACCGCATCAGTGCCCTTCCCTTCGGCGGGTATGTCAGGATGGCTGGAGACGACCCGTCAGCAGAACGTAAGGGTGAAGACTGGGAGTTTTTATCTAAGCCTCGCTGGCAGAGGTTCGTAGTGGTGGTCATGGGCCCGTCCATGAACATTTTGCTGGCCGTGCTTCTCCTGGCAGGGCTGTACAAATTCCACTTTGAGAAACCCACGTTCGAAGAGCAGCCGGCGCGCGTCGGCGACGTTGAAGCCGACTCGCCCGCCAGCCAGAGCGGCTTAGAACCGGGCGATCTGGTGGTTCGCCTTGGCAAGCTTCAGAATCCTCGCTGGGAAGAACTCCAGGACAGTATTCTGACCACGGTGGGTGAGGCGATGCCCATTGAGGTCGAACGGGGCGGCAGAACGCTGGATATGGCGCTTACACCGCGCGCCTCAGGGCCGGACCGCGTGGGGGATGCCGGGCTGTACCCTTACGAGCCCGGAGTCATCGACAAGGTCGAGCCGGGGCTTCCGGCGGGCCGAGCGGGGCTTCTGCCCGGCGACCGAATTGTGGGTGTGGACGGGAAAAAGGTGCTGTATTGGCCCCACGTCGCCTATCTGATTCAGTCAGGCAAGGGGAAGCCAGTCGAACTTTCAATTGCGCGCGGCGGCCGGGATTTCTCGGCTGCTTTGACGCCGGTGCTTACGGAGGTCATGGGAGAAAAACGCTGGCGGATCGGCATCACGTTTCATAACGACATGATCGTCAGGAAATTGGCCTGGGCCAGCGCGTTCAGGATCGCCCTCCAGGATAACTCGAGGTATGGACTGGAGACTTTTGACGTACTGGGAAAGATCGTGACCCGCCGTCTCTCCCCGCGGACGCTTTCCGGGCCCATCGGGATCGCGCAAGCCTCGGGCGAAGCTTACCGCGCGGGCTTTCCTGAACTCCTGATGCTGGTATCTTTCATCAGTCTCCAGTTGGGCATCTTCAACTTGCTCCCCATTCCGGTGATGGATGGCGGCGTGATTCTCCTTTTGCTCGTCGAGGGTCTCATTCGCCACGACTTGAGCCTGAAAGTGAAAGAAAGATTTCTGCAGGTCGGTTTCCTCTTCTTGTTGCTGCTGGTGGTGTTCCTCATGTGCAATGACATCATGAGGACGCTGAGACCTTACTAACAGGGATTAGGTATTAGGGGCTAGGGATTAGTGGCTAGGTTATTGTGGCTAGTGATTGGGGCACTTCTGAATTGCCCATGTCATGCTGAGCGGAGCGAAGCATCTCTGCAGTGGTTCGAACACCGTGAAGCGAAAGCTACTGCAGAGTTCCTTCGCGGCCATGAAAACGACTCCCCTCCTCAGCGGGAGGAGGGGCAGGGGGTGGTGGGTGTTATCGTCAGCGAACGGCAACCACCCCTAGCCCCTCCTTATCAAGGAGGGGAACCGTTTTCATACCCAGTAGTGACCAGAAGAATCATGTCATCTGCGCTCAGGATGACAACCAATAAGTGAGAGCTGAGGAGTTTATGAATTTCAGCGACACCGAACATTTCCCCCCTCGACGCAAAACGCGCGCCGTGCGGGTCGGCCGCCTCACCGTTGGCGGCGACGCGGCCATCGTCGTGCAGTCGATGACCAAGACGGACACGCGCGAGGTTGGAAAAACCGTCGAGCAGATCCAGCAGATGGAGGCGGCAGGCTGCGAGATCGTGCGCCTGGCGGTTCCCGACCTGGAAGCGGCACAGGCCCTGCCCGAGATTCGTAAGCGTTGCCCCGATTCGATCTTGGTCTCAGACATTCATTTTCAATATAAGTTCGCTCTGATGGCGCTCGATGCCGGAGTGGACAAGCTGCGAATCAATCCCGGGAACATCGGCGAGGCCGACAAAGTTCGCCTGGTGGTGCGGCGCGCGCAGGAGCAGAAGGTCCCCATCCGCATCGGCGTGAATGCAGGGTCGCTGGAACGCCGGCTTCTCGAGAAGTATGGTTATCCGACACCGGAGGCAATGGCCGAAAGCGCTCTCTACCATATCGGGATCCTTGAAGAACTGGGATTCAAGGATACGATCATTTCCTTGAAAGCCTCGAACGTGAGGCTTTGCGTAGCGGCCTATCGCCTGCTTGCCAAGCAGGTTGATTATCCCTTCCACCTCGGGATCACGGAGGCTGGAACGCAGTTCACCGGGACCGTAAAATCGTGTGTCGGTATGGGGATGCTACTGGCGGAAGGTATTGGGGATACGATTCGCGTTTCCCTGGCCACCGACCCCGTCGAGGAAGTTCGCGTCGCCTACGAGATGCTCAAGGCGCTCGAGTTGCGTAGCCGCGGGCCGGTGGTGATCGCTTGCCCGACCTGTGGGCGCCTGGAAGTTGACCTCTTCAAAATCGCCGCCGAAATCGAGCAGGCCACCGCGCACATCAAGATGCCCGTGAGTCTTGCTGTGATGGGCTGCGCCGTAAACGGCCCCGGAGAAGCCCGCGAAGCTGACCTCGGCGTCGCAGCGGGACGTGGCAATGGCATGATCTACCGGGAAGGCAAAGCCATCCGGCGAGTCAGTGAAGAAGAAATCGTTCCCGCTTTGCTGGAAGAAATCGAGCGCTTCGTCGCCGACAAGTCCGCCGGGGTTGATACAGCACCCACAGAAATCGTCGCCGAGCCTACAGCAGCGTCTGCTGCATCCCTTCCAATCCTGAAGTAATGAGAAGAATCACAGACTTCGAGGACCACGAAGTCTGCGCTGCCCGCGACGATCGCTGTCTTCTCAGCTTCCCATCCTGAAATGTGACCTGGGGAAATCATCCCGGCGCGAGACAGAGCACGCTATGGCGCGGCTTTCTCGTCTGGCGATTTAGCCTTGGGCGGCGCACCGGTGGACGTGAGTTCAGCCACTGGTGGCTTGGCATGGATCAACGTTCCATCAGCGCGAGGTGGCTCCAGAGGGAGCAGCGCCGGAGTGTCTGACTTCGCGCCATCCGTCAGCCGCTTAGAGGCCGAAGCGGGACCGGTCGCCGAAGGCTTCGCTGAGGCTGCTGTAGCCGCCTCGACGGGTCGTGCCTTCGGACCGACTTCCACGGAGGTACTTGTCTTCAGGCCACCGGCTGGCAACTCAGGAACATCAGCGGCGTCTGCAATCGACCGTGGCCAACGATTGAGCACTTCGCTGATCGCCGGCGTCACATCTGAGTAGAACAAGCTTTGGGCTTCCTGCACGTAATCATCGCCTTCTTCTAATTCTTCTGGCCAATCCAGGGCCAGAATCGCAACCTCGTTCAGGCGAAAGGTAATGAATGGCCGGTAGGAGGGGTCGTCGGCACGCGGTTGCCCGTCTTTCTGAGCGATGTCTTTCGTCGTGAAGTGAGGTGACTCGAGCTGTTGCTTCAGCACTTTGTAGCCGATAGACGTCTCGTCAAACAGATGAGCCTTGAGGTGAGGTTTGAGCCGGCCAGAGTACGAGATCCAGTGCCTCCCCTTGGCTTGTGGCTTTCCATCTGCTTCCGAATCTCTATAAACAATGATCGTCACCCGCGATTCGCAGAGCGGTTTGTCCGCGAGGGTTCCGAAGACCAGGGCAAGCGTATCAACCGCAGCCGTCACCCAGCCCCGCATGACGATAACGGCCCCATCTTCCCATCTAGAATCATCGGCAGGCATGGCAAGAACGCTGTTTTGGTCAGCCATCATTCGCGAGAACTTTTCGGTCCACGCCTTAAAGCCTTCCCTGAGGTTTGTCTTCGACTGAATATCCAGATGTTTCCGCAGGTCCTCCAGGCCTCCGGTTTGAAACCTCACCAGGCTCTCCAGTCTTTGATAGCGCATCACCATGAATGCCAGGATCAGGTAGAATAACCAGCCCAGCAGGCCTCCCAGTGCGGACCCCACAAAACCGACCACGAGGAGTCCTGGCTCCTTTTGGATCAAACCCGAGAGTCCACCGAGAGTCGTGCCCGCCGCCAGTCCAAACTTACCTTGGTCCAGGCGCTGCTGCTGGTCTTTTCCCATCACCGAGGCGACAAAAGTCACCAGCAGAGAGCCCCAAAATACACCCCGTGCCATGTCAGGGTGAAAAAGGAAGGCTACAAGGCTGTAGAGCGGCTTTGCGAGGTCGTGCCGGAAGTAAAGAATGATGGCAAAGGTAATCAGTACGACGAGCGCCCAGACGGCCGAACTGTTGTTTCCTGGGTTACCCGACGGCGGTTCCTTTCGATGAACCTTGGCATCGCTCGGCATAGGTACGCGCGGCTCCTTTTCCGCTACTTTCTGCCTCCTACCGACCCCCGGCTCCGGTTCTAGAAATGGTCTCCGGTGACGAAAGATTCTGTTTCCTCGGATCCCGAGGTTGCCATCGCCCAAGAACCTCGATTTCGCGTGGCACGGAGGCCAGTTGCCCGCAACTGGCATGAACGTCTAAGCCATCTCCAACGAATATCTTGTGTGGCAGTTGATAATCTTCGAGCCGGCGCGAGAAGGCCCGAATCTCCTTCATGGAAGCGCCCACTATATGCGAAGGTATTCCAACAACCTCATTCAAGGCAGCGATCTTTACGTAAAAGGCGTCCCTGTCAAGCTCCGCCAACCAGCGCGCGTCCTCGGCAGAGTCATTGATGCCTTTCAGCAAAACGTAGTTCAAGTAGACTTGGTCTCCGGTCTTTTCATGAAAACGCCGCCCGGCGCAAAGCAGCTTGGCGATCGAATCCGGCGCTCCCGGAACAAGCCTGTGCCGTGTCTCATCGGTTGTAGCATGCAACGAGATCTGCAGATGGACGGGCGGCAGGATCGGCATTGCATCGGTGAGGGCGTCAATCCTCCTGGCCGGACCGGCAGTGGACACAGAGACGCGTGAGATCTGCGGGAACCCAAGATGGATCCTGTGGATGGCGCCCAGAAGATTGTGGAGGTTGGCAAGGGGCTCGCCCGTGCCCATGAACGAAACCTCCAGTCCCTCCTCTAGAATCTTGCCGGAAACCTGATCTTCAAGAATCGAGGACACCTGAAGGAAGATTTCTTCGTCGGTCAAATTCCTGAATAGCGGAGCCTGAGCCGCAGCGCAGAACGGGCAGCCAACCGCACATCCGAGTTGCGTGGAAACACAGGCTATGTTGGGACGTTCCCGACCCGGCACCCTGAAGAATGCCGCTTCCATCCGAAGTCCACGACCCGCTTCGAACGCATACTTACGACTTCCGTCTTTCGAAACGATCCTGCTGATCCCCGGATTTTGCATTCGGTCACCCAGATACTACTAGTATACCTCTCCTCAAGCCCTCTTTTCACTCGCCGAAAATGTTGTCTGCAGAAAACAGGGATTCCGACACTGCGTGGGTTGACAACTCGAAGTGCTTCAACAAGGCAAGCACTACCCGCTGGCCGCACGGGGACGGCAAGCCGTCCCCCTACGCCGGCCGCCGATATCGACGGATTAGGGTCGACTTTCGACTCTTGACTCTTGACTCTTGACTTTCGACTAGTGCTTGAGCGCGAAGATAATCACAACCACTACGGCAATCACCAATAGTCCGCCCAGAATCAGCAGTGGCACAAGGAGCTTGCGCTTGCCGGGTTGAGGGGGAAGCGCCTGCGGCGGCGCCGGCGCAGGGATCGCCACTGGCTGCATCTGTGGCATCGCAGGTTGGGGCGGCATCGCGTACCCAGGAGCGGGCGGCGGCGCGGGCTGTTGAAACCGCGGCGGGGAAACTTGGAAAGGTTGTGGCTGAGGCATCCTCGGCGCGGGCGCCACCGGGGCTTGAACGCGCGGCATGGCGGGAACCGGAGGAGGCGCGACGGCTGGCATTGGGATCGGCATCGCGGGACGCCCGGCGGCCTGCGGCGCTGGCGGAGGCGGCCCTGGAGGGGCACCTTCCGGCGCTCCGGCAGAGCCCCCGCTGCGCAGCTCGAACATGCGCTCAAACTCATCCGGCTCAGTTGACTGTGGTGCAGCGAATGGAGTTGGCTCGGCGGGGGGCGGCGGTGCCGTGGCAGGCGCCTGTTCCTGCGGTTGCCGGAAGAGCATTGTAAACTCGCCCGGACCTGTTCCCACTGACTTCGCCGGCGGAGGACATGAGGGGGGTGCCGGCCGCTCGATAATCGGAGTTGCCTGCCCGCTTGTTCCGGGCCGGTATCCTTGAATCAACCGCGTAAAGTCTCCGGGTCCTTGCTGGCTCGATGAACCGGGTAATGGCGCCGCCGATTGGGATGAACCAGGCAGAACCGAGGCTCCCGCCGATCGTCCCGCCTCAGGGCTGGGGCGGAACAGCCGCGTAAACTCACCCGGCGCCGGCGGCGCAGCAGGCTGAACCGGAGACGGCAAAGGCGGCACCGGCGTGGCTCCCGCCGAAGGCGCAGACGGCGTCTTTACTGCCTCGTGCCGATAGATCCTGGTGAATTCTCCAGGTCCCTCGGGTGGAGGGGGTTGGTCGGGACTCACACGCGCAACAGGTCTTGCCTCGACAGGAGGTTTGGGCATCTCTTTGGTGAAGAATACCTGGGTGAACTCGCCCGCCTCGTCCTTTACTTTCGGTGACGGTGGCGGCGTAACCGGCGGCGCCGTCAGCTTCTCCGGCGCTGGTGAGCGAGGCGTCGGCGGCGCAGGCAAGTCTTTGCCAAAGAAAACCCTGGTGAACTCGCCCCCCGCCTCCTTCGCTTTCGGCGCAGCGGGCGGCGCGACAGGAGGTGCGGACAACTTCTCTGGCGTTGGTCCAGCAGGCGCGGGCGGCGCAGGCATGTCCTTGCCGAAGAAGACCCTGGTGAACTCGCCCCCACCCTCTTTCGCTTTCGGGGGCGTTGGCGGTACAACGGGCGGCGCAGCCGGCTCGACAGGCGCGGCTGTGACAGGAGACGGCGCTGGTATTTCTTCACCGAAGAAAACTCGAGTGAACTCTCCCGCCTCTACCCTGGCTTTTGGGGGCGTCGCTGGCGCAACGGGCGGCGCGGTCAACTTCTCGGCTGCCGGTGAAGCAGGCGCCGACGGTTTGGGCATTTCGTTGCCGAAAAACACCCTTGTAAATTCGCCGGCCTCTTCCTTGGCTTTCGGGGCGGGAGGCGGCGGAGTCGGCGGCGCTACTACTTTCGGCGGGATCACGGCTTGGGTTGTTTCAAACGAAGTCGCCGTTTGCGGTCTAGCCTCTGGCGATAACCGAACGGCCGGCCGGGCAGCCGGGGACGCGACGCTCGGCGCGGGTTTGGGCGCGCTCGGCTTTGGAGCTGCTTCCGGAGCGCCTGACGCCGATTGCGCCGATTGCAGCCATTTCCGAAGATCGAGAAAGGTAGGCAGGTCCTGGGTGACGACAAAAACCCGGCCGGACTCTTCCCCCATGTCGATCAAGACTTTCATCTCCTCGGAAGTGGCGCGGCGAAGAAAACCGAAAAACATCGAGGCTAGATCAGGTTGATCGGGAGGTGTGCGCTCTGCCCAGAGTTGGTGAAGAAGCACAGCGCGGCCGGAGGAAGTCTGGCGCGCACGGAAAGTCTTGGCTTCACCGTCATTAAGCAGTTCCAGTAGCTGGTACCGTCCCTGAAATTCCATGGATGACCCACCATTCGCCGTTTTGTTGCATTCTATCACGAAATCGCTGCCGGAATTCTGTTGAAAGAGTAAGGGGTTAGATGATAGATTGGCACTACTCCGGTCTTTCGGATCAAACCCATGAAGCAATTGTCCAAAGTCGTTTGGTCGGAGGGCATGCACCTCGGCCCACATCACTTTCAAGTCCAGGGGCGTTTTTTCGAAGAAGTCACGCATTTTCAAATTTCGAACTTATGGTTTGAGCCCTACGGTTTGGTGGGTCTCGAACTCGATGCGGAGGCTCTGCGCAACGGCACGGTGGCGCTCGTGCATGCGCGCGGCATTTTTCAGGACGGGCTCCCTTTCAACATTCCGGAGAGCGATCCGGTTCCCGCGGCGCGCAACATCAGCGAACTTTTCCCACCCACCAGCGAGAGCCTGAGGGTTCTACTGACGGTCCCGCCCCACAAGCTCGGGGCAGCGAATTGCGCTCTGACCGTTGAGCAAAACAAGGGGCACACAAGATACGTCGCGGAAGAGAAGACCCTGCCTGATGAAAACACTGGCCTCGATGAAAAGGCGCTGAAACTGGGGCGAAAGAACCTTCGCTTGCTCCTCGACACGGAAGATGTGGGAGAAGTGCAGACCTTGCCGATCAGCCGCGTCAAAAGAGACGGGTCGGGCAACTACGTTTACGACGAGAACTTCATTCCCCCCTGCGTTCAGATCGGCGCCAGCCCAACGCTCATGATGATGACCCGGCGACTGATAGAGATTCTCCAGGAGAAGAGCGCCACGGTCTCCCTGGACGGCCGGGGCCGCGGGAAATTCCGGACAGGGCTTTCGGCTCAAGAGGTCAGCCGTTTCTGGTTTCTGCACGCCATCAACTCGAGCCTGGGACCGCTGCGGCACATGTTCGCTGCGCCCAGCGCACACCCGTCAGAGCTGTACACGGAGCTTCTACGGCTGGGCGGAGCGCTGTGCACTTTCGCGCTGGACTCCCATCCGGAGAATCTTCCGCTCTACAATCACCTGGCGCTTGACCAGTGCTTCGGCGAACTCGAGCGGCACATCCGGGCGCATCTCGAGTTGCTGGCGCCTTCGAACTGCATTGCGATTCCGCTTCACGCCGTGGCCAACTACTTCTGGGAAGGCGATGTCACCGATCAGCGGTGTCTGGACCGCGCTCGTTGGATTCTGGCCGTTCAGTCGGCGATGGGCGACGCGGAACTGATCACCCGGACGACGCAGGTGGTCAAGGTCTGCTCTGCCCAGTTTGTGCCGCAGTTGGTCAAGAGAGCTCTGCCGGGTATGGAGCTCACGCATTTGCCCGTGCCGCCTTCCGCGGTTTCGGCGCGAGTGGAAAATCAATACTTCGCCATCAGCCGGGCGGGCCCCTGCTGGGATCACATCGCCCAAACGCGCCGCGTGGGGGTTTATATTCCGGGAGACATTCCCAACCCGCGCGTCGAACTCCTGGTCGTTTTGGAAACCGAATAATCGCGTCGCGCCGGCCTCGCTCCGCGAGGTCGGCGGATATCGGCACAAACAGGCCGCGGAAGAAACCTTGAACGTTGTCATTCTGAGCGAAGCGAAGAATCTCAGCAGTTGTATTCTCACCCAACTGCGGCGATCCTTCGTCGCCTGAGGCTCCTCAGGATGACAGTGCGATCAGTTTTTTCGGCAGCCCACCAAGCACGGCGCTACGCAAGAATCAGGGAGGCTGAAACTATGGGTGCAAATCTCGCCGCCAATCCGCAAAGTGCCCGGCCAGCGCCGGCGCCAAGCCGTGACAACCTGGCCCTCATCTATCAGGAGGTTCTGACGGCCATCACGCGCTTCCGCTCCAACCGCCAGGTGGCGACGGATGCCGGCGTATTCCGTAACCAGATGAAGGCCGCCATTCGCGCCGCCGAGTCGACGGCCATGGCGAGCGCCTACCCTGTGGAGGATACCCGTCTGGCCACATTCGCCGTCGTCGCCTTCTTGGACGAGTCTATTCTCAACTCCGGCAATCCGGTTTTCGCCGACTGGGCTCGCTTGCCTTTGCAGGAAGAGTTGTTCGGCGGTCATACGGCGGGAGAGATCTTCTTCCATTGCATCGAACGCCTGCTTGCCCGCGGCGATTCCGCACAGGTGGCCGATGTGCTGGAGGTATTCGCCCTGTGTCTGGAGTTGGGATACCGTGGCCGTTATAGCCTTACCGGCCAAGAGGGTGTTCGTCCCGTGCTGGGGGCGATTGCGGAGAAGATGCAGCGCATTCGCGGCGGACCCGGCCCCTTGTCGCCACACTGGGCTCCTCCTCAGGAAGCGGTGCGTACGAAAGCCTACGACCCTTGGGCGCGACGGCTCGCCTACGGGGCCCTCGGGTTGCTTCTCCTGGTTGTGATCGTGTTTGCAGCGTTCAAGTTCAGCTTGATGTCCGGGGCATCCGTTTTGCACTCCACAGCCTCCACCATCAGTCGGTGACTCATGCGTGGTGTGCCGAGTCAGAAGTTCGTTGAAGAAATCAGCCCGTCAGCCGACGGGCGACAGCGTGTAGCCCACGGCGCAAGCCGTGGGTGGCGAGACCTAACCCTCACCCCCTCCCCTCTCTCGCCGGGCGGGAGAGGGGTGCCGAAGGCGGGGTGAGGACCTTCCAACCCAGGGCTCACGCCCTGGGCTACTCTATGCCGCCCCTGACGGGGCTCCGAAAAACGGGCGCCCGTGAAGATGACCTTTGTTGACGAGCTTCTGACTCAGTTCACCAGTGGCTAGAGATCAGTACAGGGAGTCAAAGGCCCTACTGGGACACCAGACTAGGCACCAGGCGCTAGCCACTAAGCACTGGCCACTGCATTAGGGAGCTTGCCGTGAAAAACACCTTGAAGTACTGGCTCGCAGCTTTGGGCCTCATCATCTGGTTGGTTCTATCCTGGTTTGTCCCGACTTGGATCCATTTGGCCGGGAACAAACTTTGGATACTGCGCATCGTTCTGGCCCTGATCGGCGTTGCAGCGTTCATTACCATCGTGTGGTGGTTCAGGATCCGGGACAAAGAGCGGGCCACGGAAACCGCGCAAGGCGCCTCCGGATTGGCCGAAATCGACACCCTGATGCGAGAAGCCGAATCGCGATTGCAGGCGTCGTCTCTGGGACGCCATGCCAGGCTCGGCAATCTTCCTGCGATCTTCCTCGTGGGCGAGAGCGGCTCGGCAAAAACCAGCGCGGTGCAGCATTCCGGCCTCGAACCGGAGTTGCTGGCCGGGCATACGGGGCAGGAGAAAGTCCCGCTCCCCACCCGGGCTGCGAACCTCTGGTTCGCGCGCCAGTTCATTCTCGCCGAGGCAGGCGGCCCACTCGTTTCCGAACCCACAGTATGGGCCCGGTTCGTCAAGAGGCTGGCCCCGGGGCGCCTGCATTCCGTGTTCGGCAAGGGAACCCAGGCACCGCGCGCGGTCCTGGTTTGCGTCGACTGCGAAACCTTCATGAAGCCGGGCGCGGCGGACGCGCTGGGCTCGAGCGTCGAGCGACTGCGCACGCGCTTGCGCGAGGTCTCACACATCCTGGGGATCAGCCTGCCCGTGTACGTGCTGTTCACTCGGGCCGATTGCCTTCAGTTCTTCAAGGACTTCGTTCGCAATCTGAGCAACGACGAAGCCACGCAAGTCCTGGGGGCGACGCTCCCCAGGGTCTCGTTCGCCGGAGAAGTGTACGCCGAGCAGGAAACGGCTCGCATTACCGCCGCCTTTGATGAACTCGGTTACTCGATGGCGGATAAGCGGCTCACCTATCTTCCGCGCGAATTCGACATGGCCAAGCGTCCCTCCGTGTACGAGTTCCCTCGTGAATTCCGGAAGCTCCGGCAGATGCTTGTCCAGATGCTCGTCGACCTGTGCCGGCCCAGCCAGTTGAGGACCGGACCGTTCCTGCGCGGCTTCTACTTTAGCGGAGTTCGCCCGGTGGTGATCAACGCTCCCGGGCCGGCGTTGATAAGAGAGGAGCCGACGACGCCTGGGGCGGGCGAAGGAGCCATCCGCGCCACGGGGATCTTCGATGTTCGGGCTATGGCCGCTCAAGCCCAGCGCGCGCCCGTGTCGGTGGAGGGCGGCGAGACCCGCCGGGTCCCGCAGTGGACCTTCCTTCCCCACCTCTTCAACGACGTGCTGCTGAGGGATTCGTCCGCGCTCACCGAGAGCGCCTCAAGCTCGAAAACTAGCCTATGGCGTAGAGTGCTGCTGGCGGCGTCGATCGGCGTGCTGGTCGTGGTCATGATGGGTTTCATTGTCTCCTTCGTTAAGAACAAGGACCTCGAGTCGCAAGTGGTGAACGCGGCCCAGGGCATTTCCACCGTTCAACTCACCGGCCAGCAGATTCCTACCGCCGACGCGCTCACCCGCCTCGAGACGCTCCGCCAGTCGGTTGAGACGCTGGCCCAATACCAGCAAGACGGAGCGCCGTTCTCGATGCGCTGGGGATTGTATGCGGGAAACGACCTCTATCCGGATGTGCGCAAGATCTACTTTCAACATTTCCGCTCCCTGCTTTTCGCGCAAACCCAGGCCGCTCTTCTTCAGACGCTCTCTGCGCTGCCCGGTGCGCCGGGGCCTAACGATCAATACGGCCCGGCCTACGACACTCTGAAGGCTTATCTGATTACCACCTCCAATCACGACAAGAGCACTCGCCTGTTCCTCTCGCCGGTCCTCGTGAAAGCCTGGCAGGCCGGCCGGGACATCGACTCGGAGCGAATGCAGTTGGCGCAGAAACAATTCGATTTCTACAGCGACCAGCTCAAGGACGAGAACCCCTACTCCTCCGAGAACGATACGCTCGCTGTGTCCCGCGCCCGAAATTATCTTTCGCAGTTCTCCGGCATCGAGCGCGTTTACCGTTTCATGCTGGCGGAAGCTTCGAAAGGCAGCCCGTCCATCAACTTCAACCGCAAGTTCCCCGGCTCCGCGGAAGTGGTGGTGGATGGGAAGGAAGTTGAGGGGGCATTCACGAAGGCCGGATTCGCTTTCATGAAGGACGCCTTCAAAAACCTTCCCAAGTATTTTAGCGGCGAGGAGTGGGTGCTGGGTCCAAAGACGAGTCAGAATGTGGACACCACTAAGGCGGGACAGGACCTCCAGGCTCGATACCAGCAGGACTACATCAATCAATGGCGCGGCTTCCTGAAGAGCGCGAGCGTGGTTCGCTACAACAGCCTTGCGGATGCCTCGCAAAAGCTGGGCAAGACCTCGAGCAATCGGTCTCCCCTGCTTGCGCTGTTCTGCGTGGCGGCGCAGAATACGTCCGTCGACCAGCCCGACATCTCGAAGGCCTTTCAACCCGTTCAGGCCGTCGTTCCACCCAATTGCCAGGACCAGTATGTTGGGCAACCGAATGCCACCTACGTCTCCAATCTCGCCGGAATCCAGGCCTGTCTGGATCAGGTCTCGAACGCTCCCGCCGAACAAAAAGAAGCCGCCAAAACTCAGTGCATGGCTCCGTCCATGACGGCTCAACAGACCGCCAAGCAGATAGGCCAGGGATTCAAACCTGACCCGCAAGCTCATATCGACGACACCGTTCAGAACCTGCTGCTTGCTCCCATCGCTTATGTCTCCGGCGCTTTGCGCCCAGGGCCGGTAAGCGGCGCTGGTTTGTGCGCACAGATGAGCCCGCTCGCGGCCAAGTTCCCGTTCAATCCTCGAGCCACGACTGACGCCACAACCCAGGAGGTGACCCAATTCTTCGATTCCGCGAACGGCGCGTTGACCCAGTTCTACAACGCATCGCTCAAGAGCCTGCTGATTCCCCAAGGGAATGAATACATCCCCAACCCCTCGAACACCCAGCAGGTGAACCCTGCCTTCCTCAACTTCTTTACGCGGGCGATGAATCTCCAGCACGCGTTGTACTCGGGTGGACCGGGACAAATCCATTACAAGTACGCGCTTCGCCCCCATCCCACGGACACCGTTGCCGGACTTACCATGAGCATCGATGGCCAGCCCCTTACTTATGCCGGTGGCAATGCCGACTTCAAACAGTTTGCCTGGCCGGGCACTACCGCCCAGGGTGTTACGCTGACGGTGAAGATTACTGGCGGCTCGGATTTGGGTTGGCCAAGCTACGACGGAGCGTGGGGAGTCTTCCATTTCTTTGCCGAGGCCGACAAGTGGCAGCAGACCGGTTCCACCTACAATATCGAGTGGGTGCTGCGCACCGCTGGCAGGCCCGTGACCGCACCCAACGGGAAGCCGGTCACCCTCCAGTTCGACCTCGATACCCAGGGCGCACCGCCCATTCTCCAGAAGGGTTACTTGTCCTCGTTGCAGTGCGTTTCGAGCGTGGCGAAGTAGCGCAGAGGTGGGCGGGTTGTGCCCTCCTCTGCGGTTCTTCCTAGGACACATTGTCATTGTCCTTTGTTTTCATAGACATTCTCGCTTTGTTCCGCCAATTATTGTAGCGCAGCACCACCCCCACCCCCTCCTCATCTGAGGAGGGGAGCCCGCAATTCCCCTCCTCGCATAAGGAGGGGTCAGGGGTGGTTGATTTCTGCACCGTTCCTTTGTTTTCATAGACATTCTCGCTTTGTTCCCTCAAAAAGCAGCTTTCAGCAGTCAGCTTTCGGCTCTTAGCCGAGCTTTCCGGCTGGCGCAGACCCCGAAGTGTGGGGTCTGCGATGTCCCGAAGGGACAGGGCGGGTAAGAGGGGCAATCTGACCGCACGGCCCTTGCGAGGACACAACCACTCGATTCTAGCCTATAAGCTTAGGCGTAGTTTGCCAAGGAATTTCCTTGTAGTGGGCTATTTGTGTGCCCCAACGGCGTCTTGCGGGGGCCAGCGGGGACCCCGAGCATCTTGGAGAAGAGCCGCAGAGTCCCAACACCGGCGAGTCTGCGCAACATTCTGTCCGCCGCATTAGACCCGGGCGGATGGCTGGGTTGGGGTAGAATCGTCAAATGAGGGCGATGGAAAAAAGTATGAGAGCGAAGAAACTGCCGAACACCGACTCCATTCGGGCGCTAGCGAAGTTCTGGGACACGCACGATCTCACGGACTTTACACAAGCTCTGGAGGAGGTCGCCGAACCCGTGTTTGCCCGCTCCAAGCACGCACCGCTGAGTGTCGATTTGCCCCCACAAGAACTTCAGCGCGTGAGACGGCTTCCGAGATCCAAAGGCGTGAACGAAACTACCATGGTCCGCGAATGGTTCCTCGAAAGGCTACACCAATCCCTGTGAGGCAGCAGAAGCGGAAGAAACGTACCCGTCCGGTGGACCCAGGAGACATATTGCGATGGCGCCGATAAGTGGGAACGATGTTTAAGGGGTGAAGAGGCCGCCGGCTTCGATTTCGGAGAGGCATTCTTCCAGGGAGAGAA
>JBEKLY010000109.1:0-22635 GCA_050010015.1 Terriglobia bacterium
TAAAACTGGCGGCTGCCCCTCGCCCTCTCGATCACTTGCACTTTGGAAAGGTATCCCATGGGGAAAGTATGCAACTAGCTATAACGCTAGTCAAGTACAAAATGCGAAAATTTCACAGCTTCGGAGCCTTTCCGCAAGACAGGGCGGCAGAGCCGCACTTGCTAACCAAACAAAACGCAGAAACTCGACCCGCAGACCTGAAAAGCAGGTCTGCGCTACCTTGCTTGGACTGGAAGCGCGAGTTTGGATAGAATAGAGGCGGCAATTACGCATGAATTTATAGGGAGGGTACATGCAGAACGGGAGTTGCGATATCGGACTGATTGGTCTGGCGGTGATGGGTCAGAATCTTGTTCTGAATATGAACGACCACGGTTACAAGGTGGCGGTTTTCAATCGCACCGTTTCCAAGGTGGATGATTTTATCGCCAACGAGGCCAAGGGTACCGAGGTGGTGGGAACGCATTCGCTCGCGGAACTGGCGCAGGCGCTCAAACGGCCCCGGCGCGTGATGCTGATGGTGAAGGCGGGCGAGACCGTGGATCACATGATCGATAGCCTATTGCCGCACCTCGAGGCGGGAGACATCATCATCGACGGCGGCAACTCGCATTGGCCGGACACCAGCCGACGCACCAAATACCTGGCCGGCAAAGGCCTGCTTTACATCGGCACGGGCGTTTCGGGCGGCGAAGAAGGCGCGCGGCACGGCCCCTCGATCATGCCGGGCGGAAACCCCAAAGCCTGGCCTTACGTAAAAGAGATTTTTCAGGCCATCGCCGCCAAGGTTGACGATGGGGCGCCGTGCTGCGAATGGGTGGGAGAAGACGGCGCGGGCCATTATGTGAAGATGGTGCACAACGGCATTGAATACGGCGACATGCAACTGATCTGCGAGGCTTATCAGTTGATGAAGGATGCGCTGGGACTCAAGGCTGACCAACTGCACGCGGTATTCGAGGAGTGGAACAAAGGCGAGTTGGACAGCTACCTGATCGACATCACCAGCCAGATCTTCAGCAAGAAAGACGACGACGGATCGCCGCTGGTGGATAAGATCCTCGACACCGCCGGCCAGAAGGGTACGGGCAAGTGGACGTGCTTGAGCGCCCTCGACCTCGGCATGCCCGTGACCTTGATCGGCGAGGCGGTGTTCTCGCGTTGCCTATCCGCGATTAAAATAGAGCGCGTTGCGGCCTCGGCTGTCCTGCCCGGGCCCAAAGGCGCCGCCGCGCCCAACCGCAACGAGACGATCGAAGACGTGCGGCGGGCTCTGTACTGCTCCAAAATCATCTCTTATGCGCAAGGGTACATGCTGCTGCGTGAAGCAGCCAAAGAGCAAGGCTGGAACCTCAACTTCGGCGGCATCGCGCTGATGTGGCGCGGCGGGTGCATTATCCGCAGCCGTTTCCTGGGCAAGATCAAGGCGGCGTTCGACAAAAACCCACAGCTTAGCAATTTGCTGCTGGATGACTTCTTCAGCAAGCTGCTGATTGACTACCAGGCGTCCTGGCGGCGCGCCGTCGTTCAGGCGATTCAGTCCGGAGTGCCAACTCCGGCAATTAGCACCGCGCTGGCCTTCTACGACGGTTACCGCACCGCGCGCCTGCCCGCCAATCTGCTGCAAGCCCAGCGCGATTTCTTCGGCGCGCACACTTACGAGCGTGTGGACAAACCGCGCGGCGAGTTCTTCCACACCAACTGGACGGGGCACGGGGGCAGAGTGGCATCGGGTACTTACAACGTTTAATCGGGAGAATAAGGATGAAATACGGTCTTAATATTCGCCAGGAGGGCGCCCTGGATCTCTTGTCGCTTGGCGCCCTGGTTCACCGCCTGGATCCGGGGATCATTCCCTTTCGCAAGGCTACGGAGTGCAAGATTCACGTCAGCGGCGGCGAGTTTAATTGCGCCGCTAATCTCTCTGATTGTTTTGGCATGCAGACCGGTATCGCCAGCGCTATGGTGGACTACCCGATCGGAGATCTGATCGCGGAGCGCGTGCGGGCGATGGGAGTGAAGCCCTTTTACAAGCGCTTCAAGCACAACGGCGTCACGGGGCCCAATATGGCCACTGTTTACAGCGATACCGGCCACGGGGTGCGCGGCCCGGTGGTCTTCTACAACCGGGCCAACGAAGCCGGCGCCATGCTCAAGCCGGGCGACTTTGACTGGCAGAGCATTTTTGCGAGCGGCGTGCGCTGGTTCCACAGCGGCGGCATCTTCGCCGCGCTCTCGGCCACCACCGGCGAGTTGATCGTCGAAGGCATGAAGGCTGCCAAAGCTGCCGGCGCCGTTACTTCGTTTGACTTGAACTATCGCGCCAAGCTCTGGAACATCTGGGGCGGGCATGAACGCGCGCTTTCGGTGATCGCGCGCATCGTCGAGCACGCAGACGTATTGGTGGGCAACGAAGAGGATCTTCAAATGGGTCTCGGCATCCCGGGACCGGAAGTGGCCGCGAAGTCGAAGCTTGACCCTAGCGCCTTCTTCGCCATGATCGAGAAAGTGGTGGCGAAATTTCCCCAGGTTAAGATCGTGGCGACCACGCTGCGCGAGGTGCACTCGACCTGCCGGCACGGTTGGAGCGCCGTCGCCTGGATTGACGGCAAGACCTACATGGCTCCGACTGCCGAACTCGACGTGCTTGATCGAGTGGGCGGCGGCGACGGTTACGCCGCTGGTTTCTTTTATGGCCTGCTGACGGGTGAAGAGCCGGAAGAAGCAGTGAAATTGGGTTGGGCCCACGGAGCGCTGCTGACCACTTTTCCGGGTGACACCACTATGGCAACCCTCGAGCAGGTGCGAGCGCTGGCTAAAGGCGGCTCCGCGCGGATTCAGCGCTAGTGGCGAGCATGAGAGCCGCGGAGCGGCGGCAGAAAGTGGCCCACGGCGGAAGAAGCTGTGAAAAAATCGATGGCTGTCATCCTGAGCGAAGCGGAGGATAGAGGCAGTTTCTTGTGGATCAGCGATTTACGAACAACTGCAGAGATCCTTCGCTGCGCTCAGGATGACACTTCCGAATTTCTTCACACCTTCGAAGCCATGGGACGCGATGCGGCGTTATGGGGCGACAGAGATCGTACGGGAGTCTCTGCCCCCCTACCGGGGCTGAGACGGCCGAGGGTTGCTACTCAATCCCACGGCCAACGCCGTGGGCTATTCACCGTCGGCCCTCCGGGCGTGGACTTGCGATCGTTCAGACCTGGAATTGTTTTGGAATGTGCGGCGTTACAGGAGGGCCCTATAATCGCCCTTTGCCCTGAGACCAACCAAATGATCCCGGCATCTAACTTATGTTGCGGGTAATGCCAGGGGGATAGTGTAGATCTTACTCGGGCGGGGCTGGATCCAAGTTCAATCACATACAGGAGGACTAATCCTTTGGACGGTCATGCTTCAGCAGGCACGCAAAAACAATCGCTCGACCAGTCGCAACTTGACCAACTCTCGATTAACACAATTCGCTTTCTCGCGGTGGATGCCGTTCAGAAAGCCAACTCGGGCCATCCCGGCCTGCCGATGGGCGCCGCGCCCATGGCGTACGTGCTCTGGACACGCTTCATGCGTTATGATCCACTCAAGCCGCATTGGCCGAACCGTGACCGCTTTGTGCTTTCGGCCGGACACGGCTCAATGCTTTTGTACAGCCTCCTTCATTTAACCGGCTATAACCTTCCGCTGTCGGAGCTTCAACAATTCCGCCAATGGGGAAGCCGGACCCCTGGCCACCCGGAGTACGGATTGGTAGATGGCATTGAAACGACCACCGGCCCGCTGGGACAAGGCTTCGGCAACGGCGTGGGCATGGCCATCGCGGAAAAATACCTTGCGGCGCATTTCAATCGGCCCGGGCATGAAATCGTCAATTACAAAATCTATGCCATCGCGAGCGACGGTGATTTGATGGAGGGTGTGGCGTCCGAGGCGGCGTCGGTGGCAGCGCATCTCGGACTCAACAATCTGATCTACTTTTACGACGACAATCACATCTCGATTGAAGGCTCGACGCACCTGGCGTTCACCGAAGACCGCGGAGCGCGCTTCGAGGCTTACGGTTGGTTTGTGCAAAGGCTGCCCGACGGCAACGATCTGGAGGCGATTGACGCTGCGATCCGCGCCGCCCAAGCTGAAACGGAAAGGCCGTCCATCATTATGATCCGGACTCATATCGGCTATGGCAGCCCGAACAAGCAGGACACGGCGGAGGCGCATGGCAGCGCGCTCGGTGAAGAAGAAGTGAAGTTGACCAAGGAGAACCTGGGCTGGCCGCAGGAACCGAAATTCTACGTGCCAGAGGAAGCGCTGGCCCACTTCCGCAAAGCGATCGAGCGCGGCGAGACAGTCGAGGCGGATTGGCAGAAGCAATTGGAGAACTACCGCAAGGCAGAGCCCGAACTGGCGGCGGACTTTGATCGCTACGTGAAGCAGGAACTGCCTGAGGGCTGGACCGCCAAACTTCCGGCATTCAAGTGGGGTGAAAAGCCCATGGCCACTCGCCAAGCCTCGGGAAAGGTGCTGAACGCGATATCGTCCGGCTTGCCCACGTTGCTGGGTGGATCGGCGGACCTCGCACCCTCAACCGATACTTTAATAAAGGGCGAGAAGGATTTCGAAAGGGGAAATTACGGATCGCGGAATTTCCATTTCGGGGTGCGCGAACACGGCATGGGCTCAATACTGAACGGGATGGCTGTAACGGGGCTGATCCCCTACGGCGCGACTTTCTTCATTTTTTCAGATTATCTGCGGCCAACCCTGCGCCTGGCGGCAATGATGAAGGCCCATTCGATTTTCGTGTTTACGCACGACAGCATCCTTCTTGGCGAGGACGGCCCGACGCATCAGCCGATCGAACACCTGGCGGCACTGCGAGCGATCCCTGAGCTGAGCCTGATCCGGCCGGCCGACGCCAATGAGACGACGGTGGCATGGCGCGTGGCGATTGAACATCTCGACGGGCCAGTGGCGCTCTGCCTCACTCGCCAGGTTCTGCCCATCATCGATCGCAGTAAGTATGCTGCCGCGGAAGGGTTGGTGAAAGGGGCTTACGTGCTCGCGGATGCGGCGGGAAAATCGTTGCAGCTGATCTTGATAGCCACTGGCTCGGAAGTTGCGCCGGCCCTCGAAGCGTACGAGAAACTGTCAGCAGAAGGCATCGGAGCGCGGTTGGTGAGCATGCCTTCGTGGGACCTTTTCGAAAAACAACCCCAATCTTACCGCGACGAGGTTTTGCCGCCGGAAGTGACGTCGCGATTGGCGATCGAGGCAGCCGCGCCCTTCGGTTGGGAGCGGTATGTCGGGACGAAAGGGGACGTGATCGGAATGAACCGCTTCGGGGCCTCGGCTCCGTACAAGGCGCTGGCGGAACACTTCGGATTTAACGCGGCGAATATTGTAGAACATGCTCGCAGGTTGCTTGGGGATAAGGGCTAACGAGTCTGTGTGAAAATCGCATGCAGGCTGTCATTCCGAGCGAAGCGAGGAATCTCGCCCTGAGTGTTTTCAAGGCAGTGCGAGATTCCTCATCTCCTGCGGCTCCTAGGAGTGACAAGCAAAACAGGGGCTTCACACTGACTCTGACGAGGGCGGAGACGCATCATGGCTGAAACCACCACGTTGAGCAATCCTTTGCGGGAAGGGATCAGAATCCACAGTACCCCTGATCCGTGCGCCATGGTGATTTTTGGTGCCTCCGGCGACTTGACGAAGCGAAAGCTGATTCCCGCTCTTTTCTACCTGTCGCGTGAGCGCATGCTGCCCGCGGGGTTTTCTGTGATTGGCTGCGCCCGGACGCCGGCCACGGATGACAGTTTCCGGGAGAATATGGCCCACGCAGTAAAGGAATACTTGAAACTTTCCTCGGATAGCGATGAATTCCTGGAGAGTTTCAGCAAGGGTATTTATTACCTCGCGGACGATTACAGTGACGCCGCCGCCTACTCAAAATTGAAGGTCCTGCTGGATCAACTGGACCGCGAACGTGGCACGTCCGGAAATCGTCTCTTCTACCTCTCCACACCGCCGAGCTTTTTCCCGGTGATCGTGAAGCACCTAGGGGCGGCGGGGCTGGCCAGGCCGAAGCCGGAGTCCTGGACGCGAATCATTATCGAGAAGCCGTTCGGGCGGGACCTGGCGAGTGCCAGAGAATTGAACCGAGTGGTGAACGAAGTTTTCAGCGAGGAGCAGATCTACCGCATCGATCATTACCTGGGAAAAGAGACTGTCCAGAATCTCCTGGTGTTCCGTTATGCCAACGGGATCTTCGAGCCGTTTTGGAATCGCCGCTACATTAACCATGTGCAGCTTTCCGTGGCGGAAGAACTGGGAGTGGAGAACCGAGGTTCATATTACGAGGAAGCCGGCCTGATGCGCGATATGATTCAGAATCACGTTCTGCAACTCCTCAGCCTTGTGGCGATGGAGCCGCCGGCGACCTTCGATGCCACTTCCGTGCGCGACGAGAAGGCCAAAGTGTTGCGGGCGATCCGGCCCTTGACGGCAGAGCAGATCGACGAATTCACCGTGCGCGCGCAGTACGCGGAGGGTTGGGTTGGCGGGAAGAAGGTCCCGGCCTACCGCGCCGAGCCGAAGGTCTCACCCAATTCGGTGACGGAGACGTATGCGGCCGTCAAGCTGTACATCGATAACTGGCGCTGGGCGGATGTCCCGTTTTACCTGAGGTCGGGCAAGCGGTTGGCGAAGCGAATTTCTGAAATATCCATTCAGTTCCATCGCGTGCCCCACCTGCTTTTCAAGGGCGCCGGACCGGATGGCCTCGAGCCCAACGTGCTCTCGGTTAACGTTCAGCCCAACGAAGGGATATCGCTGAAATTCTGCGCCAAGCTTCCCGGCACCACCATGCAAATCCGGCCGGTGCAGATGATGTTTCGCTACGGCGAATCGTTTGGTGCTCCGCCTCCAACGGCCTATGAGACCCTGCTGCTGGATTGCATGTTGGGCGACGCAACGCTGTTCAATCGCAGCGACGCGGTCGAGCTTTCCTGGGAGTTGGTGGACCCCATACTTGCCCGCTGGCGGGAACTGGGATCAAAGGGACTCGCCACGTACGCGGCTGGGTCGTGGGGGCCGGCCGAGGCCGACGCCTTGATCGAGCGAGATGGACGGCATTGGCAGAGGGTGTGAGGAAGGCAGAATGCAGAAGGCGCCAAGTTGTAGCGCGGGCGTCCCGCCCGCGGTACCGGGAGCGTCCCGCTCCCGCCCACAGGCAGAGCCTGCCCTGAGCGGAGCGAAGGAATGCCCGCGCGACGGCGGGCGAGACGCCCGCCCTACGATTTTCAGGGCAGAAAGCCTGGAGATTAGATGGCAGGAATAATCGAGCCTGTTGGCTTAGGAGAGCCCCGACCGGTCGACGTGTCGAACTTGGAAGCAGAACTGTCGGCTCTGTGGCGAACCGCCGCGGAAGATCCCGGTGCTGAGAGCGCTGTGACGCGCGCCTGCACGCTGACGCTGCTCATCTACGTCGAAAGCGACGAGGCGGCGTATGAAGTGACCAACCTTGTGGCGGAGGTGACTCGTCAGAACCCTTGCCGCGCGATCATCATGATGCTGGAACCGGAGGCGGCTTCCAGCGGACTTGAGGCCTGGGTCTCCGCGCATTGCCATCTTCCCGTGGCAGGCGAAAAGCAGGTGTGCAGCGAGCAGATCACCATCCGCGCCCGTGGTGAGGCAGGGCGAGGACTTCCCAGCGTGGTGCTGCCGTTGACGGTTTCCGGCTTGCCTATTTTCCTTTGGTGGCGCGCGGCTGCTTTCTCGCCGCCGACCTATTTCGACGACATTCTCCGTGTTACGCAGCATGTCATCGTGGACTCCGCCCGGTTTTCACTTGCTGGAAGGCATTTGCAGGATCTCGCCGGGTGGCTACACAAGTCTGCCGGCAGGATTCAATTGACCGACCTGAATTGGAGCCGCATCACACCTTGGCGGCAGCTCATCGCTCAATGTTTCGACGCGCCGGAGAGGCGGCCCTATCTGGACCGCATCACCCAGGTGCGCATCGAGTACGAGTTAGACTCCGCACGGCTGGTGACGCAGCGCGCGCAGGGCTTGCTGCTATCGGGGTGGCTGGCGAGCCGGTTGGGATGGCAGTTTGTGAAGTCGGAGCGCAAGGACGAATCCCAGCCGCGCAGTTTCCATTTCAAGTCAGCAAACGGAACGGTAACCGTTGAGCGCAACTTGAAACGAGTCGACAATGCCTGTGGCGTATGTTTCACCATCGAGTTGATTGCTGACGGGACATCGCCCGCCAGGTTTTCGTTTAAGCGGGGCCCCGACGGGAAAGTAGTGAAAACCTCGGCTGAGGTGCCTGGGTCGCCGCCGATGGGACGCTCGGTGCGTCTGGAGGTCCTGGATGAGGGCGAGATATTGAATGAGGAGCTGAAGTTGGGTCTTCGGGACCGGCTTTACGAAGAGGCTCTGCGTGTGGTGGCTCGAATGATCAGCTCTTGAGGTGGAAGCTTCTGATTGGTCATCGTCGAAACGCCAAGGCTGCATTTGTCATTCTGAGCGAAGCGAAGAATCTTGGCAGTTGGTAAGGTCGGGACTGCAGAGATTCTTCGCTTCGCTCAGAATGACAAGTGTTGGCGGGTTTGATGGACCATGGCCTATCGGCAATCGGGAAGGGGAGCGACTGCTCATGTCTAAACACGACGTAAAGGTTTTTTCGACGCTGGAAGACTTGAGCTGGGCGGCCGCCTGTGCCTTTGAAGACCTGGCGCGCCTGAAATTCATCGAAGGCAAGATCTTCTATGCCGCGCTTTCCGGCGGATTGACGCCTCGCCTGCTCTATCAGATTCTGGCGGGAAGGGCCCTTCTGGGGCGGATCGAATGGAATAGCGTTCAACTGTTCCAAGTGGACGAACGTTGTGTTCCTCCTGACCACCCGGACAGCAACTATCGCATGATCCGTGAAGCTCTTCTGGATAGCGGGGAAATACCGGCTGAAAGCTTTCACCGCATGCGCGCCGAAGAAGCGGACCTCGAGAAAGCGGCGCGCGATTACGCCGGCGAATTGGCGCGTGTTCTCGAGCCGCAAGACGGCCTCAGGCCGCGCCTGGATATTGTGTTTCTGGGTATGGGTCCGGACGGGCACACCGCTTCGCTTTTTCCGGGAACTGTGGCGCTCGAGGAGCATAGTGTTTGGGTCTACCCGAACCGCGTTGAGAGGCTGGGGATGAGCCGCCTGACCATGACCCTTCCACTGCTCAACACTGCAGCCCATATTATTTTCCTGGTGGCCGGGGCCGACAAGGCGCAGACCCTGCGCAAGGTTTTGGAAGGAACGCCGGGAGAGCTGCCGGCACAGCGAATTCAGCCGTTAGATGGGAGTGTGAGCTGGTTCCTGGACGAGGCGGCAGCGAGAAAACTCAGTCCGGCCACACGAGGCGAGTCGTGATCCACGTAGCACCCTCCATACTTTCTGCTGATTTTACACGTTTGGGCGAGCAGGTTCTGGAAGTGGAGGCGGCCGGCGTCGACCGATTCCAGATCGACGTGATGGACGGCCGCTTTGTTCCCAATATCACTTTCGGCGGGCTGGCTTTTGAGAGCCTGCGCCCTGTGACGCGCTTAGCCATCGAGGCCCACTTGATGGTCGAGCCGCCGGAGGATTTCATTGAACGGTTCGCCAAGGCGGGCGCTGACACTATCATCGTGCACCAGGAATCTACGCCGCACCTGCATCGCGCCATCCAGCATATTCATCACTTGGGCAAGAAGGCCGCCGTGGCCATCAATCCCTCCACGCCCGCCGGCACGCTTTCCGAGGTTTTGGGAAGCTTGCAAATGGTACTGGTGATGACCGTCAATCCGGGATTCGGCGGGCAGGATTTCATCTTCGAGACGCTCCACAAAATCCGGCAGGTCCGCAGCGCCATCCGGGAACGCGGCCTCGATTGCGAAGTCGAGGTCGACGGCGGAATCAACCATGAGACCGCCCCGCTAGTCGTCGAGGCCGGCGCGAACGTGCTGGTTGCGGGCTCGTCAGTCTATGGCGCCAAGGAAGGCGTCGCCGCCGCGATCCAGAATCTGCTAGCAAGCTGCGCTGGTGCAGTGACGAGTGACAAGTGACGAGTGACGAGCCCCAGCTTGAGCGCTAGCCCTCTCCCTCGGGGAGAGGGTGACCCGCGAGGGCGCTTTCATCAGCCGCCGCGGGCCGGGTGAGGGGTCAGTCGCTCACTTCCAAGGAGATCCCCGCGGAACTCGCCAGTGGATTTCCCCTATTGCCTTTCCACGCCCGTTGGCCTATAACAATTTCCCTGAACAGAATCGGAGGAGAATTTCGGGAACGCGGCTAGCCGTTGCCTTCGGGCGACCACAAGGGTCGCCCCTACGCGCGCTAAACGGGAGGATACTGTGGCCACAAGAAGGAAGAACGGGAAACTGGAGCGGCGGGAATTCTTGAAGAAAGTCGCGGCGGGCGGCGCATTGGCAGGCAGCGCTCGTGCGATGTCAGGGCAGGAGAAGCCTGGTTCCACACAGAAGACAGCGCCCAAACTCCCCTCCTTGGCTAAGGAGGGGCAGGGGGTGGTTCGAAGCCGCATCGCCTTTCCGCGAGCCTTCACCGGTGCAAATCTGAAGATGATTGCCTTTCCTCTGGGTGGCATCGGCACGGGCACGATTTCGCTGGGTGGCCGTGGGCAGTTGCGCGACTGGGAGATCTTCAACCGGCCGGACAAGGGCAATAGCCCAGACTACTGCTTTCCCGCCATCTGGGCACAGGCGCAAGGAAAGAAACCGGTGGCACGCGTCCTGGAAGCGCGTATTCAGCCGCCCTACGAGGGACCGAGCGGACTGGGGTCGGAGAACGTGCCTGGCCTGCCGCGTCTTGCTTCCGCCCGGTTCGTGGGCGCCTACCCGTTTGCGCGCCTGGAATTCGAGGATAAGAAGCTGCCTGTCCTTGTCAATCTGGAAGCGTTCAACCCGCTTGTGCCCCTGGACGCGGAGGCGTCCGGACTGCCTATTGCGGTGCTCCGTTACAAGCTGAAGAACCCTGCGAAAGCGGACGTGAAGGTGGGCATAGTATTCAGCCTTGAGAACCCCGTGGGAAAAGAAGGCCGGCAAGCCACTTTTCGGCAGGTTGCAGGAGTGGCCGGCCTTTTGATGGACAACCCTTTTTTGCCTGCGACCGATCCGTTGAAGGGCTCGATGTTCCTGGGCGTGCTCGGCGCGCCGGAAGCCAGCGTGTCGTACCTGCGCGGTTGGACGCGCACGCAGTGGTGGGACGGACCGCTGACCTTCTGGGACGACTTCACGGATGACGGGGCGCTCACGAGCGACTCGCCCGCGGTCAGTCCGGTAGGTTCGGTTGCAGTTACGCAATCAGTGCCTGCGGGCGGCGAAGCTTCCGTGAACTTCCTGCTGGCCTGGCATTTCCCCAATCGTACACCGGAGCGTTGCGGATGGCCACCGCCCGAAGACGATCAGAAAGCGGCGGTGGTGGGGAACTATTATTGCCAGCAGTTTGCGGACGCCTGGGCTGTGGCGCAGCACGCGGCCCAGCATCTCCCTTCGCTCGAGGAGCGCAGCCGCCGTTTCGCGGCTGCAATTGAATCTTCGACCTTGCCTCCGGCGGTGCTCGACGCGGCGCTCAGCAATCTCTCGACCGTGCGTACGAACACGGCTTTCCGCACTGCGAACGGCGAGTTCCACGCCTTTGAGGGTTGTAACAATCAATCGGGATGCTGCCACGGAAGCTGCACCCACGTGTGGAACTACGAACAGACTACAGCTTTCGTATTTCCCTCGCTGGCTCGTTCTCTCCGGGAATCCGAGTTCCTGCGCAACACGCGTGAAGACGGACTGATGGGTTTCCGATCTTATCTACCGGACGGAAAGAAGATCTGGGATAAAGCGGCTGCGGACGGCCAAATGGGCTGTCTCATGAAGCTCTATCGGGACTGGCAGCTTTCCGGCGACACGGAGTGGCTGCGAAGCCTCTGGCCGAACGCCAAACGCGCTCTCGAATTCGCCTGGATCAAGGGCGGCTGGGACGCAAACCGGGACGGGGTGGCGGAGGGCGTTCAACACAACACCTACGACGTCGAGTTCTACGGCCCGAATCCTCTTTGCGGGGTTTGGTACTTGGGCGCCTTGCGCGCCGGAGAAGAGATGGCGCGCGCCATGGGCGACCAGGACGCTGCCAGTCAGTACCGCAGGCTCTTTCAGAACGGAAGTAAATGGCTCGATGCCAACCTCTTCAATGGGGAGTATTACACGCAGAAGATCGAAGGACGGCCCAAGGAAGAAGTGTTTCCCGGTGTGCTGGTGGGCATGGGCGCGGCCAACCCGGAGAAGCCGGACTACCAGATGGGCG
The DNA here is from genome assembly GCA_050010015.1 of Terriglobia bacterium. Lineage (GTDB taxonomy): Bacteria > Acidobacteriota > Terriglobia > UBA7540 > UBA7540 > CAVROP01. The sequence goes on from JBEKLY010000109.1 coordinate 12,335, forward strand.
AAGCCTGCCTGGTGGACCAATTGCTCGGCCAATACATGGCGCATGTGGCGGGACTAGGGTACCTGCTCGACGAAGAACACGTACTTAAGGCCATGAAATCGGTGTTCCGTAACAACTACTTGCCCAACTTGAGCGAGCACGAGTGTGTGCAACGCACTTACGCGTTGAATGACGAGGGTGGCGTACTGGTGGCGAGTTATCCCGACGGTAAGCGCCCCGAAATCCCGTTTCCTTACTTCGCCGAAAGCTGGACGGGTGAGGAGTATCAGTTCGCAGCCCATTTGGCGTTTGAGGGCATGCTTACGGAGGCGCAGGCGGTGGTGGAAAGCGCGCGCCTTCGCCACGACGGCGAGCGCCGCAATCCCTGGAATGAGCCGGAGTGCGGCCATCACTACGCGCGCGCCATGTCCGCGTGGGCGCTGGTGGTTGCTTTGAGCGGGTTTCACTACTCCGGGGTTGACCGCAAGCTGACGCTGACGCCGCGCCTGCCTGCGCAGAACTTCCGTTGCTTCTGGTCCGCCCCCAGTGGCTGGGGCCAGTTCACTCAGTCCATCAGCGCGGCGAACCATACGTTGGAGGTGCAGGCGCAGGAAGGCTCGTTGGCCTTGGCGAGCCTGGCTTTGGCAGGTAACGGGAAGACGACGCGGAAAACTGCTCTCGTGCGTCTTGGCCAGCAGTCCTTGACCGCAACCTTGCGCGAAGACGGGAAACTGCGGACGGTCGTGTTTGATGCAGAGGTTCGCGTCGCACCCGGTCAATCGCTGACCGTCATCCTCAAGTCGTGAAGCTGCCCTCCGCGAGTTGTGGCCGGCCCACTGCGGTGTCATTCCGAGCGCAGCGAGGAATCTCGCTCTGCTGTTCATTTTATCCGCCCCCGTTAGCCATCTCTGCCTCCATCTACTCTTGCACAGCACAGAGCGAGATTCCTCGCTGCGCTCGGAATGACAGGTCCAAACCGGAAGCGGTTACCCTTTATTTGCCCCGGGCAGCCACAAGCGCCGCCCCTGCACGCTCTTTATCTCCATCATAAAAATAATCAATCTTCCTCGTGATAGGGCATGGCATATGATACTAACCGAAGGGTGCCCTACTCACCCGTTCTACTTGATCTACACATTTAACTGTTGAGGCATTGAGCCAAAGCGCCTACCCGAAGGAGACCTCTATGATTGCGCCCCCTAGTCAAGGACCCTGGACTAGATTACTGTCAGTGATCTATCTCATCATCGTCTTGGCACTTATCAGCTTCACCACGATTCTGCCCCTGTACGGCCAGAGCTTTCGCGGTTCACTGGTTGGAACGGTGCTTGACCAGACCGGCGCCGCTATACCGAACGCTCCGGTGGTGGCGACGAACCAAGCCACCGGCGTGGCACGATCCACGACCACGGATGCGTCCGGGGACTTCTCGATTCCTGAGCTGCCCATTGGTATTTACACCGTCCACGTTGCCGTCGAGGGTTTTACACCCGTCAACCAGGCCGACATTCGCGTGGACGTGGCGGCCGAACAGCGCGTGAACATCACTCTCACGCCCGCTAAACAGACGTTGAGCATGGAGGTCAGAGCAGAAGTGCCGTTGGTAACCACCACCGAGGATACCCTGGGCGGCACCGTCGAGTCTTCGCAAATCGAAAACCTGCCTGTTAACGGCCGCGATTATACCAAGCTGATCTACCTTAACCCGGGAGTAACCGGCGGTCCAGACCAGATCACGGATTCTCCCGGTTCTTTCGGGGAGTTTTCCGTAAATGGCGCCCGAGGACGCGCCAATAACTTCCTCCTCGATGGCACGGACATGAACGACGGCTATCGCAACGATCCGGCCATCAACCAGGCGGGAGTGTTCGGCACGCCGGCGACGATTTTGCCGGTGGACGCGGTGGCCGAGCTTGCGGTGCTTTCCAACTTCGCTCCCGAATACGGCCGGAACGCGGGAGCGGTGATCAACATTGTGACAAAGTCCGGCACGAACCAAATCCACGGCACGGCGGCTGATTATTTCCGCAACGACGCTCTCGATGCCCGGAATTTCTTCAACGCCGCGCCCATTCCCAAAACCGCTTTCCACAATAACCAGTTCGGCGGCTCCTTGGGCGGACCCATTATCAAAGACAAGGCTTTCTTCTTCGGCGACTATGAAGGCCAGCGCGAAACCGGAGGATTGAACAGCACCGCGTGTGTTCCTTCGCCCAATGAGATCTCCCAGGCGGAGAGTACCCTTGCCGCGCAAGGGCTGGGCGTCAATCCCGTGATCGCCGGCCTGCTCGAGCGCAACCCCTGGCCGGCGCCTACTTCCTCGACGCCCGATAGCTGTTCCCCGGTCAACAATGTGTCGGCCACCGCCGGCATCTTCAACAGCGTAAACAGCATCATCGCAAAGGCGGACTACAACATCAACGAGAAGAATATGCTGACCGGCCGCTACTACTACTCGACCAGCAATCAGAGCTTTCCGCTGGGGCTTGGTGGAACAGGCGACCTGCCCGGTTACAACACCGTCACGCCGACCAATGTTAATCTGGTGTCCATCTCATATCTCTCTACTCTTTCGCTCACCAAAATCAACGAAGTGCGGTTCGGCTATAACCGCTTCTACGAGACCTTCATTCCCGAAGACAGCAGTTTCAACCCCGCTTCCGTCGGGTTAGATACAGGCGCCGGCAAGCAGGACTACGGGCTGCCGAAAATCAGCGTCGCCGGCTTCACGTCGATCGGCGCAACCAGTTCGGACCCGCGAGGCCGCACGGACGTCAATTGGCAGTTCATTGATAACTTCTCGTGGAAATTCAACAAGCACGCTGTGAAGATCGGGTACGAGTTCCGCCGCACGACGGTGAGCCAGTTCTTCGATGAGGGGTTCCGCGGCAGCCTCTCATTCGCGAGCTTGACCGATTTCCTCGAAGGTATCCCCAGCGGAGGCGGCAGCATCCTCGAGGGCGATACCAACCGCAATACCTACGAAGATTCGCACGCCTTTTACGTCCAGGACAGCTTTCGTGCCAATCGCCAGCTTACTTTCGACTATGGTCTGCGCTGGGACTATTTCGGAGTGATCACGGAGAAGAACAACCTCTTTTCGAACTTTGACCCGGCGAGCGGCGCGCTGAACCAGGTGGGTACCAACGGACTGGCAAGCCTCTACAAGCCCGACTATCGAAATTTCGCGCCGCGCGCCAGCGTGGCGTACGACCTCACGGGGAAAGGCACGACAGTAATTCGCTCTGGCGTCGGGCTCTTCTACGACCTGTTCTCGCAGGACTTCTTTCTGGGCCAGGTGCCCTACGACGCCGCGACTCCAGGCGCTGCCTACAACGATATCGGGCCCAAGCCGATTCTCTCGGGGGTGGCGTCGTCTACATCTCCGATCGTCTCTGGACAGCCCGTTTTCGGCGGCTTTGGCGCCTCGTCCAACTTGTTCGCGGTGGACCAGCACCTTCGCACACCGCGCATGCTGAACTACAATTTGAATCTTCAGCAGCAGGCCGGCAAGAGTATTGTCTTCCAAGTGGGCTACGTAGGTTCCGAAGGTCACCATTTGTTTCGTTTCCGCGATATTAACCAGACTCTGTCGCGCGTGACGGTTGATCTTCCCTACCCGCAGTACGGCTACATCAACTACCTGGAAACGTCGTCCAACTCCGTCTACAATTCACTTCAGACGCAGCTTCGAATTCGCAACCTTCATGGGTTCGAGTCCACGCTGAATTACAACTATTCGCATTCGATTGACAATGCCAGTGACGGCACGGATTTTGAGCCGAATGCCGCCCAACCAAATGACAGCTACCGACCCGACCTCGAACGCGGCAACTCCAACTTCGACGTCCGCCATCGTTTTACCTGGATGGCCAATTACCGCTTCCCATCGCCACAGCGCGGTGGCGCTTGGTCCAAACTCGGTAGCGGGTGGGCAATCGACAGCGTTCTGACCCTGCAGACGGGCCAACCGTTCCAGGTGAACTTCAATTTCAGCGGCAACTACGATGGCACCGGCGAATACTTTCCGCGGCCCGACGTGATCGGCAATCCTTACGCGGGAACCAGCACTCCCGACGCCGTGGTCAACCTTTCCGCCTTCAAGGTGCCTTGCACCTTCTCGAACGGCGCTTGCGTCCCGGGTACACAGCACGACGGCACCGAAGCTCGCGATTTCCTGTTTGGCCCCGGATTCAGGCAGTGGGACCTGGCTCTTTACAAAGACACCGCGATCAACGAACGCCTGAAGATGCAGTTCCGCGCTGATTTCTTCAATATCGTGAATCACCCGAATTTCACCAATCCGTTTTTGCCCACGTTTTTTGCCGCGTGCGATTCCATTGGGATCAATCCCAACACCGGCGCGTGCGAAGGCTTCCTCCCTACCACCGCGACCGGCGATGTGGGAGAGGGTAATCCCTTCATCGGCGGAGGCGGGCCGCGGGGAATCCAGTTGGCTATTAAGTTCACGTTCTAAGGGCAGGAGTCAGGATTCAGGATTCGGGATTCAGGTCCTCGTTCCTACTCGGGTGGCGCATACGTTGTAGTCAATGTATGCGCCACAACCGCTCTTTTCCCCATGGCAGTACATCCTTAAAACGCCGTGCCAAACCGAGGTGCACTACTCCCCATGGTCCGAATTCGGGTAGAATTGGGTTTTGCTGAATCCTGAATCCCGAATCCTGAATCCTTGAACGACGTCCTTGTTATCGGCGGCGGTTTTGCGGGCCTGGCGGCAGGTGTCGCATTGGCGGAAGGCGGTTGCCGTGTGCGCGTACTCGAGCAGAGGCCCTATCTGGGTGGTCGGGCGCGCTCGTTCCTTGATCCCACAACAGGCTCCGTGGTGGACAACGGCCAGCACATCTTCATGGGTTGCTATCACGCGACGATTCGCTTTCTTTCGACGATCGGAACTCTGGATCGTGTGCGCTTTCAGGCATGTTTAACGGTTCAGTTCCTGGACCGAAATGGGCGCCTCTCGCGCCTCCAGTGTCCTGACCTTCCTTCGCCCTGGCACGCGCTGCTCGGTGTGCTTCGCTCCGGGAGCTTCACGCTTCGCGAGAAATTGGAAGTGTTGCGCTTGGGAATAGCGCTCCGGCAGAACGATGAGGCCCATCACGGCCCGAAGCGGCTGAGCGTGCGCGAGTGGCTGACTCAGCTTGGCCAGTCCGCACGTTTGCAGCGCAACTTCTGGGATTTGCTCTGTATTGCCGCACTCAACGAGGATCCTGAGATCGCCAACGCGGCGTTGTTCGAGCGTGTGCTGCGGTTGGCGCTCTTCACCTCCCCGGCGGATTCCCGCCTGGGGATTGCCCGCGTGGGCTTGAGCGAAGTCTATGTCGATGCCGCGGCAGACTTCATTCGCGCCAAGGGCGGGAGCGTCGAGTGTGGACAGGGCGTGGCCGGCTTACTGGTTTCCGAAGGGCAGTGCCGGGGCGTGCTCATGTCCACCGGCGAGCGGATTGAAGCGGCGAACGTCGTGAGCGCAGTGCCCTCGTTCCAGCTTGCGGCACTGTTGCCCGGCGAGTTTCTGCCCGGGGAGCCATTCTTCGCCTCGCTCGGTCGCTTGCGGCCCGCGCCGATCATCTCTATTAACCTCTGGTTCGACCGTCCCATTACAGACCTTGATTTTGCCGGCCTGCGCGGCGCGACTATTCAGTGGCTGTTCAACAAGGGTAGAATCTCCGACCGTGGTGACGGTTATGTTTCGCTTGTATTGAGCGGGGCTCACCGCTACATTGCCACAAGCAAAGAAGAGTTGTTGGCCACGGCGCTTCGCGAGCTTGAAGACTTCTTCCCGGAGGCGCGCGGGGCTCGCTTGCTGCATTCGCTTGTGATCAAGGAGCGCTTCGCCACATTCTCGCCTACCTGGGAAGCTGAGGCATTGCGCCCCGCCGTGCGCACGCCGATTCGTGGCCTTTTCCTCGCGGGTGATTGGACTGCGACGGGATTACCGGCTACGATCGAAGGCGCCGTCCAGAGCGGCTACACCGCCGCGCGGGCGATAATGGATAATCGAAGAACTTAGCGCACCACCCCTTAGTCCCCTCCTCAGTGAGGAGGGGATTGAGGGGTGGTGCTGAGTGAGGTGAAAATGCAAAGACGCGCGAACGCACATCGTCTAGGATTGCTTCTTACCTTTTCGCTGCTGCTAATGTGCCCCCTCATTGTCCGTCAGTCAGGCCGGGGCACGCCATGGCGTGCCCCTACAAGGAACCTGCAAGCGGCCGGCGAGGTTGCCGACCCTCGGCTGAAGCCGGCCTATCGATTTGAAAAGGGCGGGTGGATTTACGTTCACTTGGAAGGAACGCCGCGCGACATCGGCTTTCAGCACGGCTACCTACTCGCCCCTGATATCGCGGATGCCTTTGAAGCCATCAGGCTGCTGGACACGCATGATACCCGGAAGGATTGGGATTTCTTCCGCCGCGCCGCGCACGACATGCTTTGGCCCCACATCGACCAGGAATACCAGGAGGAACTTGCGGGGATCGTGGAGGGGCTGAAGGCGCACGGGGTCTCAATGGATATCGATGACGTGGTGGCCTTGAACGCCTTCGAAGAACTGCCGGACTATTACGTGCCCTGGTACAACTTGCAGCACAAGGTGGCCAATGCTCCACACCTGGTGAGTCCGGGGAATTGCAGCGCTTTCGTCGCGACCGGCGGTTACACGCGCAACCACAAGATCGTCATCGCCCACAACAACTGGACGAGCTATCTGGATGGCGAGCGTTGGCGCGTTGTCTTTGATATCGTGCCGCAACAAGGCTATCGAATTCTGATGGACGGTTTTCCCGGCGTCATCACCAGTGACGACGATTTCGGCGTGAACTCGAGCGGCATGATGGTGACGGAGACGACGATTACGCAATTCGCCGGCTGGAAGCCGAATGGCAAGCCCGAGTTCATGCGCTCCCGCAAGGCCCTGCAGTACGCGGCCTCGATTGATGACTACACGAGCATCATGCTGGACGGCAACAACGGCGGCTACGCCAACGATTGGCTGCTGGGCGACAACAAGACCGGTGAGATCGCGCAGTTCGAGTTGGGCCTCGAGGCGTACCGGGTCTGGCGCACTAAGAATGGTTACTTCGTGGGATCAAATTTCGCCCGGGATCCGGAAGTGATTGCTAAAGACACGAGCTTCGATCCCACTAAACTCGACACCTCTCCTAACGCCCGACGGGCCCGCTGGGAGCAGCTAATGAAAGAGGCAAAGGGCAAGATCGACGTGAGCATGGCGGAGAAGTTCATGGCCGATCACTACGACTCTTATGAGAAGAAAGCGGATGCCAACGAACGAGCGATGTGCGGGCACGTGGATGCTTCGCCGCGCGGCGTCGAGGTTTGGGAGTGGGCCCCTTTCTGTCCGGGCGGCGCAGTGCAGGGAAAGGCCATGGACGGCACGATGGCGAAGGCCATGAGCTTCTACGCCCACGTCGGCCGCCCGTGCGGCCAGGACTTTCTGGTTGCGCCTTTTCTCGAAGCCCATCCCGAATTCGCCTGGCAGGCGCCGCTGCTGCATGATATGAAGGCCGGGCCGTGGACACTGTTCAGAGCGGGGGAAAGAGAACCGTAGGACACTCGATGTCACGCCCTCTCCCTTGGGGAGAGGGTGGGTCGCGACGGCGATTTCACCAGCCGTCGCGAGCCGGGTGAGGGGTCACTTGTACGGGTCGCCCTCTCGAGGCGTCACTGGACTGTTGTACTTTCTACGCGCAAGGAGCTGAACGGAAAGATGGGAAAGCGGCGAAGCGGGGGGAGACCCAGCCCGGTCAAAAGGCCGAAGAAGCGCCTTGCGGCGGCAGACTGCCATCGTCCGTTTACGGGATGCAGTCCGAATGAGAGCTTGCCCAGTGTTGCACCGGTTCTCACTCGTGCCACAAATCCTCGTAGAAGGAGCACAGTGAGCGAGCACGAGGCTATTAATTGGATTTGTGATGCGCGCGAAAATGAGCCCACATACCCCCTGAAACGGCTACTTCCACAATTCAATGGGAAGCAGCGAGTCAGTGCCCGATTGGCTTCAGAGAGGGAAGGGACGCGTGGGAGTGTTAAGGTGAGCGAGGTGACCGGTGCCACGACGGAAGTAACCCCTCACCCGTCACGCTCCGGCTGAAGAAAACGCCGGAGCGCGACACCCTCTCCCCAGGGGAGAGGGTATTTATTCGGTTAGAATTAACTACACTAATATAGGCTACTTGCGTCAGACCCTTGCCGCCATGGGATGCCGCCGCTTTTCATAGAGCGGGAACTTCGCCGTAAGGGCTTCGACCTGGGGGCTGATATGCCGCTGGACCGACTCGTCCTCGATATGGTGGAGCACCTGGGAGATCCACTCCGCGATGATTTCCATCTCGGGTTCCTTCAGGCCTCGAGTGGTGACGGCGGGAGTGCCGATGCGGATTCCGCTGGCGACCGCGGGCGGGTTGGTGTCGAATGGAATGGCGTTTTTGTTGACGGTGATGCCGGCGTTGCCGAGGGCCTTTTCGGCCAGCTTGCCGGTTACGTTCTGTGAGAAGACATCGACCAGCATCAAGTGCGTGTCCGTGCCGCCGGAAACGATGCGGAAGCCTTTGCGCGCCAGGGCCTCGGCCATGGCGCGAGCGTTTCGCACGATCTGCTGCTGATATTCGCGGAAAGAGGGTTGAAGAGCTTCCTTAAAGCAGACGGCTTTGGCGGCAATCACGTGCATCAGCGGTCCGCCCTGAATGCCGGGGAAAACGATCTTATCCAAATCCTTGGCATACTGCGCCTTCGAGAACACAGTGCCGCCGCGCGGACCTCGCAGGGTTTTGTGGGTGGTGGTGGTGACGAAATCGGCGTGCGGAAAAGGACTTGGGTGGAGGCCCGCCGCGATGAGCCCGGCGATGTGCGCCATGTCCACCATCAACAGCGCGCCGCTCTGTTTGGCGATGTCGCCCAGGCGGGCGAAGTCGAGCACGCGCGGATAGGCGCTGGCCCCCGCCACGATCAGCCGCGGTTTGTGTTCCTGCGCCAGGCGCTCGACCTCGTCGTAGTCAATCGTCTCAGTGTCTTTGCGCACTCCGTAAGACACAATCTTGTACATCTTGCCGGAAAAGTTAAGCGGATGGCCGTGGGTGAGATGCCCGCCGTGCGCCAGGCTCATGCCCAGCATCGTATCGCCGGGCTTGAGCACGGTCATATAAACGGCCTGGTTGGCCTGGCTGCCGGAGTGCGCTTGCACGTTGGCGTGCTCGGCTCCGAAGAGTTGCTTGGCTCGCTCGATGGCCAGTGTTTCTGCCACGTCCACAAACTCGCATCCGCCGTAATAGCGATGTCCCGGTAAGCCCTCGGCGTACTTGTTAGTCATGACGGAGCCGAGAGCTTCGAGGACCGCCTCACTGACAAAGTTCTCCGAGGCGATCAGTTCGAGAGTTCGCGCCTGGCGATCGACTTCGTGGTCGATGGCTTGGGCGATTTCAGGGTCAACTTCGCGCAAAGGAAGGGTATGGTTCATGGTTGCCTCTCCGAATGATAGCGTTGCTCAAGAGCTTCGATTTTCTGCACGCGCCGCTCGTGGCGGCCTCCGGCGAACGATGTAGAGAGCCAGGCGTCAACGATCTGACGCATGTTGGCAGCGTCGATCATACGGGCCCCCATGGTGAGGACATTGGCGTCGTTGTGCTCGCGCGCCATGCGTGCCGAGAGCGTGTCGTTAGCCGCCACGGCGCGAATGCCCGGCACCTTGTTGGCGGCAATCATCATCCCGATGCCCGTTCCGCACACCAGCACCCCGCAGTCGGCCTGCTTCGCGGCCACCCGCGCGGCAACCTTCTCCGCAAAGTCGGGATAATCGACAATCTTATCATTCAGCGGGCCGCAGTCTTCAACCTCCAGGCCTCGGCTTTTCAGGTGCTCCAGCACGAGCTGCTTCAAAGCAAAGCCCACATTGTCTGCCGCCACCACAATCTTCATTTTAGGGTCGCACTCCCCTCTCCGAACCTCGTGGGGGCATAGGCTTACGCCCAGCACTCCCTTGGAAATTTTACCGGAGCTGGGTTAAATAGGGAATAGAGAATCATGACGTGTCGAGTCCTAGCTTGGGCGTACTCCCGACCTTCATGTCGGCATAATTGATTGCTTCCGCCGGCTCTGCTGACCTAAAGGTCACCGCTACCCACCGGCGACCCTTTGTTTTCATAGACATTCTCGCTTTGTTCCCAGTTTTCGATGTTACAACGGGTGTTCACCATTGAGTCGGAGTGACGCTTTACGTCCAAGTTGCTGCAAGCTAACGAGGTTTGCGACGCTTGGGCAGTTTCTTGCGCGTGACTACAAGAATCTTCCGATGCGGA
>JBEKLY010000110.1:0-22596 GCA_050010015.1 Terriglobia bacterium
ACCACGACGGGCGCTTTGCAACGCTCAACGATGTTGTCCAGCACTACAACAGCTTCTTCGGGCTCGGTCTGAATGACCAGCAAGTCCTTGACCTGGTCGAATTCTTGAAGTCGCTGTAGCTACTTTGGTTCATGCTGCAATGATTCGGGATGTCGTGTTCGTTTTTGTTCAGATCGTCAATTTGATCGCCACCCTCGCGATCGTTATATGTGCGAGGAAGTATGCGCGTCAAATTCTTCCCCGGTCGATACCGCGCCTTAATTGTGGAGGCTGATCGGGATTTTAGCCAGCGCCGTGTCGTGATAATACAAGGGGGCGGAAAACGGCGCAGAGGGTACCAGGCCCGCAAAGACTTACGGGCTCTAATCGGCACACTTCCTCCAGTGGATATCTTCTTCAACCGAGCTCCCGCCCGCCCCCTTTTTCAACTCCGTAACGTCACTGCCTGAAGCTGGGCATAGACCTGCCGAAACCGTTCCGCTTAAGGATAGCCTCCGGCCATCGTCACCCACACTTTCCGCGCCGTCAAGCGATCATTCTTGCCTGCCCCCAAGACGTAATCCACCTGGTTCGCCTCGCACCACGCCATGAGCTCCTACCAGCTGAAACCGGAATTGCCACGCATGATAATGCGCACTTCCGGCCATGACTTCCGCAACTGCTGCTCCAGGCGAGTGACATCCTCCACGCTTCCCGCCGCCCCATCGATCTTCGCCGTGAGCAGCCACGCGTCCATCATGTATCCTGCGCTTACGACGCTGGGTGATCGAAGAGGAAGGCTTCGGAAACCACCCGGTGCCGGCCAAAGGCTCCCTCCCTGCTTGAGTATGACAACCAAAAAGGCGGTCGGCCTAAGGCGCCTAAGCGATGGCAGAAGGTGGCTCCCCATTTGCTGCCGAGGGTCGCTATGTCAAGCTGAACACAATTTCTTCTTGCCCGAGGTGCTCTGGTACAATGCCAACCGTGCTGGACTCTTTGTATAAACCTGGGCAAACGCTGGCAAAGGTTCCCATTTTCTCCGGGTTGACGGAAAGCGAGTTGGGTTTCCTGGCCCAGCGTACGGCTCCCCGCCACTACTCGGCGGGCGAGATGGTATTTGACGAAGGCGAGCCTTGCTCGGGGCTTTATGTGGTTGAGTCCGGCAATGTCCGCATTTTCAAGAGTTCCCCCAACGGACGCGAACATGTGCTTAGTATTGATGGCCCGGGCAGTTCTATCGCCGAGCTACCCGTCTTCGATGGGGGAGCATACCCGGCGTCGGCAGCCGCGGTCGACGACGTCACCCTGCTTTTTGTGAGCAAACAGGATTTTCAGGCGCTCTGTCTCGCTCATCCCCAAGTTCCTCTCAAGGTCTTGCGGGTCGTAGGCGCGCGCCTGCGGCGCTTGGTGGGAATCATTGAAGAACTGTCATTCACCACCGTGCGCCACCGGCTTGCGTCCTACCTCTTGCGCCTCGCTCAAAAGTCCGGGAAGCGCACCGCCGAGGGTGTGGAAGTCACTCTCCCCATCACCAACCAGGAATTGGCAGCACAAATTGGTACGGTCCGCGAGCTGGTTTCCCGGAATCTCTCCCGCTTGCAGGCCGAAGGAATGATGAAGATCGAGGGGCGCAACGTCCTCATCCACAACTTGAAAGCTCTCGAAGACGAAAACCGTTCAACTGCGTGATCTCCGGCCCCTTAGGCTGCCTATTGTAATCGCCGTGACAAAAGTCATCGTCATGTGCCCGTTGCTCCCCTAACATCAATACATCAAGCGCGGCCATAAGGCATGGACCTTGGCCCGCGAGGAGGAAGCGATGAGCCTGACTGCGGAAAAAACAGTACGGGAATTAGCCCTGGGAAAACCGGGCGCTGCGAGAGTTTTTGAGAAATTAGGTATCGACTATTGCTGCGGCGGCAAGCAAACACTCGAAGAAGCTTGTCGCACTGCCAGTATACTGGTTGACGAGGTGCTGGACGCGCTCGAAGTGGCACCCCCTTCGGGACAAGCCTTTCCAAAAGACAGCGATTGGCAAACGGCACCACTAGCTGACCTGATCTCCCACATCAAGAATACACACCATAAGTACACCCGCGAAGAGATTGCGCGTCTCGGCCCTCTTTTCGACAACGTTTGCTCGGTCCACGGAGAGCACCATCCCGAACTTTTCGAGCTTCGCGAGACCTTCCAGGGTTTGGCTCAGGAACTGACCACACACATGATGAAAGAGGAGATGGTCCTGTTCCCGTATATGGAAAGGATGGAGGAATCCGTTATCCAGAAGGAGCCCATCCTGCCAGCGCCCTTCGGCACCGTACGAAATCCGGTGTCGATGATGGAGCATGAGCATGATTCGGCCGGCAACGCACTGCGTGCCCTTCGCGCTTCGAGTAATGGCTATGCTGCGCCACCAGACGCTTGCATTAGCTATCAGACCCTCTACAAGACCTTGGCGGAATTTGAGGCGGATCTGCACCAGCACATTCACCTTGAAAACAACATTTTGTTTCCCCGGTCAATTGCTCTCGAAAATGCACACTGACAGGAGATCGAACAGATGTCCGCATTGCCGACGCAAACTGAAGAGGAGGCCCGACTCCCGCTGACGCCGACGGAGATCTTTAAGATCACCGCGGCTCGCGAGACCACGCTCGCGCGCCTGTTGATGCTCTATATCAGCACCGGGCTGTTTTTCATGTTGCTTCCCGGAACCTTCCTGGGGATCTGGAACCTGCTCGCGATCAGCAGCCGCCGAGCAGCGAACTCTGTGTTGCCAACATGGATTCAGGCGCACGGTCATGCCCAAATCTTCGGTTGGATCGGAAGCTTCATCTTGGGTATCGGTTTCTATTCCATCCCCAAGTTGCGTCGCATCCACCCGCTTGAGCTGTCGGTTGTTTGGGTCACCTGGGGATTATGGACCTCAGGGGTTACCTTGCGCTGGCTGACCAACGTTTATCAATGGCATTGGCGAGCACTTCTTCCGTTGTCTGCGGCGCTGGAACTCGCCGCCTTCGTAATTTTCTTTCGCACCATTTCTGGCCACCGCCCGCAGCACTCTGGTAAAGAGAAACTGGAAGAGTGGATATTCGCAGTCATCGCGGGATCAGTCGGTCTGCTGCTCACGCTCCTGGTCAATCTCGGAGCCACTTTGTACCTTTCCCTTTCGGGTACGTCCCCCGAACTGCCGCTGGGTTTCGACCAAGGCTTTCTGGTCCTCCAAACCTGGGGTTTCCTGGTGCCCTTTGTTTGGGGGTTCAGCGCCAAGTGGCTTCTTATTTTTCTCGGATTGCGGCCCGTAAAAGGGCGCGTGCTATTGCTGGCCGTGGCGCTGAATTCCCTGGGAGTGCTGGCGGCATTCTTGAGCAGCACGCTAGTGGCCGGACTATTCCTCCTCGCCGGAATCACGCTTGCGGTTCACGCCCTCGGGCTGTTTGAATGGCCCGAGCGCCTTCCCAAGGTCAGAGGCGCACATAGCAGTTTCCCGAGCTTTGTTCGGATTGCCTATGGATGGGCATTGGTCGCCGCCGGGTTAAGTATTTGGGCTGCCTCGGTGATCAGACCGCAAGGAATCTGGGGAGCCTCGCGTCATGCGTTGACTGCCGGTTTCCTGGCGACGATGGTGTTTGCAATTGGCCAGCGGGTTATTCCGGCCTTTGCTGGAAGGTTACTATTCAGCACCAAGCTCATGTTTATGTTCCTGGTGTTTTTGACCGTAGGGTGTTTGCTGCGCGTGAGTGCTGAGATTCTCGCGTATCAGGGCTTCTTTCATTCCGCGTGGTCATGGCTTCCCATTTCGGCCGTTGCGGAGATGACGGCGGTGACCGTGTTTGCAGTAAATCTATTCTCCAGTTTTACGCGGCCGCCGCCTCCAGCACGGGTATAATGCATCGCGTTACGACATACCTGGGCGGCGACCTGAGCGAAATTCCCCTTTGAAAGGTGTTCAAGCATGGCCTACAAACAACTGTGGATCGCCTTGGGCTTCGTGCTCGTTATTTCCTTTGCAGTTTTGGGCGGAGTGGGGGTGAAGGTCCTCAGGAGTGCTCTGCCCATCCCCGAAAGCCCCGGCGCCGCCGTCGGAAGAGGATAACTATAAAGAACCAACTGTACGATGTACTGCAGATTGAAAATGGAAATTCCAGCTTACAATTAAATGGGAGCATGAAATGGCAGACACGTCCAACAGTGCTACAAGTCTCTCTCCGTGGTGGCGACACGCGGCGATTCTCGTCATGATCGGTGGTTTCTCGGTTCTATCCTTCGTTACCGTCTTGACCTATACAAACGCTCCTCCCATTCCCGACAAAGCCGTGGATGCAGCGGGAAATGTAGTTTTCACGGGAGCCGATATACAAAAAGGCCAGGAGGTCTTCTTTAAATACGGCCTCATGGAACACGGCACCCTTTGGGGCCACGGGGCTTATCTGGGTCCTGACTACAGTGCCGAGTATTTGCACCGGCTCAGCGAGGTGACTCGGGATACGATCGCGGTGGAGAAGTACGGCAAGCCCTTCGCACAGCTCCTGCCGGATGAGCAAATCGTGGCATCCGCGGAGGTGCGGAGAGTTCTGAAGGAAAACCGGTACGAACCGGCCTCGCGGACGCTCCTCTTTACCCCCGGAGAGGTGGCGGCCTATCGCACCCAGACAGTCGAATGGAGCGATTACTTCACCAAGAAGGGCGGCGCTCCTGGACTGCCTGCCAGCTATATCAAGGACCCCACGGAGCTCAATGAGCTGACCGCCTTTTTCGCGTGGGCTGCCTGGGCTGCGTCGGCGAACCGGCCAGGCAAGGATTATTCCTACACGAACAACTGGCCTTATGAGCCCCTGGTAGGCAACCGGCCCTCCGTCGAGGCTTATGTCTGGAGCGCTTTGAGTCTTATCACCCTCCTGGGGGGTCTGGGCCTGATACTCTTCGTGGTCGGCAAGTTTGACTACCTGGGCTGGAAGGGTGAGGGCGACACTGCCCACACCACGCACTCCGCTCCCACGCCGCTGAAACTGACGCCGAGCCAATGGGCCACCGGGTGGTTCTTCGCCGTGGTGGCGCTCCTCTTCCTGGTGCAATCGTTCCTGGGAGGCGCGATTGCCCACTACCGCGTGGAGCCAGGAGGCTTTTACGGCTTCGACATCGCTCGGTTCCTGCCCTACACTCTGGCGCGCACCTGGCACCTCCAACTCGCCATCTTCTGGATCGCAACGGCCTGGGTAGGGGGGGGCCTTTTTCTGGCGCCCTGGGTGGGCGGCGAAGAGCCCAATGGCCAAAAGGCTGGCGTCTACGCGCTTCTTGGCGCACTGGCAATAGTGGTTTTTGGCAGCCTTTTCGGAGAGTATCTGGGCATCAACGACAAGCTCGGGCGTCTCTGGTTCTGGTTCGGGCATCAGGGTTCCGAATACCTGGATCTCGGACGCTTCTGGCAGATCCTCCTGGCCCTTGGCCTCGTCTTCTGGCTTTTCCTGATGTTCCGCGCCCTAAAACCAGCCATGAAGATCCCTGGCAAGCGTGAGCTATCCGCACTCTTTCTTTACGCAGCCGTGGCCATTCCCGTCTTTTACCTACCCGCGCTCTTCTACGGCCCCCAGAGCAACTTCGCAGTCATCGATAACTGGCGTTTCTGGATCATCCATCTTTGGGTGGAAGGATTCTTCGAGCTCTTCGCCACGGTGCTGGTGGCCATCATGTTCCACCAGATGGGCGTGGTCAGCACCAGGACGGCCACGCGCCTGATTTACCTTGACGCCATCCTCTACCTCAGCGCCGGGATCATTGGTACGGGCCATCACTGGTATTTCACCGGTCAGGGAACGCTCAACATGGGCTTGGCGGCGTGTTTCTCCGCCATGGAGGTTGTGCCCTTGACGCTTCTAACCCTGGACGCCTGGGACTTCATCAAGCTGAAGAACGCGCAGTGCTCCGAGTGCGGCCAGGAATTCGCCACCAGCCAGAAGTGGGCCATCTACTTCCTTATGGCCGTCGGTGTATGGAATTTTATCGGCGCAGGGATTTTCGGCTTCCTGATCAACCTGCCGATTGTGTCGTACTTCGAAGTGGGCACGGGACTGACCCCCAACCACGGGCACGCCGCCCTGTTTGGTGTCTTCGGGATGCTGGCGCTGGCGGTCCTCGTCTTTTGCTTGCGGGCCATGCAGTCCGACGCCGTCTGGAAGGGGACAGAGAAGTTCATCAGGGTAGGCTTCTGGGGTGTTAATGTGGGCCTCGCCCTTATGATCCTCCTGGACCTGTTTCCCGCAGGCGTTATTCAACTCTGGGACTCGATCGCCAATGGGTACTGGCACGCGCGCCGGCTGACATTCGTGATGGGCGGTCTCTACCACAAGCTGGAATGGGTGCGCATGGCAGGTGACATGACCTTCATCCTCGTCGGTGCGTTACCCATCACACTTGGCGTGCTGCGCAGCGTGTGGAAACGGGACCTGGTTCCTCCGGTATAGTGGGGTGGTCGCTTAACGATATGACAAGCAAGGTTAAGTGGCGGAAGGCGAATCGGAAGTGCGCCCGCAAACGGCGGAGACAGATCGGTAGACCAGGATGATCGTGTAGGGCATTATTTCCAGTTACCCGCGTCTCTGGAGGAATGCACGCAGGGCGACCGCTTGGTTGTGATGCTCATCTCGGGCTGAAAAGAGCAGCGTCAAAGTCCCGTGCATTGTCTCCAGTTGCTTGAGCTGTTTTGTCAGTCCAGTTTCTTTCCGCAACTCTTCGCGGTGGCGTCTCTGAAATTCCCCCCAACGTTCAGGGTCGTGCCCAAACCATTTTCGTAGTGCATCAGACGGCGCGATTTGCTTTATCCAAAGGTCGATTCGTGCTCTCTCCCTTGAAACGCCGCGCGGTAAAATCCTGTCCACCAAAACGCGATAACCATCAGACGGCTCAGACGCCTCGTAAATCCGTTTCAGTTTGTACATCGCTATTCTTCCGAGTGAATACACCGGCGCCCTGGAGCCTCACGGAGGGAGTTACTGCCGGAGGGGAGGGATGCCGGACGCCTCGCCCAAAATCGAAACCTTCCACCGCTTGTTTCAACACCCAGATCTTTGAAGCCAGCCGCTTCCAGCCTCCCCGGCAATAGCCCTGGATCGAGAGTAACCATCGTGTCGGCGAAGTGGAATATCTGCATCCATACGGACCACACGCTATCAGAGCCGGCGAATATGCCGCCCGGCTTGAGAACTCTGAATGCTTCGCACAACAGCCGGTCTTGCAGAGCGGACGAACGTATAATGCAGATTCCGGTGTTCGTCATCACGGGCGGCGACCCGCTCAAGCGGTCTGATATCTTTGACTTGGAATACGCCACCGCGCGTGGGGTGCGGACGTCGTTGACCCCCAGCGCCACGCCTCTTCTCACGGGCGACGCGATTGCCGAGCTTCGGCGGCGGGGACTGGCGCGTTTGGCGGTAAGCTTGGATGGCTCAACGGCGGAAATTCACGATGCCTTTCGGCGCGTGCCGGGTTCGAATGAGTGGACGCTCCGCGCCATTCGCTGGGCCCGCGAATTGGGCCTCCCCGTTCAGATCAACACTACGATTACACGTCGCAATCTGGCAGATTTTGACGTTATGGTGCGGCTGCTGGAAACACTTGATATCGCCATGTGGAGTGTTTTCTTTCTGGTGCCCACTGGACGTGGACGACTGGACGACCTTATTTCCGCGGAGGAGTTTGAGACAGTCTTCGCAGAGCTTTACCAGGTCGCCCGGCGAGTGCCGTTCGACATCAAGACTACCGAGGCGCAGCACTATCGCCGCTATGTCTTGCAGATGCGCGCGGCGGAAGGCAGAAACCGGGAATCGTCCAACGACTCCATGGCCTCACCCACGCCAGGAATGCCTAACGAAATCGCGATGGAGAAAGATGCGGATGGCATTGGCCGAGCGCCCCGGGGGTTGAACGACGGCAAGGGTTTCATCTTCATCTCCCACTTGGGCGAGGTTTTTCCCAACGGCTTCCTGCCCATGTCCGCGGGCAACGGGCGCAGGCAAACGCTCGCGGAAATCTACCAGCACTCTTCGCTGTTTGTTTCCTTGCGCGACACATCCCGCCTGCAAGGGAAATGCAGCGTCTGCGAATTCCGCAACGTGTGCGGAGGTTCGCGGGCTCGCGCCTTTGCCCTCACTGGCAATCCCTTAGCGGAAGAACCTCGCTGTGTGTATGAGCCAAGAGTCGCAGCGGCTTACTCCCAATAGCCGTTCGAGTAGAACTCTATTCGCTCAATTCACTCAATGTTGCGGCCAATCAGATGGTTCCGGCGCCATTGAGGATTCGGCCTGAAAAGTCGGCTTCCCGTCAAATGAGCACCGCGCGCTTTGCATGAACCGCCAGCTACAATCCCCGGTCCTTCCGAAACCTTGATCGAGGAAGTCTGTGGTGGCATAGCAATCGCCGGGATAGATCGCGAACGCCGTAGGGTAGGGGACTGTTTTTCGGGCCTCGGGAGGCCGAGCACGGGCGAACGCGTACAGCAGGGCTCAGCTTCGGGCCTGGGGCAGGGAGGGCGGCCGGTGAAGCTCAGCCGGACTGGACTCGCAAGGCTAAAGCGGTTGCTGGCGGTCGGCATGAGCCAGGCGGGATGTGCGCCTACCCTCGGGGTTTCCGTTCGTACCGTAGGGCGGGCGGTAGCTCAGATCAAGAGGGGCTAGAACGAACTGTAGCGGAATGTCCGGCGACTTACAATCACGCTCGACTACGGTTCGATTCCCCAGCCTCCACCATATAATTGGCCCTATTTGAAAGTGTTATACCTACTGTAAGAATCGTGTGGGAATTGCGCGCGAACAGCGCTATGATGCGGCGGCACGTTCACGATCTTTCGGCGCCACGTGAAATCCGGCAAATATCGTTCCCGGCGGTTCAAGGTAGGCACCTGCCCCATTACGGTCGAGGGCAGATTACAGGGGGAATACCTTCAGAAAGCCGAGACAAGAATCCGCGCTACGAGCCATCCAAGAGGCGCTTGAACTCCTGAGAGCAGCCTCAAATTTGGAGGGCAAAGCGAAAGAAAACGTCGAAGTGCTTCTGGAGGTGGCGGTTGAGAGGCTTGGTGCCGACACTTGAATTGTCGGCGCGGAATTGCTGTTACCGGTGCTTTCATGACATCGGCCTCGTCCTGCGAAGTCCGGTCACGGTGCAACTGAAGGTCTCCTACAGCCATTCGCTTTGCGGGCAGTGCGTTCTCTCCGACTTCCAGTGGTTGACGGGTCGAGTCTGGCAGCGTCCCAAATGTGAGTTGATACTTGGTAGCGGCCTCAGAAGGGTGGGCCGCCGCCACACTGTCATTGCTCCGTTTGCCAGATCGAACCGAACGGCAAAAGACTTTAGCCAAAATAAATGGGCAGCCACCCTCCCAGATGGCCACCCCTTCATGGAGCTATTTTTACGCCTCCAAGTACGTCGTTTCCTCTCTACGATGCAACGGTACTTTGGTAACGCCCGGGCCCGAGTCAGGTCTCGACCTAATTGGGCCTCCTCAAGAGAGTCGACCTCAGTCGATACCCGACCAAGGGTCACCAGGGTCAATAGCTAGGCAGGTCGGTACTCTTGTACCATTGCACGCCGAGTTGTCCAAGATTATAAGTATCGTGAAAGATGTGAGGGGATGAGGCTCTAGGGATGATCCTTGCTTGGCTTATCCTGACACTCTCGATGGCGATGGTCTTCTTCTTCTTCCAAACCACCTGCCAAAAGATTCTGCGCCGGCAATTTGAGGGGGAACCCTTCCAGTCCATCGCCAGCGTGATCCGTTTGGAGCTCCCGTCTTTGCGAAGGTCACTGGAGGAATTCGGCGCACCGGCCGATTATCGCCGGCTGCGCCGGATGCTCCAATGCGACTTCCTCGCACTGACGTACCTCCTCAAGAATTTTGCGAATGCGAAGCGGTGCTATTCCAATGAAGAACGCCTCTTGACCTTGTATTTCCGTTGGCAATTGCTCTCGTTGGCAGTGCGGCGCCAACTAAAGGGTGGCGAAAAGAAGGCAATCTTGAGGCTGACTTCCTTTCTTGAGTACTTCGCTAACGTCGTTGGCCAGCACATGAAGACAGTGGGGTGTGGAAACTCGGCCGCCGCCCACTAGGCTGCCAATCTCTAGCCCCCCTACTTCGGAACGCGCCTGGGCTGGGCATTCCTCCGCTGGCTTCGCCTTCCTCCCACATCTCGACGGCAGATCGCTTTGCCGTCGCTGCCAACTCGGGTCACCGAGGCACAAGCGTTGGCGGGTAGCTCTCAACCTGAATACCGTGACGGTTTCTCAATCGAGTTGATCGTGCAGAAGGACTCTCACTTTCATGACCGGCGCCCTGGCGGTTCACGTTCACGGTGCACTGCCGGTATTCTGCTGATGGTGATCTTGGCCCTGGCCACTTCGAAGCTGAGTCATGGCCAGGAACCTTTCCAGCTGCCGACCTTAACCACCGCCGCGCAGGTCCGCGAGCTTACCCCCGAGCAAGCTAACCGGGGATATCCGGTCCGCTTGCAGGCCGTCGTCACGTATGTCGATCTCGCTGTTGGGGACTTCTTTGCGCAGGACGCCACGGCCGGCATCTATGTCAACGAAAACAACAAAGGGCTTTCTTTCCGGCCCGGCGATTTCCTTGAGATTGAAGGCGTCACCGAGGAACTCGATTTCGCGCCTCAAATCGGAAAGGCTCGATACCGGAGGTTGGGTCAGGCGCAATTGCCACGACCTCACAACGTAAGACTGGGCGACATGCTCTCGACCCGCGAGGACAGCCAGTGGGTGCAAATCGATGGCATCGTGCAAAACTTCGAGCCCGACAGCGGTACTCTGAAACTGGATGTGGCCGTTGAGGGCAGACACCTCCAGGCCACTATCATGAATCCTGCGGGCTTGAACGGCGACCGCCTGGTTGACTCCAAGGTAAGACTCGCCGGCGTGTGTGCTACGGTCTTCAATCAAAATTACCAATTGACCGGGGTATGGCTGGCCGTCCCTACCGCTCGCCAGGTCACTATCGTGGAGCCGCCACCGGCCGATGCGTTTTCCGTTCCCGTGCGGCCGATCAACAGCCTCCTGGCCTTTACGGCTCGGAACACGTCCGAGCACAGGGTGCATGTGCAGGGTACGGTTACCATCCAGCGGCGCAAGGGCGTCTTCATCCAGGATCGCCACCTAGGTCTCTACATTCCGAGCTTGCCCAAGGAGCCACTACGGCCCGGCGACCGAGTAGATGTGGTGGGCTTCGCCGATCTGGGTGACTATACACCGGTGCTTCGGTATGCCGTCTACAGGCGAACAGGCTCCGCACCGATTCCACCCCCTCTTGAGATAACTGCTCAGGGCGCCCGGTCCGGCGCCTTCGATACCTTGCGGGTGCGTCTGGATGCAACTCTCCGCGATGTGAGGCAGAGCGAAAACGACCATACGCTCGTGCTGCAAGACGGTGACGTACTATTTGAAGCGAGGATTGAGGAAGGCAAATCCACGCACGATTGGTCAAGACCGATTGGGAGCCGTTTGAGGCTGACCGGCATCTGTTCCGTGAACGTGGACCGCAATCGCACTCCTGACACGTTCAATATCCTTCTTGATTCTCCGGACAGCATCGTGGTGCTCGCACGGCCTTCGTGGTGGACCCTTACACGGATATCCTCCGTGCTGTTTGTCTTCGCGGTCATCATTCTGGTGGGAACTCTCTGGGTCCGCGTCCTGCGGCGTCGAGTTGAGGAGCGAACCGAGGCGCTCCGCGCCACACTGGAGTCAACCGCCGATGGTATTTTGGTGTTGAGCCCGACCGGGAAGGTGACGGTCTACAATCGAAAGTTCGCAGAGATGTTTGCGGTTCCCGTCGACGTCCTGGAGTCGCACGATCACGAAGCGGCGCTCAACTTCGTCCTGCGCCAAATCCAGGATCCGAGCGCCTTCCTCGCCAGGATCCGGCAAAAGTGCACAGACCAGGAAGCGCAATCCGACGACGTCATCGAAGGCAACGACGGGCACGTCTTTGAGCGGCACTTGGAGCCCCAGCGGGTCAAAGGTAAGAGCGTTGGAAGAGTCTTGGGGTTTCGCGATGTCACCGAACGCAAGCGAGCCGAACGTGCGCTCCAGACCGTTAACCGATGCAACCAGGCCTTGGTTCACGCCACGGACGAGCCGCAGCTACTCAGCGAGATTTGCCGGGCGATCGTGGAGGTAGGATCCTACAAATTGGCCTGGGTCGGTTACGCCGAGAACGATGCGGACAGGAGCGTTCGTGTGGCCGGCCAGTTTGGATACGAACAGGGGTACTTGGAAGGCATTGGAATTACCTGGGCGGACACTGACCTGGGCCGCGGTCCAGTCGGCGTTGCGATTCGCTCCGGGAAGCCCAGCCTGGTTAAGAACGTCGTGACCGATCCGGCGTTCGCTCCCTGGCGCCTCGAAGCAAGCCAGCGAGGCTACTTATCGGTGATGGGACTCCCTTTGAAATCCGACGGCCAAACCTTTGGTGCACTCACAATCTATGCGGGCGAGCCCGACGCGTTTGACCCCGACGAAGCCGGCCAGTTGGAAGAGTTGGCGAATAACCTGGCTTATGGCGTGATGGCGCTGCGTACACACGCGGAGCGGGATCGTGCCGAATTGGAATTGCACAAGGCCAAGGAGGCCGCGGAGGCAGCGAATCGGGCCAAGAGTGAGTTTCTCGCCAGCATGAGCCACGAGATCCGCACCCCCATGAACGGTATCCTGGGCGCGACGGAACTCGTATTGGATACCGAAGTGACTCCCGAACAGCGGGAGTACCTGGGGATGGCCAAAGCTTCCGCTGACGCCTTGTTAAGCATCATCGATGATATCCTGGACTTCTCGAAAATCGAAGCAGGCAAGCTGGATCTTGATCCGATTTCGTTCCGGCTGCGTGAAAGTCTGGCGCTAACGATTAAACCTCTGGCCGTACGCGCCCACCAGAAAGGCCTGGAGTTCACCTGCGATGTGCACCCCGACGTGCCTGAGCAGGTCATCGCTGATCCCACTCGCCTCCGGCAAGTGATCATCAATCTCCTCGGCAATGCCATCAAATTCACAGATCGCGGCGAAGTCGGGCTCGAAATCGCTGTCGATGCTGAGGAGCAAGATCAACTAGCATTGCACTTCCAGGTATACGACACAGGGATCGGAATACCGGCGGAAAAACAGCGCGTCATCTTCGAAGCGTTCTCGCAGGCTGACAGCTCGACAACGCGACGCTTCGGAGGAACGGGTCTGGGGCTGACAATTTCCTCACGCTTGGTGAAGTTGATGGGCGGGCGAATCTGGGTGGAGAGTGAGCCGGGGCGAGGCAGCCGCTTCCACTTCACCGCCCAGGCGCGAGCGGCCCGCGACGCCGTTTCCCTCAAGGCCGCCCAGGCGGCAGACTTGGCAGGCCTGCGGGCGCTGGTGGTAGACGACAATGCCACGAATCGGCGCATTCTGGGAGAGTTGCTGCGGCGGCGCGGAATAGCTCCGACCCTGGCCGGAGGCAGCACTGATGCCGAGGAACTACTCGGTAGGGCTCATCAATCAGCCCAACCGTTTGACCTGCTTATAATTGATGCACACATGCCGGAAACGGACGGCTTCACACTGGTCGAGCGAATCGGGCACCACGCGAGCGCCTCCAGGGCGACAATTATCATGCTCACTTCGGCGGGACAGCGGGGTGACGCGGCCCGCGTACGTCAACTTGGGGTAGCCGCGTATCTGACTAAGCCTGTCACGGAATCCGAGTTGTTTGACTCCATCCTCACCGCACTTGGGACCAAAGCAGAGAATCCCGGCGCCCGCGATCTGATCACGCGCCATTCCCTCCGTGAGGGTCAACGGAAGCTGCGCATTCTGCTAGCCGAGGACAATGCCGTTAACCAGATGTTGGCGGCGCGGCTAATCGAGAAACGGGGGCACATGGCAACCGTCGTCAGCAGCGGGCGAGAGGCGTTGGCGGCCCTGGAGAAGGATAGCTTTGACGTCATCCTGATGGACGTTCAAATGCCGGAGATGAATGGATTCGAAGCCACGGCAGAAATCCGTAAGAGGGAAAACGCCAGTGGCAGGCACACCCCCATCATTGCCATGACCGCTTACGCGATGCGAGGCGACCGCGAGCGCTGCCTCACTGCCGGCATGGACGGCTACGTCTCCAAGCCCGTTCAGCCGGAAGAATTGTTCCAAGCGATTTACACCCATACCCGGCCGTTTCGGCCTGCCGCGCCGTCGACGCCGACAAGCAACGAGTCTGGGCCCGGCCTTGCCGTCGAGGCAATAGTAGATGATCCGAGGTAGAGTGTGATTTCTGTCGCCAAAGCCGTAGCGGCTTGCTTGGAGCATTAAGGAGATACCCTCCGGCCCGTCAGCAAGAACGGCCACCGTGAAGAGCGAAGTGATTCCGCACACAGCGCAGGCTGCTTGACCTATAGCTGGGCTCCCTCGTAGGGGTTCATATTGCGGCTCGGCCGTGGGCTGGTTGCCATCTCGCGGCTTTTCAATCGAACCGCCACGGGCTTTTGCCGAGACAATCCCACGTCTGTCCGGGGTAGGTGGGGGGCGGCCGCGAAGGCGGCTTTCCGTTTTCCTTTCCGTGAACTGGTTTGGAAAGGCTAAATATCGGACCAAAACCGGAAGGCCGGAAACGAGGGTTTTGTTGGGGTTAGTTGAAGTGAGTTGGTGCGCGTCGCGGATTACGTTTGATTCGGGACCAAGAGGTCGCCAGTCCAAATCTGGGCGCCCCGACCATCCTTCTCCATGGCTCGGTTTTCCGGTGCAGGTGCCGCGAGGGCATTTGTGACGTGGTTTGTGACGTAACTACCCTCGTGAGCCCTGATATGCAGGAGAGATCAGAATTAGCGCGTGATATCGGCGAGAGCCTCGAAAGGCTCATGAACACAGGCCGAAACGCTACTCTGGCTTACGGCTGCTAATATAGACTTTGGAACTTGGGCGCAAGAGGTCCGCGGTTCGAATCCGCGCGCCCCGACCATGTTTTCTGTAGCTTGCGGGCTCACCCAGGCCGCTGGGAAGGTGTTTCTGACGCGACCACCACTCCGTATATCCCCTTCTCCATCCCGCCTGTACCCCTGAAAATCGGGAGCGCCTCCGGGCGCTGTATTCTGGCAACCTCTCTTTCGAACGACGTGCGGGCTACCGACGAAGCCGCCCAGTCCGCGCGAGTGCCTTATGTCGCGCTGGGCGCCTGCCGATCAAAGCGAGGGGGGGGTAAAAACGCGTGCTGTGGGTTCCGCCGATTCCGGAGAGAGTTCTCCGCTGAGGCTGCTTTGTCTTTATTGTGCCCGGTGGAAGCATCATTCGCCACAGAGGAGCCGCATGAGCATCTTACCCAGCGTCGCCATTGAAGCCGGCCGCGACCGTGTTGGCGCCGCGCTCTCCGCGCTCGCCAACATTTTGGTGATCGACGATGAAGCACCAGTGCGCCAAGCGCCGGGCGGGGCATGTTCCAAGGAGGCTAAGGCCCCATGAGACGGGTATTTTCAGCCCGCGGCATCAACCCTCGGGGCGGATTTTGGCTGCTCTTGGCCTTGCTGGCCATTGAGCCGTGGGGGTCCCTCCAGATGGGGCAAGAAGTTCAACTGGGGGCCGCCGGTGGCGAGTCTCCGGCGGTGGGGCACTTGCCCACGCTCACGCACATCGCGCAGATTCGCGACCTGACGCTCAAGCAAGCCACGCAGGGCTACCCGGTTAGACTCCGGGCAATGGTGACCTACTGCCGGGTTGCCGACCGGGATTTGTTCATTCAGGACTCGACGGCGGGCGTCTGGGTTGATCCCGAACAGTTCAATGTGAACGTACGTTCGGGGCAGCAGATTGAAGTGGTAGGCATAGCCGGGCCCGGTGATTTCTCTCCGGAAATTGATAAGGCGCGGGTCCGGATTCTCGGCGAGGGTCCCTACCCGGTCGCCCATCGAGTCTCCGGTGACGACCTTGCCTCCGGTCGCCAAGACAGCCAGTGGGTAGAAGTGGAGGCTGTCGTGCGCTCGGCGATCGAGCGCGGAACGGATCTAACGCTGAATGTTTCCGCGGGCGCCCTTCAATTCCGGGTCTTCGTCCCGGACTATGGGACTTCTACCACGGACCTTGTCGACGCGGCCGTGCGGATTCGCGGCGTGTTCGCAGGGACCTACACTCCAGGCGATATGTTCACCGGCTTCGAGCTATTGGTTCCGAACCCAAGGGACTTTAAGATCGTTCGGCGGCGATCCGGAGGGCTCTATTCTTTGCCAGTGCGCCCCATCCACTATTTCTTGCGGCTCACTCCGGAGGGCGCGTTTACACACCGCGTCCGCGTCCAAGGCATCGTGACCTACCGAGGGCCGGGAATCCTCTGCATCCGCGATCAAGACGCTGCCCTGTTGGTCCATCTGGGCACGCTCTTGACCGTGGGACCACAAGGTGGCCAGCCGCCGCTAAGTGAAAGTCTGCCCTCCGTAGAGGTCGGCGATCTGCTTGATGTGGTCGGCTTCCCTGACCGGGGCGACTACACGCCGGTCATGCGGGATGCGGTGTTCCGAAGGATAGGTGTCGGTACCCCGCCCCAACCCGCCAGGATGAGCGCCAAAGAGGCCCTCCGAGGCGATCATGATGCCGATCTGCTTAGGCTCAGGGCAATACTGCTGAACCGCACAGATCGGGAAAGCCAAGAGGTCCTGGAACTGCAGGAAGGAGATACGACGTTTCGGGCGGAAATGGAAAGGCCCAATGGCGCTCACTCCTTGAACTATATCCTTCCGGGCAGTTTGCTGGAACTGACGGGCATCCGCAGGATCGAAGCGGATGAAGACCGTGTGCCGCGGGCTTTCAGCCTTCTGCTTCGCTCGCCTGCAGACATCGTGGTCCTCCAGCACCCGCCGTGGTGGACTCTACGCAGACTGCTTGCGGCTTGGGCGTTGCTAACGTCAGCAGTGCTCGCCGTATTGACCTGGGTCGGTGTTCTCCGGCGCCGCGTGCGCCGTCAGACCGAGCTGATTCGACAACGGCTGGAAAGCGAAGCCGCCCTGGAAAAGCGCTATCAACGCCTTTTCGAGCGCAACCTCGCCGGCGTCTGCCGGACCTCGCTCGAGGGGAATGTGTTGGAATGCAACGATGCCCTGGCCACCATGTTGGGTTACGGCTCGCGGGAGGAATTGCTCGGCCGGCAGATAACCGGAACCCTCCGCGCATCGGCTGACCGAGAGGCCTTCCTCGCACAACTGCAGGCTGAGAAGAAGCTCAGCAACCGTGAAACCTGTCTTGGGCGTAAGGACGGCAGCGAACTTTGGGTCATCGAGAACGCCACTCTTGTCGACGACCCCGAGGGCCGTCCGCCCGTGATCGAGAGCACGTGCATTGACATCACCGGGCGCAAGCACGCGGAAGCAGACCTTCTCCAATATGCGCGGGAATTGGAAACAGCGAAGATTGCCCAGGAGGAACACTCCCGGGAATTGACGCGCCTCGTGGAAGAACTGGCCCACGAGCGCGACCTGCTGGGCACGCTCATGAACAATGTCCCCGACGCTATTTATTTCAAGGATGCTGGGTGCCGTTTTGTTCGCATCAATGCCACCCAGGCCCGGATACTGGGGGTTGCGGATTCGGGCGCGGCGCTGGGTAAGACCGACTTCGATTTCTTCCCGCGCGAAGACGCAGAAAACTACTTCGCCAACGAACGAAGGATCGTGGAGACCGGCCAACCTCTGGTTGGCAACCTGGAGCGGGTTCGCGACCGGGGAGGGAAACTGCAGTGGTTCTCCAACACGGAAGTTCCGATCAAGGACGCGCAGGGCCGGGTAACGGGAATTGTGGGGGTCGTCCGGGATGTCACTGAGCATCAAACCACTCTGGAGGCTTTCCGCGAAAGCGAAGGGCGTTACCGGGAACTGTTCGAGAATGCCAGCGACGTCGTCTATACCACGGACCTGAACGGTCATGTGACCTCCCTCAACTGCGTTGGGCAACAACTCTTGGGGTATTCGCGGGAAGAGATCACGCAAATGGATTTCGAGTGCCTGGTCGACCCCGATCAAAGGGGGAATTTCAATAAGTGGGGAGAGCGGCTGCTGGCAGGCGAACCCGACCTCAACCTGGAAGTGGATTTAACAGCCAAGGATGGCCGCCGGGTGACACTGGAAGTGAAACCACGCCTGATCTACAAGGACGGGAAGCCGGTGGCGATGCAAGGCATAGGGCGTGACATCACCGGCCGGCACGCGGCGGAAGCGGAGTTGCGCCAAGCGCAGAAGCTGGAATCCGTGGGGCGCTTGGCTTCCGGCATTGCCCACGAAATCAATACGCCTATCCAGTTCGTGGGCGACAACACACGCTTCCTGCAAGATTCCTTCGGCGGCTTGCAAAGCCTCCTTGCCAAGTATCAGGAACTGCGCGAGGCCGCGGCCTTCGGGGCGGTCAGCCCTGAGCTGCTGGCAGAAGTGCAGCGCGTAGAAGAGGAATCAGACTGCGCGTACTTGCTGGAAGAGATTCCCAAAGCACTCACGCAAACCCTTGATGGGGTGACGCGAGTGGCGACCATTGTGCGAGCCATGAAGGAATTCGCCCACCCGGAAAGCAAAGAACTGGCCGCTGCCGATCTCAACCGGGCGCTCCTCAGCACGCTCACCGTGGCGCGCAACGAGCTGAAATATGTGGCCGACGTGGAAACCGAATTGGGCGATCTGCCGCTGGTGGTCTGCAATATCGGCGATTTGAACCAGGTCTTCTTGAACCTTCTGGTGAACGCCGCCCACGCGATCGGGGAGAGCACGAAAGGGACGGGGCAAAAAGGCCAAATCCGGGTGCGCACGGCGTCGGAAGGCGGCGCGGTATTGGTCAGCATCTCCGACAGTGGTTGCGGCATTCCGGAGGGCAGCCGCAGCAAGATTTTCGATCCCTTTTTCACCACCAAGGAAGTGGGGCGCGGAACGGGACAGGGCTTGGCGATTTCCCGGTCCGTGGTGGTTGATCGCCACAAAGGGACTTTGACCTTTGAGAGTGAAGTGGGAAAGGGAACGACCTTCTATGTCCGTTTACCCGTCAGCCCGGCGGCATGCTCCGAGGAAACGAGGGCGGCGTGAGGTGAGTGCTTCTTGTAGACGATGAACCCAGGATTCTGGAGGGGCTGCAGCGCGTGCTGCGTTCCCAACGCCACGCGCGGATCGTTCATGCCGGTGCTCTGAGGCCGTGCCCGAGCACCAAGGCCAATCTATCCCGAAATCCAAAGTTTAATTTGGCGCTCCCAGGCCAGCTCGTTGTAACTGAATTGCCTGCCCTGATATCCTCGAGAACGGAACGGGTGTTTGGATTCGTCGGAAGCAACCCCTCACCCGTCCCGCACCGGCTGATGACTACGCCGGCTGCAGGCCACCCTCTTCCCAAGGGAGAGGGCCGTAGACGTTGATTGATTTCTGCCCTCTCCCTTGGGGAGAGGGTGGCGAGAGTAGCGAGCCGGGTGAGGGGTTTCTTCCCACAGAGCGTCGAAACTTCGGAATTCGGGTTTATCACGTTTCAACCAGCCTTAACTCCTAACAATAAAGTATTTTGAATTTTTTCTGATTTAACTTGACAACACAAGTTAATTAACCTATATTGGTTAAGTCGATGGGCCAACGCACGCTCACCTTCCAGGTCGCTTGAACTAAGTCAGGTAATCTGCAATCGCACCTCTTGGACCGAATCTAAGGAGGCCCCCATGGTTGCTCGAAGTCTTTTCTTACATCTTAAGCCCAATCGTGTCGAGGAATTTACGCGCATCATTGAGCAGGAAGTCATTCCGATGATACGCGGACTGAAAGGCTTCCAGGACAAGATTGTTTTGGTTACCGCGGGTGGACTGGAAGCGATTGGCCTCAGCTTCTGGGATCAGAAAGAGGATGCAGAAGCCTACGGTCGCGGAAAGTTCCGGCAAGTGGTGAAGGCCCTGGCGACGGTCGTTGAGGGTGCTCCTCGTGTTGAAACCCGCGAGGTCTCGAACTCGACCTTCCACAAGATCCCGGACCACGCGGCTGTCGGAAGGGTGGCGGCCTTTTGATCCGGCCCGGCTGGTCAACGCCGGTCACCCTCATGTTGTCCGGTAAGAATCAACCAGGGAGAAACGAGGTGCCAAATGCTTACGAGGCTCATCACGCGGGTTTACATGCCGGTGTTGCTCGTCGTGCTTCTGTGGCCCACGCCCGGGGGCTATTACGTACGGCTGGGACTCGCGGTCTGTGTGGCGGTCATTTGGGTCCTCCAGACAAGGCAAACCAAGTACCCTCCAAAGGCCGCCTACGTGCCGGCCTCCCCGAAGGTGAAATACGAGGATTAATCCAGACCCGTAGTTTGTGCTTAACTCATGCGTGATAAAGGAGAGTCAAAATGAATTTTAGACCACTACATGATCGGATCCTGATCAAGCGAATTGAAGAGAAGGAATCTGTGAAAGGTGGAATCATCATTCCCGACACGGCCAAAGA
The DNA here is from genome assembly GCA_050010015.1 of Terriglobia bacterium. Lineage (GTDB taxonomy): Bacteria > Acidobacteriota > Terriglobia > UBA7540 > UBA7540 > CAVROP01. The sequence goes on from JBEKLY010000110.1 coordinate 20,418, forward strand.
GAAACCGCAAGAAGGCGAAGTCGTCGCCGTGGGTCATGGCAAGAAGAGCGAAGAGGGAAACGTCATCGCCCTGGACGTGAAAGCGGGTGATCGTATCCTCTTTGGCAAATATTCCGGCGCTGAAATCAAGCTCGACGGTCAGGAGTATCTGATCCTGCGCGAAGAAGAAGTGCTCGGCATCATTGAAGGCAAGGCGGCCAGCGCGAGCGGGAAGAAGTAGGTTGGTTGTCAGTAGCCCGCACCGGATTTGGTTCGCGGCGAGCTGCACGCCGAGAGTTCTTGCAGCGGAGCGCCGGCAAAGAAAGACATCGGCAAAGTCTAGGAGGAATTGAAAATGGCAAATGCAAAGCAAATTGTACATGGCGAAGAGAGCCGTCACGCGATACTGCGCGGCGTGAATCAACTTGCGGACGTCGTGAAGATCACGTTGGGTCCCCGAGGCCGCAACGTGGTTCTGGACAAGAAATTTGGCGCCCCCACGATCACCAAGGATGGGGTAACGGTGGCAAAGGAAGTCAACCTGCAGGACCCGCTCGAGAACATGGGCGCGCAGATGGTGCGTGAAGTCGCTTCCAAGACTTCCGACGTAGCGGGCGACGGCACCACCACCGCGACCGTGCTGGCTCAGGCGATTTTCCGGGAGGGCGCGAAGACCGTGTCCGCGGGCGCGAACCCGATGGACGTGAAGCGCGGCATCGAAAGCGCGGTTCGTGCGGTGTGCGGCTACGATGAGACCGGCAAGGATGGCAACAAAAAGCACATCCAGGGCGAACTCGACAGAATCTCGAAGCCGGTTGAGGGCTCGATGATCGCGCAAGTGGGCTCGGTCTCGGCCAACAACGATCCCACCATCGGCAACATCATTGCCGAGGCCATGAAAAAGGTGGGCAAGGACGGCGTCATTACGGTCGAGGAATCCAAGACCATGGAGACGGCACTCGAAGTGGTCGAGGGCATGCGGTTCGATCGCGGATACCTCTCCCCTTACTTCGTCACCGACCCTGAGCGCATGGAGTGCGTGCTGGAGAATGCACTGATCTTAATCCACGAGAAGAAGATCAGCTCCATGAAGGACCTCCTGCCCCTGCTCGAGCAGACGGCCAAGTCCGGCCAGCCGCTGCTGATTATTGCGGAGGATGTTGAAGGTGAGGCCCTGGCAACCCTGGTGGTCAACAAGTTGCGCGGAACGCTATCGGCTGCGGCCGTAAAGGCGCCGGGGTTCGGCGATCGCCGCAAGGCCATGCTGGAAGATATCGCCATCCTGACGGACGGCAAGGCCATTTCCGAGGACCTGGGTATCAAGCTCGAGAACGTGAAGCTGGGGGACCTCGGCCGCGCCAAGAAGATCACCATCGATAAGGACAACACCACCATCATCGAGGGCGCCGGCAAGTCTTCTGACATCGAGGGCCGCGTCAAGCAGCTTCGCACTCAGGTCGAGGAGACCACGTCCGACTATGATCGCGAAAAGCTGCAGGAACGTTTGGCGAAGCTGGTGGGCGGCGTCGCTCAGATTAAAGTGGGTGCGGCGACCGAGATTGAGATGAAGGAAAAGAAGGCTCGCGTCGAGGACGCGATGCACGCTACACGGGCGGCGGTCGAGGAAGGCATCGTGCCCGGCGGCGGAGTAGCGCTGGTGCGCTGCATCCCCGCCCTCCGCAAGCTGAAGGCCCAGGGCGACGCGCAGATCGGTATCGACATCGTTACGCGCTCGCTCGAAGAGCCTCTACGCATGATCGTCGCCAACGCCGGTTATGAAGGCGCGGTGGTGGTGGCGAAAGTGAAGATGAACGACAACCAGAACTATGGCTTCAATGCGGAGACCGAGAGCTACGGCGACCTCGTCGAGGAAGGCGTCATCGATCCTACCATGGTCACGCGCGCTGCACTGCAGAACGCCGCCTCCATTGCTTCTTTGCTCCTCACCACTGAAGCCCTGGTCAGCGAGTACCCCGAAAAAGAGGATAACGCTCCGGCGGGGTCTCCGGGAGGCATGGGCGGAGGGATGTACTAGACTTGCTGAAGAAAAAGTCCGCGTCATATCGCGGAGTGTGTCGGGAAGGGCAGGGCTGAAGCCCAATACTGTTCACTTAAGTAAATACGCGGTATACTGCTCTCATTCAAATGAGAGGAGGACCGCAGATGGCTCGTACGATCGCAAAACTTCCCGAAGGTACAC
>JBEKLY010000111.1:0-22037 GCA_050010015.1 Terriglobia bacterium
CATTCCTCTTCGAGGTAAAACCACCGACTGGAGAGCCGGATGCGGGAGATCCGCCAGTCCGGTTCGGAGGGAGGGGGATTCGAATTCAATCGTTTCTCCCTACCCCTATCTCTCTGCCGCCCGCGCCGCGGGCTGACTTCTTCATACTCAAGTGGTTAAAGGATCCCCTGCGACTGGAAAATCCCCAAGTCCTTGTCTCCCCGCCCCGAGAGATTGACCACAACAATTTCATCCCGGCGCATCTTTGCGGCGCGTTTGATGACCTCCGCCACGGCATGAGCCGATTCGAGCGCAGGAATAATACCTTCCTTGTGGGCAAGGAGTCGCGCCGCTTCGAGCGCCTCGTCATCACTCACGCGCGTATACTCGACGCGGCCCTGCCGGTAAAGAGCGGCGTGTTCGGGGCCGATGGCGGCATAGTCCAGACCCGCAGAAACAGAGTGCGTGCCCGCAATCAACCCGTCGGCATCTTGCAGCACGTAGGTGTAAGTACCTTGCAGCACGCCGGGGCTTCCGCCGGAAAACCGCGCCGCATGTTCGCCCAGCTTCGGCCCGCGCCCTCCCGCTTCGACGCCGATCATCTTCACCTGGACGTCCGGAATGAAATCGTAGAATAAACCGATGGAGTTGCTTCCTCCGCCCACGCAAGCGACGAGCGCGTCCGGCAGCCTGCCGGTTTCCGTCAGAATCTGGCGGCGCGCCTCCTGCCCGATGACGCGGTGAAACTCGCGCACCATAAGCGGGTAAGGATGGGGGCCCAGCACCGAGCCCAGCAAGTAATGTGTGTTTTGAACGTTGGTCACCCAATCGCGCATGGCTTCGCTGATGGCATCTTTGAGCGTCCTGCTGCCGGAAGAAACCGCGACCACACGTGCGCCCAGCAGGCGCATGCGAAAGACATTGGGAGTTTGGCGGGCCATGTCCTCTTCGCCCATATACACGACGCACTCGAGCCCGAGAAGCGCCGCCACAGTAGCCGTCGCCACGCCGTGCTGGCCTGCCCCCGTCTCCGCCACCAGGCGCGTCTTGCCCATGCGCTGCGCCAGCAGTCCCTGTCCCAGGCAGTTGTTGATTTTGTGCGCGCCCGTGTGCAGCAGATCTTCACGCTTCAAGTAAATCTGCGCACCACCCAGGTGCTCCGTCAATCGCCGCGCCAGGAAAAGCGGCGTCGGGCGGCCGGCAAAATCCTTCAGCAGACGCGCCAGTTCCGCCTTGAAGCCGGAATCAGCGCGCGCCGCCTCGAAAGCCTCTTCCAACTCTTCGACCGGGTGCATCAAGGTCTCAGGCACATAGCGCCCGCCGAATTCCCCGAATCGCCCTCGCACGTCCGGCCATGTTTCGGATTGTCGTTGCTCCTGCATCGTTTCCAACCCTGCTTTGAAGATATCGGGGAGCGCGGGCATTCCTTCGCTGCGTTCAGGACAGGCTCTGCCCGCCCTTCGCGCCGCAATTGCGCGCACGCTGCGGGCAGGATGCCCGCGCTCCCGGGTACTTCATGGTTTCTGGGTGCCCGTTCGCGTCTGCGCTACTCCCTGTCTGCTTCCGCCACTGCTGCGAAGAAAGCCCTAAGCTTGGCGGGGTCCTTGATCCCTGGGGCTGACTCGACGCCGCTGGCCACGTCGACGGCAAAAGGCCGAACCACCCGGACTGCTTGGCCCACGTTTTCCGGTGTCAGCCCGCCGGCCAGGATGATCGGTCCGTAACGTTTGGCTTCTCGCGCGGCATTCCAGTCGAAAGTTCTTCCGGTGCCCCCGGGCCGATCGGGATCAAAAGCATCGAGCAAGTAAGCGTTCGGCTTGAGATTGCCCAGTTCTTCCACCTTGAAGCCTTCTCGTACCGGAACCGCGACCACCAGCGTAAAGGCCGAAAGTAACTCGAGCAAATCCGGAAAGCCAGGGCCGTGCAGTTGGACGGTCGTTGCGCTAGCCTCGCGCGCAATTGAAATTACGCGGCCCGCATCCGTCTCATTCGCAAAGACTCCCACCGGGACCACGAAAGGCGGCAAGTGGCCCACAATGGCTCTCGCTGCTGCCGGCTCGATGTACCTGGGAGAAGGCGGATAGAAATTGAATCCCAGCGCCGCTGCTCCCAGATCGACAGCCTGCTGCGCATCCTCGAGTCGGGTTACCCCACAGATTTTAACACGTGTCGGCACGCTTCACGTCCGCGACATGCTGTGAAATACTCTCACCACAGAGGCACTGAGGCGCAGAGAAAGACCATTCTGCTTTGGAACGCGCTGTCATTCCGAGCGAAGCGAGGAATCTCGCCCCGGCCTTTTTTTGGGACGGTCTGCCCGGCGCAGGGCCAGATACCTCGCTGCGCTCGGAATGACACTTCATGGTTTCTGGGCGCCCGTCAGCCAACGGGCACGGGGGACTGCTCTGAAAATAACTCCCCTCCTCGGCGGGAGGAGTGGCCGGGGGGGGTGGTCGGCCCGCCGCACCGCAACCACCCCCTGACCCCTCCTTACCGAGGAGGGGAGTCGTTTTCATGGTTTCCGTGCGCTCGCATGCCGTCCATTATTTCTCGTAGGGCCGCGCCTGGGTCGGCCGCCGTCATGAATCTCTCTCCGATCAGCACCGCGTGGTAACCGGCTTCGGCGATTCGGAAGAGGTCTTCGCGGGTTTTTATTCCGCTTTCGCTCACGGCAATACAGGCTGCGGGGATTCCAGCCCGCAAGCGGAAGGAAATCGCGAGGTCCACCTCGAGGGTTTTGAGGTCGCGATTGTTAACGCCGATGATGGTTGCCCCTGCCTGGACCGCGCGCTCGAGTTCGGTCTCGTCGTGGACCTCGACCAGCGGGGCGACGCGCAGGTCCCGGCAGAGCTTAAGAAAACTGCGCAACTCTTCATCGGAGAGCGCCGCCACAATCAACAACAGCGCATCCGCCCCGGCCGCCACAGATTCGTAGATCTGATAGTCCGCAATGATGAAGTCCTTCCGCAAAACCGGCAAGCACGCAGCGACGCGAGCCGCTTTGAGGTCAGCCAGCGAACCGAGGAAGTAGCGCTCTTCGGTCAAGACGGACAGCGCGGAAGCGCCTGCGGCTTCGTAGCTTCGGGCGATGTCATCAGGCCGGAAGTCTTCCCGGAGTACGCCACGCGAGGGCGAAGCGCGCTTCAGTTCCGCAATAACCTGCAGCGGCCCCCGGGAAAGGGCGGCGGCAAAATCGCGCCGTTCCGCTCTGGCCGCGGCGGCACGTTCGAAAGTCTCAAGCGCCACAGAGGCTTGTGCCTCTTCGACCCGGCGGCGTCGCGCCGCGACGATTTCCCCCAAACGGGTTCCGGAAAGATCCACCACGTTTCAGCTCTCAGCCGTCAGCTCTCTGCTTTCAGCGCCTGCGGATGGTAATCTTCGCCTATCATTTCGAGCGAAGATTCCACGATCCTTCGGCTCACCACTTGGCACGAAAATGACTCCCCTCCTTGGTAAGGAGGGGTCAGGGGTGGTTGTCGTTCGCTGACCGTCCCACCCACCACCCCTGCCCCTCCTCCCGCCGAGGAGGGGAGTCATTTTCAGGGCAGCGAGGCATCTTGCTCCTGTCTTTGAACGAACCGTTCAGGGCAAGATTCCTCGCTCCGCTCTCTCGAAAGTCTGTCATTCTGAGCGAAGCGAAGAATCTGCATCAGTTTGCCCGGGACCGGAACTGCGGAGATCCTTCGCTGCGCTCAGGATGACAGGGAACCGGCTCGGGAGCACGGTCGACCGGCACAAATGAAACTTGCACCTTTGCGCTTTCCGCCTTCTGACTTCTGACTCCTGCCCTTTAGAACTGCTGAACTTTGATCACGGTGTCCCCGTCGAAGGTTACGAAGAGGGTGTGCGGAGGGGAACCATAAATCCAATCCTCCTGTTCGACGCCCTCGCGTTCTTCGCGCACGCGGCGGTCGGGCGGGCCTTTTGACGAGAGCACGGCATCGCGGTTCATACCCACAAGCACCTGGTGATTCTTGATGGCGTCTTTGAACTTAGCAGGCACCTCCGGCGCATAGAGTTCGGTGGGCGTGCGCCGGGCGAAGTCCAGCACGTTTCCTAATTCCTGTTTTACCTGGTCGACGGTCAAATTGGGAACCTTGTCGGGAAAGACCAGCGTCACCCAGGAGCCGTAGGTCAGCACGGGCGGGGCTTGGGAGACGGGGACGGTGTCCATTCCCACTCCCACCTCGAGGTGTTGATACCACTTGCTCTTCTTCTTCCCGCCTCCATTAAGTTCAAACACAATTTCCTTGGACTTGAAGGTGATCTTGCTGATCTCGACCGGCATCCCGGCCTTGATGGCCAAGCCATTCGAGCTCATCTGGGCGTCCGCGTCGGCCTTGTCGAGTTTGCCCGCTGAATCTACGCGCACGCCTTTGCCACCCCGTGGCAAGGCCACTTTATTTACCGCAATTTCGCGCAGTAAACCGCGGATGAGCACAATGTGGGTGTCGTCTTTGGATGGATTCTTCGCCCAGGCGGACGACGCGAGCGCGAGCGTTAGACACACCCCCGCCCAGGGCTGGAGACGGCGCCGAAGCACCGCCGCGCCATCAACCGTTTTCCAGAGGTAGAGGCTGCGCATCTAACTCGGTCCTTCCTCCCCGGGGCCGCCTTCCGCCGAGATATGAAGCGTCGGCGTCTCGGCAGTATAGGGAGAGGGGCCGTAAACCAACTCTCTCATTTTCCCACTCATTCTGATGCGTGGGGACAAAAAAAGGAAGAGCGTTGCACCCACGACCACAACCGTACAAAGCAGCCCTCCCTCCGGACCGTAGGTCGAGCCGGTCAACCAAGCCCCCCCATGCACGCGTGGGTTGAGAACTGTGGCGGGAAGACGGAAGCCGCTTACGGGAAGTCCAAAAACGAAACCCTGCACATAATTCCAGGCGAAATGGATGCCCACCGGCATCCACAGAGCGCGTGTGCGAAGATAGGCAATGGAGAGCGGAACGCCCACAAGCATCGTGTTAATAGTCGAAAAAAGCGTGTGATCGGGGTTACCGAGGTGCATAAGGCCGAAGCAAGCTGAAGCCAAAACCACCGCGCCCCCGGGTCCCAGGGACTCCACCAGCTTCTGAAAGGGATAACCTCGAAAAACCAGCTCCTCGTTTGTAGCGCTGATGAAGAGAATCAGGAACAACCCGCCCCCATAAGCGAGTTCCGACGTTGCGGCCAGCGGGCTTGGTGTGAAGCGGGTCAGAGCCAGTAGGGCTTCGGCCACTCCGACCAACACCATCATGACTCCCCCGATTATCAGTCCGACACACAGCTCTTTCACCCATGCAGGATGAAACGCCAGGCCTACCATCCCGAGAGGCTTTCGCTCGAATACCCGGGTCATAAGCTTGAAGGCCCCCAGCAGCGCGGCGAGCTCGAATAGAAAGTAGAGCGCGTACTTCGCCGCCATCCACGGCACAGCGTCCTGCAGCGCTCCAGCCGCCAGGTTAGCAGCCCCATGCGCAAGGAAAACCAGGACCACCGAAAGGAAGCAGCGCCAAATCGGTCGAAGGGTTCCATCAACGAGGAAAACGTTTTCGAGAATCATTACCGTCGCTCGTGCCTCTCCGCTGACGGGCACCCGGAAACGATGAAAATGCGCGAGGCGCGAGCGTTTTCAAGAGACGGTCTTCTCCGGCATTTCCGGAATTCGCTCGGGCTGGTCCGCCCACACTTCAAGGCCGGTGCGGGAATAGGCGAAGTTGATGATCTGCCCGCCCATTTGAGCCAGCGCTGCTTCAACGGCGGGCTTGGTCCCCGGTTCGACCATGAAAACCACGCAGCCTCCGCCGCCCGCCCCGCAGACCTTGGCAGCTACGGTGCCGTGCTTCTGGGTTTGCTCGATCATCTTGTCGATGGTGGGAGTAGAAATGCCTTTGAAGTTTTGTTTGCGGTTTTCCCACTCCAGAGCCAGCAATTCCGCCACATCCTTCCAGTCGCCCGTGAGGAGGGCCTCGCGCATCTGGTTGGCGATGGTAGTAATCTTGTCGAAATTGCGGCGCACCTGCTCCTCGCCGTCGATGTGCGACTTCATCACTTCCCAGTTGTTGATGGCGGAATCTCGCGGCTGGCCCGTGTAGCACAGGGCAAAGCGCTTTTCGAGCTCGGAAACAAATATCGGCAGCTTCTCGCGCCTCACTCCGCCGGGCTCCAGGTGGACGACATTTGCCCCGCCGTAAAGTGCCGGGAAATAGTCCTGCCAGCCGGTGGGAACGCGGATCGCAATGGCCTCGACGTTCTTGGCGATTTCGAGGATTTGGGTGCGCGTCACGTGCTTGCCGGTGACGCGCGCCAATCCTCCGCAAAGCGCAATATTGAGGGCCGATGAACCACCCAATCCGGCGCCGGCGGGGACCTGCGAGCTGGTCTCGATGTTCAGCCCCCGGTTGGGCGCGAAGTAGATCACCAACTCCCGCACCAAAGTCAGCCGGGACTTCCCGCGCATCAAGTCATCCAAGTCTTCAAAAGTCTCGTTAATCTCCTGGTCCTTGGACGCCAAAACGATATGCCGGTCCGGTCGCGTCTCGATTACACAGGAGGCGTAACAGCGAATGGCGATGTTGACGGTCTGTGCCCCCGGATGAAAAAGGTAGAGCGGCCAGATGTCGACTGTGCCGCCCGCCAGATCTACTCTTGCCGGCGCTCGCGCTTCAACTCGCATGGGAACCTCGTGAAAGAACAGTTGTGTGTCATGAGTTGTCGGTCGTCAGTCGGGCTGCCACTTGCTACTCTCCGTGCACGCCCGCTGGCCACTGCCTACTGCCGACTGCCTACTGTTGCGCCACTTGCATGGACTGATCAATCCAGAGCGTGGGCCAGCCTTGCTTGTCGGGCGCAGAAGGGACCGCGGTAATCTTGAAATGCACACCGTCGTTGACCTCAGCAGTGTAGTTATAGCCGCGGCGACCGGTACCGGAAAAGGCGATCTCTCCGTCTTGCTCGAGCTGCTCGAGGCTGGCGTAAGAACCGTGAACGGCCAAGTAGAGCTGCTGCGCCTTTCCGATCACCACCAGATCGGTTTTGACGCCCACCACGTCGATCATCTGTTTAGGCGGGGCGCCGCCCTCCGGACCGTGCGTGAATTGTGGCTTGACGACAAACCAGATAATGGCCGCCACAATGAGCAAACTCACAAGAACACCACTCGCCGCTCTCTTCATGCTGCGCCCCGTTGATCACACTCTCGCCTAGCTGCAAGAGCATACTGCAAAAGGCAGCAAGTTGGTAGCGTGTGGATGAAGTTGCGACTGGGGTGGTGTCCTAGTTTGGGCGCAGCGCCGACCTCAGAGCCTGCGCTGAGCGGAGCGAAGGGTCGGCAAATGCTGGTCTGAAGGCCAGCGCTACGATCAAACTGGGACAGTACCGCGAATGGTGATCAGTACGTTCGAAGCTCTTTGCGGTCGTACTGAGGGCGGCAGGCATACGGTATGGGGTCTTCGATTCCAGCTTCTGCGAAAGCGCGCAGCCGCAACGCGCAGCTATCGCACACTCCGCAAGCCGCGTCCTCCGCCTGGTAGCATGACCAGGTGCTCGGGAAGGGCGCGCCCAGTTCGATTCCCCGCCGGACGATTTCGCTCTTGCGCATTCTGATGACCGGCGTAACGATTTCCAGTTGTGTCTCTGGTTTGGTGCCGGCGGCAATTACGCGATTGAACGCCTCGTAGTAAGCCGGTCGGCAATCGGGATACCCTGAGCTGTCTTCCTCAACGGCGCCGATAAAGATCTTGCGGGCGCCGATGACTTCGCCCCAGGAAACGGCAATCGAGAGAAAGTGGGCGTTGCGAAAAGGCACGTAGCTGGAAGGAATCTCCTTGCGATCCAGGTTGGCTGGCTCGACGGCCAAGGCAGGGTCCGTCAGGCAGGAGCCGCCGATCTGCCGGAGGTGATCCAGACGGCAGACTAGCCGATGTTCCGCCTGGTAGAAATCCGCGAGCGCGTTGAAGGACCGAAGTTCGCGCGCTTCGGTCCGCTGGCCATAGGCCACGTGGAGCATGGCCAAGCGGTAGTCAAGGTTCGCAATGGCTGTGGTAACGCAACTGTCCATGCCGCCGCTGGCTAGAACGACGGCGAGTGGTCTGCCGAGAGTGCGTTGTTCGTTGTCCGTGGTCGGTTGTCCGTGTTCTGCCTTCATTTGCGTGTCGTCGTTCACACTGCTAACGGTGTGTGTAGTACTTTCTGCCGGGCGCCTGCTGTTTTCTGCCTAGTGCCTTCTGCCTACTGCTTTGAAGATCACTCCCCTCCTCGGTTGAGGAGGGGGTAGGGGCTGGTGGGCCCAGCCGTTAACCACCCCTGACCCCTCCTTAAAAAGGAGGGGAACCATCTTCATGGCTTCTGGTTGTCTGCCGTCTATCTTCCCTATACTCCCCGCGTCTCGGGTCCCCAGATGAACTTGTGAATTTGCAGCCCCAGGCGCACCTGCAGATCGTCCCGCAGAATCCATTCAGCCAGGCCGCGGGGCGACAACTGGTCGAAGACCGGCGAGAAAATTACTTCGTCGACATGTCGATGCAAGTCGTGCCGGGCGAGGAAGTCTCTGGCATAGCCATAGTCATTCTCGTTCATAATCACGAACTTGATCTGGTCTTTCCGTTCCAGCAAGCCCAGATTGTCAAAACAGAATTTGCCTTCCTCACCGCTCCCTGGGCATTTCACGTCAAGCACTTTGACGACCTGGCGAGGCAATTGGGCGACGCTGCGCTCACCGCTGGTTTCGATCAACACCCGGAAGCCTTGGGCAAGTAGTTGGTCAGTCAGGGAATAGATTTCCTGCTGCAACAGGGGCTCGCCGCCCGTCAATTCCACTAAGTTGCCACCCAGTTGCTGGAGTCTAGTAAGCACCTCGGCAACCGTCATTTTCTGCCCCCCAGAGAAGGCATAGGCGGTGTCGCACCAGTGGCAGCGCAGGTTGCAGCCCGTAAGCCGCACGAAAAGGCAAGGCAGGCCGGCATAGGTTGACTCGCCCTGGATCGACTTGAAAATCTCAGTGATTACCATCTCTTCCCGCAAGCTCCTCGACGGAATCTCCTCAATCCAGTCCATTTTACATGATGACAGGATTCAGGAGTCAGGATTCAGGATTCAGGGCCCAGAAAACTGAACACCCCATGACACATCCATGGTACGTGAGGGAGGCGGGGCAAACCGTTTCGGGGCACGGTCTCGTTTTGATTTCCTGACTCCTGAATCCTGACTCCTGAATCCTGTCTCTTCGAGCGCAGAATCCCTCATTCGTCAGGTGATAATTTGACAAAAACGTGGCATAATGCTTTGGGGTGGTAAATAATCTAATTAATTGACGAGGCAACGTTTCAGGCAGGGGGCAATCTTTATTATCGGATGAGTGTACGCATTGGCATTTTGATTGCATCCAATTGGGACAGGGGCGCGAGGTGCGGATTATGCTGACGCACGATGAGCTAGGAAAGATCCGCGAACAGAATGAAGCCGAAGACACATGGCGGAAGTACTCGCGGCATATCGTAGCGGACCTGTTGGAAGGTTGCGCCATTTGCGGCGCCATCCGTGAACGGGAACATTTAGCCCGCTGCCGCTGGTGCGAGGACGTTTACTTCTGCAAGCAGGGAGTTTGCGCGCAACAGCACCAGGCCGAGATGCACCCCGCCGTGGCGTTCTGGACGTGGTAGGAAAAACTGGTGACGAGTGACAAGTGATGAGTGACGAGCAGGGAAACCTGCGCCGATAAATTGCTCACTCGTCATTATTCAATTGCCGCTACCTTCCTGCCGTTCTTGCTCGCCAGTGCGTCCTTAGCTTTTCTTGCTCGCCACTCATCACTGGTCACTCGTCACTGCTTTTCCGGCCTGTACGTGGCTGAAGTCGTATCGGTTTCCCAAACTGTAACGCCCTGCACTTCGAGACCCTGGCTAGTCGCCCGAGGCGCGATTTCGCCGCAAATATACGCGGCCAGATTCTCGGCCGAAGGATTCAACTGGTCGAAGGGTGGAATATCGTTGAGGAAATGGTGGTCGAGTTTTTCAACTAGCCCCTTAAGCTCAGCCCGCAGTTCAACAAAGTCCATTAGCAACCCGTTCGCATTGAGCTTGTCTCCGGCAACTGTCACACGAACCTTGTAGTTGTGTCCGTGGACGTTCTCGCACTTTCCCTTGTAGTTGCGCAGAGCGTGCCCCGCAGCGAAGGTGTAATCAACAGAGATTTCAAACATTCTGAGTTTCCTTTGGCTAGGGACTAGGGGCTGGGGACTAGGGGCTAGGGAATAACAGCTAGTTTTTAATCCTCCGCAAGAAATAACCGCTCGCTGATAGCTGACGGCTGAAAGCTGATAACTTTCACCCGCGCACCTAGTCCCCAGCCCCTAGCCCCCAGTCCCTACGCCTACCCCTATCCTTGCATGAAACCCTTCACTTCATCCAGCCGATTCGTCATGCGGTAACGCGGCAGGCTTTCGAGGAAAGTCTTGCCGTACTGTTTGCGCATCATCCGGTTGTCCAGAATGGCAAGGACTCCGCGATCTGTCTGGCTGCGGATCAGCCGCCCGAATCCTTGTTTCAGTGCCAGGACAGCTTGCGGAACCTGGTAATCCATAAAGGCGTTGCCGCCCTCTTCGTTGATCTGCCGGATTCTTGCCGCGATGATGGGGTCCGAGGGGACAGCGAAAGGGAGACGGTCAATCACCACGGCGCTCAGCTGTTCGCCCTGCACGTCCACGCCCTGCCAGAAGGAGCTGGATCCGAATAGCACGGCGTGGGGTGTGTTACGGAAGCGATCCAGCATTTCAGTGCGGGGCATGGAGCCCTGAATCATCATCGGATAGCGCAAGTGGGGATGAACGCGCTCGTAGACGTCGCGCATCTGCTGGTGCGAGGTGAAAAGCACGAACGCCCGCCCGCGGGTGACCTTCAAGAGTTGGACAACCTCTTCAGCCGCCTGGCGCGCGAAGGTCGGCTCGCGCGGATCGGGCAGATGTAGAGGGGTATAGAGCAAGGCCTGACTTGGGAAATCGAAGTGTGAAGCCAGGATTCGCTCTTTGGCATTCTCGATCCCCAGGCGCCTCTTGAGGAAATCGAAGTTGCCGCCTACGGCCAGCGTGGCCGAGGTCAGGATCACGGTGTCCACGCTCTCGAAAAGGCGCTGCCTCAGCAGGGGCGCCACATCGATCGGCGTAGCCTCCAGGAAGAGGCCTCGCCCGCGCCGCTCCCACCAAAAAACCATGTTTCGTTCCTTGCTCTCCAGGACCGTCTGCAGCGCCTGGCGCACCTCGACCGCGCGCCTCATCAGGTTATTGACTTCCTCGGGCCGGTCTTTCAAGCGGCCGAGCTCGGTTTCGAGGCGCACCAGTGCATTGAGCAAGCTGGTGTAAATGCCGCCGTTCATTTGCAGAAACGATTCCCGGTTATCAAAACTCGCGCGAGTCTCCTGTTTTGGAAAAAGGTCGAAGAAGAGCTCGGCGCGGCGCCGCAACTCAGCGACGGCTTGAAGCACTTCATCGCTTTTCAAGCCTTTCAGCTTCAAGGTGGCTTCCGAGTCGCGCGCCAGTTCTTCGAAACGATAGGTGCTCACCTGCAACCCAAAATACTGCGTGGCCACGTCCTCGATGTCGTGCGCCTCGTCGAACACCAGGGCATCGTAGTCGGGAAGCAGACTCGCCACCTCCGATCCCCGTATGGCCAAGTCGGCAAAGAAGAGGTGGTGGTTGACGATGATAAGGTCGGAAGCGGCAGCGCGCTGATGCATCAGGGTGATGAAGCAGCGATCGAACTGGGCGCACTTCTGACCGGTGCAAGTCTCGCGCCGCGCGTCGACCTTGGCCCAGAATTCGCTCGAATCGGGCAGCCAGCCTAGCTCAGCCCTGTCCCCCGTCTCCGTCTTTGCTTCCCAGTCCTTGAGCTTCGGATACTGCGCCACTTCCTCGAGACCGTTCAGCACCGGCTGCTTTTCAATGTCGTAGAGCTTCTGCCGGCAGAGATAATTCTGACGCCCTTTCATCAAGGCGACGCGCACGTCGGGGAAGAGCTTCTTCAAAAAAGGAATGTCTTTGAAGAAGAGCTGCTCCTGGAGGTTCTTGGTGCCGGTCGAGATGACCACGCGCCGCCCGCTGCGCATCATGGGAACCAGGTACGCGAGCGTCTTGCCTGTTCCCGTGCCCGCTTCCACAATCAGGTGTTGACGGTTTTCGCTGGCCGATTCTACGCTTTCCGCCATCTCGAGCTGGCCCGGCCGGTACTCGTAATTCGGATGACGGCGCGCCAGCCATCCCCCAGGGCCAAACACCTTCTCCAGGGGAGCTATTTCCGTCTTCGTATTCTTGGTGACTGGCATCGTGTTTGGAAATCGACAACGTCCGGAACTGAGAATCGAAATTACAAGGCTCGATGGGAAGAAACCCCTCACCCGGCTCGCTACTCTCGCCACCCTCTCCCCTAAGGGAGAGGGCCGTCGACGGGATTGGTTCTCAGCCCTCTCCCTTGGGGAGAGGGTGGCCCGCTGCCGGGGCTTTCACCAGCCGGAGCCGGCCGGGTGAGGGGTCAGTTCCGTCGAATCTCAACGCCCGTTCGGTGCTCCAGCCCGTCAACCCAGGCAATTCAGATTCTGCGAATTGGCCTGTAAGCGTGAAGGTCGACTTGGGAATTCGGGCTAAGCCGAAAATAGAGGATATCACACAGACGATTCCCGTGGGCAGGAACGCCCAGCATTGGAAGGGTGGATTGCTTTGGACCGATCACCAGAGATGGTAATAGCCGTCGCGCTGCAGGACCTGGACGGGAAGGCCAAACAATTCGGAAAGGTGTTTAGTGGTCAGAAGCGCGCGTTTGGGGCCGTCTCGAAACACGCGGCCTTCGCGCAGCAGAATCACACGGTCGATTTCCGGAAGAATGTCGGCGAGGTGATGAGTCACCATCAGGATCCCGGTTCCAGCCCGCGCCAGTTTGCGCAAAATATCCCGGAGTCCCAGGGCAGCGCGAAAGTCCAGACTGTTGCTCGGCTCGTCGAGAAGCAAGGCCATGGGATCGTGGACGAGGGCGCGGCCGATGAGCAGCCGGTGTGCCTCGCCCTGCGAAATGCTGTTCATCTCACGGTCCGCCAGGTGCCGCGCGCCGAGCAGTTCGAGCACCTGATCGGTCTTGCGGGTCATCGCTCGGCTGACTTGATGATAAGGCTGAAGTCCGATGCTGCTGAAGAATCCCGAAAGTACCATCTCGCGGCCGGTAATCTCGCGTGTCGAGCGCTGAAGTAACTCACTCGAAACAATTCCCAACAAGGGGCGCAACTCGAAAACGTTCCAAGTGGCGCGGCCCAGAATGGTCAGTGACGATTCGGGCACAGCCAGCGGGTAACACTCGCGCGTGATGGTCTTGATCAGCGTCGACTTGCCGCATCCGTTCGGTCCCAGGATCGCGACATGCTCTCCGGCCCCGATACTGAGGGTGATGTCGTCAAGCACTCGTTTGCCGCCCAGCATCACTGAGACGTGCCGGAAGTCGAGCAACCCTCGCCTCATTACTTCTTGTCCTCTGCCGCCTTGCGCAGAGCAGCCACATCCGCGATATCCTGCGGTCTGCCCGCCGCGAGCTTTGCGGCTATCAGGTCTTCGCTGGGGTACTGACTCTCCGGCTGTTGAAGACGGACAAGAGTTCTTTCAAGTCTTGGAACATCGGTGATGAGTCCCTTTATCCGGTAAGCCGCAAGCGTAATCTCTCGAACCGCCTCCATCCGCTCTGCGGCAGAGAGCTGCTGCCACTCCCGAATTTCGTCAGCCTTCATCTCGTCGAGATTGCTGTACTTGCGGATAGTTTTGTCCACTGCATCTATATGTAGCACGTCCCGGGCTACTATTCAAACCATCGGCGGCCGCGGTGCTGTCCTAATTTGGTCGTAGCGCCGCCATCTTGGCGGCTCCATTGCCGGCTGGAAGCCGGCGTTACGCGCCAAATTAGGACACTACCGCGGCCGCGGTAGGGGTGTAGTTTGATATTGTAGCGACTCTCCTGAAAATCACGCCCGGACTCGTCATTCCCGCGAAAGCTGGAATCCATCTGTCTCCCGACTCACAATGGGTCCCCGCTTTCGCGGGGACGACGTTGATTATCATTCGCTCGGGTGGGCCACAGGCCTATGGATACCCCTCGGAATGACAGGCGAAAAGAGCTCCGGGTCAATCAGACTTGGTGGCCGCGATCCCGGCGAGGACTGCAAACCAAAGGGCGTTGGCGGGGATATGAAAGTTGAAATCTCCCAAACTGTGCACCAGCATACCGCAACATCCGATGGCGGCGCCCAGGCGAATCCAGCCGGCGTGAGACCGAAAGGGGTTGTTCCAATTGCGAAAGGCCAGGCGAAGAAACAGGGCGACAGCGCAGAGGATGATCAGCCCGCCAACCAGTCCGGTCTCCGCACCGGCCTCAACGTAGTCATTGTGGGCGTGATCGACCCAGGTGTCGCTCGGATAACTCTGATAGCGGGGGTAAGCGGTTTCAAAATCTCCCAAGCCCACACCCAGCAGGGGATGGTCACGCCACATGCGCAGGGTGTCGCCGGCCATCTTTTTGCGGTCGCCGGTCCACTCCGCCCAGGTCCTATCGACGTAGGCTATAGAGCCCAGCTTTTTCGCTGCCCAGCCCGGGTCCATATAGGCAAACAGCGCTCCGCCCGCCACCAGGACCAGGGCGGCAACACTGGCCAGGCGGCGCTGCTGGCCGATGCGGGCCGAGGCCCGGCGGAGGATGAAGCTCGAGACGGCGATCTCCGCCGAGAGGGCCAGGAGGCCACCCCGCGAGCCGGCAAGAAGCAATGATGCCAGCCCCAACGCAACCACACAAACACGCCATATCGAGGCCTCGAGCGTAAGCCTTCCGTGCCGTCCGACAATGTAGAGGACGGCAACCGGAAGGAGCATCTCCATGAGTCCTGCGAAATGATCGCGGTCGACGTAGGGGCCGAACAGCACGCCGCCGGGCGTTTCAACGATGCCATAAATCCGTTCCGCTCCCGAAGCGGACTGAAGAATGGCAAACAGTCCCAAGCCTCCGACAAAAACCAGCACCACAAGACCGAAGGGCAACAAAACGGTGCCGCGGTTCCCCCCGAAATGCTGGACGGCGAGGAAGAAGAACACCAGATCCGTAATCAGCAGCACCAAAGCTTGGCGCGTTTCTGACTTGTCAAGCGTCATTCGGGCCGCATACTGAGCCACACCCAAGAGAACGAAGATCGCAAGGGGAATGTAGAGCGGAGACCAAATCACTTTCAACTCGCCCTGCAGAATGCTTCCCAGTCCCCACAAAAAAAGCGCCAGGCTGGCGACAAGGCCGAGGCTCATCCATGCCCAAGGGACGACGGCGCCAAAGGCCAGAGGAGCGCCAAACAGGGCAGCGAAGAGCAGGACGCGAGAGATTTGCAGGAGGTACGAAGTGGGCGGAGCGGGCGGAGAGGTAATGGGAAATGGGCGATGGTGACTCGCGGCGCCCGGGAGGATTTGTGCTTGCACCAAGTCGTCTTGCCGTTTCAAATCTCGCCCTTTGTCCTTTCTTGTCTTATTTCGGGTTCGGGCCGCGCTGGGGGTGAAGAGAAACTGCGTCCCACCAGGCTGTCCCTACAATCTCCGTCGGGAAAACCCTGCTGCGCGGCCGCCAAAGTGAAACCTGCACCGCCTCAGTATGCGGTCCGGTAGTAAAGGACAGCCGGACCGGATGCCAGGGCGTCGTCCCCACGGAAGTCTCGCTGACAGCATCGGGAAATCCCTTCGGCCGGATATCACGCACGCGCAAACAGGGGCCCGTATCGGAAGTGATATCTTGCGTGCGGACGAATGCCTCGAGCTCATAGGTCTGAAGGGGGAGGACCGGCACGATTTGATAAACCGGTTCGTATTCATCGTTGCGACTGACGGTGAAGTCTATCCGGAGGCAGTGGTCCCGGTGGTAACCCTGGGGAGCGGAAAAGTCGATGACCAGATAAGTTATGTTGCCTGTTCTCCAGTCAAACCCCGATTTCAACGGTGGTCTTCCAAATTCGCCATTGAAAATTAGATTGCCCTTTTCTGAGCCCGCCTTGACGATTCCCAGCCGCTCGAGATCCTGCCAGACGTTTACGGCCTCGTTGATCCTGCCCCGAGTTATCAGACGATCAAGGTAAGGCGCCGCGGAACTGTAAGGAACGGAAAGGGAGCCTGCCGCCAGCCGGCGCCAAATCCCATAGGCTGTTTCGTCGTCACCCTCATCGCTCAGGAAATCGACATACCCAACCTTGAGCTCGGCATCAGGATTATCCGCCAGTACTTTTTCGTAAACCGGCTCCGGCTGCTGTACATTTTGAAGATTGGACCAAACCGAAGGGGCATAGGTAGGATCGAGTTCGAGCAAGCGGCGGTATTGCGCAAAAGCCAGGTCGGGCCGATCCATCCGCATACAAGAATCGGCCTCCAGCCAATAATAACCCGGCGCCATGGGACATAGCCGCAGCAGGCGTTCGCGCGCTTGGTCCGCACATTGCGCGTCCTCGGCGGATTCGCAGGCCAACTCGAGGTCCGACCAATAGAGCCGGCTGGCAGGACTTAACTGTGTAGCGCGCTCCAGATGGCGCAGAGCTTCGTCCTGATTGGTGCCTTTATAAGCTTGTCCGAGCTGGTCCTCGAGGCGAGGGTCGTCCGCGTCCCACGCCAGCAGCCGGCGACCCATGGCAGGCGACTGGAAGGAGGCGACGATTCCTGCCAGCAGGGACTCAACCGCCAGCCCCACGCTGACGCCGGCGACCACGAACAGGAACAGCACCGCCCGCACTCGCAGGCGCGGTGAGATTTCGCTTCGGGGAGCAGCACCCAACTGCGACCGAATCATGGCGGGCCCTGGGCAAACGCGCCCCTTCTCAAGCCCAAAGAATTCAAGACGGCGTCTCCCATCGCTCCGCCTGCCTTCTTGAAGGCATGGCGCCTTGAAACCGGGCTGGGGATAAACGGCGAGATGTCGTCTATCAAAGAGCTCGTTGTGTCCTCATCATGACTGCACCCGGCCGTTGCGGACCAGCGTCAGTATTGCGTCGCTTCCCACCGCCGGGTCGCTTGCTATCACACCATCTTCCCGGATCAAAAACGCTGCGGGCGTAGCGAGAATATCGTACGCCTTTGACACTCTCCACTTCCTGTCCTGAAGCAGCACCGGAAAATCCATTCCATACTGCTGCGCTTTGCGGCGATTCTCTTCCACGCTGCCCCGCCCCACCACCACTATGCTCAGCCCGCCGTTCGCACCTTCGCGATGCAGGCGGACGAGCTTCGGAGCCAGCTCATCGCAGGGTCCGCACTGAGGATCGCTGAAGAACAGAATCACCTGCCGTCCCCGGTACTCCTGGAGCGAAACCATGCGGCCCTGGAGGTCAGGCAATTGGAAATCCGGCGCAGAAGTTCCTGCTTTGAGGCCGCTGCCGCTGAGACCTGAAAAAACCAGCCAGCGGTTGAGCGTTTGAGCGCGACGTTCACACCCCACACACGTCTTGATGCCCAATGCCGACGTCACGCGTTTGATGAGGTCCCCAAGCCCAATTTCATATTTGACCAGAAAGCGCGGTAGCCTCAGCCGATGCGGATGGGGCGCCTCGGCGGTGTGTGGCGCTTCTGCATCCCTACGGTGCTCCGTTGGGGCCTTCTCACTGCTGAGTGGCCCGGCCTGCGGGCCGGCGAGTTCCAGCGCTAGCGCCAGGACGCGATCCGCGCCCCTGGCCACCGGCGCCGCCACTCGACCTTCCTCATCCACGAGGTATGCGACCGGGGTACCCTCGGTCCCAAACGCCCCACCGTCTTCCCGCCCGCCCACGAGCAGAATTGGGCATTTCAGGCCGTGCTCAGCCGCGCCTTCCCGGTTCGTGACGGACTCGCCGTGCGCCAGGAGCAGAAGCTGAACGTTGCGCTGCTCGAAACTGGACTCGAGAGAAGCCATTTGTGGGGCGATCGAATCGCAGAATCCGCACTCGAAATTCCAGTTCACCAGCAGAACGCGCCGGCCGCGAAAGCCGTCGAGAGACATGAAATTTCCCGCAAGGTCCGGAAGACTGAAGGCAGGGAATACACTTTCCAGCGGCAGCCCGGGCGCTTCAGTCTCCGGACTCGAGTGTTCGTGCTCGGTGTGAGCCGTTGACGTACGCGACTGAAGTTCATCCAGGCGGAGCAGGATGCGGCCCTGCTGTTTGAATAGTTGGTAAAAACCTACCCAGAGACTCAGGAGAATCAACAAGAGGAACACGATAGTGATCATTTAAGGTGCAGTCCCTCCCGTTGACTACATCGTAGTGAGCGTCAAAAGGAGAAAGTGTTTTCGCTCAGACTGTCAAACTGCAATCAACAAAGGCACTAAGTAGGGGATTGCCATTCGCGGACTCTGGGAAAGAGATTCAACTCGCTCTCAACAGTGAATCGACCCACCCAGAAGGCTGGTGCCGCCACCCGTGCCAGCCGAGACAGGCTTCTTTGCGAGGTCAATGGTGTTCGCCAGACGTGACTGGCAACAGTTGTACAGAGAGGCTTCGCGTCACTAACTCAGATGATCCACGCCTATCACCCCAACTTGTAGATAAGATACGATTTCGAGGCCACTGTCAAGTAATTTTTTCGCCAACTTACTCATCTTACATAACGTGTATATACATTAGTTCAATATAAGTAAAGCGATGATACTATGTATTACCAGAGAACAAGCCTGACGCCCCACACCTTACGAGCCGGCCGCACTTGGCAACCAGTTTATACTCCAACTGCCTGCCTCGAGTAGGTGAAATACCTTGCATGCGGCGATTGGATCCACTCCTTAAATGTCTGGGCTTGGCGGTCCTTTTCCGAAATCAGCGACGGCTGTTCCGGCCACTCGATGCCAATGTCCGGGTCGTCCCATCGAATTCCGGATTCTGCCTTCGAGTTATAGACGCCCGTGCACAGGTACTGCACTTCCACGCCCTCCGAGAGGGCCAGAAACCCGCGCGCAAAGCTGGCCGGCGCCCACACAGCCCTCCGATTCTCGGGTGAGGCTTCAATTCCAAACCACTTCCCCAACGTGGGCGATCCGAGCCGCAGGTCAACGGCCACCACGAAGGCTCGTCCTCGCGTCACCCTCATCAGCTTTCCCATCGGCGGATCCCACTGAAAGTGCAGCCCGCGCAGAACGCCCTTGCGTGAATAAGACTGGTTCTCCTGCACGAACGTTGCGGGCAGGCCGGCCTCGCTAAGACGGTCCCCACGGAATACCTCCAGAAAATAGCCGCGCTCATCCTGAAACACTTCCGGGACCAGCACCACAACCCCGTTCAGGCCGAGCGACTCAATCTTCAGCGGCATGCTTCCTCCTCGCGGCGCAACCCAGGCCGGCGACGAGCCGGTACGACAACATACAGAACTCCCCCGCACCGTACTTGCGGCCATTTTCTAATCATGTTAACAAAGAGAGTCGGAAAGGGGAATCAGGTGATGCGAGCGAATGGTCCTAAGCTGGGCCGTAACGCCGGCTTCCAGTCGGCACTGGAGCCGCCAAGATGGCGGCGCTACGCCCAAATCAGGATAGCACTGATGCGAGGGCTGAGGGTCTCGGCAAGTTGTCTGGGAGCGGCGCTGGCTGCGACAGTTTTCATGCAATTGTCGATTGTTCCAAGCGCTGCCTCTGCGCAGAACGAGCGCCCCGAGGACGCACCCATCATCCGGCATCTCAATGCCGCGATTACCTGGTACAAGCAGCTATCGGGCGCCAACGAATCCGCAGGCCGGCCGAGCGATGCATTTTATCTCGAGAACGCCCGCAACCTCGCGAAACAGGCGCTCGAACTCGCGTTCCAGTCGGCGGAAGAAGAAGCCGCATTGCTGGCCGCGGAAAAAGGGAGCGGAGGCGCTGCCCTTTCGTCGGAGACCTCGACTGAACAACAGAACATCACCAAAGCCGCGGCCAACGCTGCCAACCTGATCAGTCAAACCCAGGCCCAGATCGAGGATGTGAACCGCCAGATCGAAAAGGCCTCCGGGAAAAAACGCCAGGAATTAACTTCTCAACGGGAAAGTCTGCAGGAACAACTTGATTTCAACAAAGCTCTCCAGGAAGCGCTCGAAAAGCTGACGACGTTTATGAGCAGCAGCGGAGCGGCGTCCGGCGGATTACAAAAGGAGATCGACGATTTGAAGAAGTCGGTCCCCGATGTATTTGCCAAGACCCCGCCCAAAGCAACCGCGGCGGCCACTCCGAGCGCTCCGCCGGCCGCTGCAGAAGGGACAGGGTTGATCAGCCAGACCTCGCTTCTGTTCACTCGAATAGCAGGTCTCCGCGATCTTAACCAGTTGGTTACGGGCGTCACCGAGGTGGCGGATGCGGCGCGGCAGGTTCAAACCCCGCTGCGCGCAAGGCTGCGCGCTACAATTCAGCAAGGGCGCGATCTGACCAACCAGCCTGCCCCGGAGGACCCCGCCGGCGCGGAAGCGAACCGCCGCAAGATGAGTTTGCTTACCAAGCAATTCAAGCAAATCGCGGGCGCCGCGGTTCCTCTAACGCAAGAGATAATGGTACTCGAAGAATGCCAGGCCAGCTTGCGCGAGTGGCAATCCTCGATCCACAGCGGCTATCTACGTATCCTCGAAACGGTCGCAATCCGTCTGGGGTTTCTGCTGGGTGGCATCGTCATCGTTTTAGGGCTTTCCGAGGTTTCGCAAAAGGCGATATTTCGATACGTCCGCGATGCCCGGAAGCGACATCAGCTTTTGCTTGTGCGCCGCATCGTCACTATTCTTCTTATGGCCGTTGTCCTCGCCCTGGGACTCGTCAGCGAATTCGCCTCGCTCGCCACTTTCGCCGGTTTCATCACCGCCGGGATCGCGCTGGCTCTGCAAACCGTTATCGTTTCGGTCGCTGCCTATTTCTTCTTGATCGGAAGGCACGGCGTAAGAGTGGGTGATCGCATCACGGTTTCCGGAGTTACGGGAGATATCATCGATGTCGGCTTGGTCCGGCTTTCCTTGATGGAATTAGGCGGGGCCGGTTCCGACCTGCACCCCACCGGACGGGTCGTGGTGGTTTCGAATTCGGTGCTCTTCCAGGGTGCGCCTTTCTTCAAGCAGATTCCCGGGACCGCTTACGCCTGGCACGAGGTGGCAGTGAAGCTCGAGCGGGGCAGCGACTATACTCTGGCGGAAGAAAAGCTGCTCGAGGCCGTCAACTCCGTTTACTCCCAGTACCGTGAAGGCCTCGAACAACAACACCAGACGCTCGGAGGTTTGTTTAACATTCCCGTCTCCGCCCCTAGCCCGCAGGCCCGCCTGCAATTGGGTGAAAACCGCCTGGACCTCGTAATTCGATACCCCGTGACGCTGCATCGCGAGTCGGAGATCGATAATCAAGTGGCCAGGAAAGTAGTCGAGGCGATCGAAGGCCTTCCGGAGTTGAAAGCCGCCGTAGGCGCCCCCACCATCCGCCTCGCAGCCAAAAGCTGACTCTCCGCCCAGCAGCGACTTTGTGCCGACGGCACTTTGGAGTGCGGCAGCGAAGCTGTCGCCGTGGAATTCCGGAAAAAAACGGCGACAGCTTCGCGGACCACAGAAGCGGTGGTCCGCGCAACTTGCTGGTCGTCGAGAAACCTGCCAATATTTAAGCCCCAGAGGGCCGATGATTCAGCCCCAAAGGGGCGATCTAACGAAGCCCAGGCCAACGGCCTGGGTTTAGATGATCCCCCAGTTTTACCCCCAGCCCTGAAGGGGCGAGACACGTGTTTCCCCATGCCGCAATCGCTTTCACAACTCTGCGTACATCGCGCAACAAGAAATTCACCACCGCGTGGTCGGCTTCCAAGAGGAATTCCGGAAGCTGCTCGCCGCGCACGGAATCGCCTACGATGAGCGGTACGTTTGGGATTGAAAAGGATTGTTCCGCCCTTTCAGAGCTTGGGGTTCGGTTCGGGTGCCATTGACCCAGGCCTTCAGCCTGGGCTTTGTTAGATCGCCCCTTTGGGGGTGTGCCAGGATAAGCCTGGCTGATCTTGTAAGCTGAAAGGAGCTTACCCTGTAATTGCCCATTCAACAGGTAGCCGAGCGAGCGTGGGACGAAGCAATTCGTCCGGCGAAGCCTCGC
>JBEKLY010000112.1:0-21920 GCA_050010015.1 Terriglobia bacterium
CTCACCGCTACAACAGGAGGTCACATGCAACGGCGTTCTTTCTTGCAATCGGTTGGTTTCGGGGGAGCTGCGGCGCTGGCGGCTTCGAAGGCGGGGGCGGCTGCCGCGCCTCCTCCCATGAAGATTACTCGCGTTCGTTTCTACCATAATCCGAAATCTCCCGAGCATTTCAACCAGAGCTTCAACATCGTAACAGTTGAGACAGACCAAGGCATGACGGGCATCGGCGAAGGCGGTTCGCGGGACACCGTCTCGCAGTGTGCCGCGATGATCATCGGCGAAGACCCCTTCCGCATCGATCATCTGTGGCAGATGATGTTCCGTGGCTACTTTTATCCTGCCGGGCGCGAAAAGCTCGACGCCCTGGGCGCGATTGACCTTGCTCTCTGGGACCTCAAAGGCAAAGCGCTGGGCGTGCCCGTCTATGAGCTGCTTGGCGGCCTGGCGCGCGACCATGTGGAGTGCTACTCGACGGGTTTTCCGAGCCGCGGCAGCCTGAAGGAAACCGCCCACGCTTGCCTCGAGGCGGGCTTCCGCGCGTTTCGTTACGCCACAGCCGACCCGCCGGACGGCCAACCGTTCAACTCCCATCAGATGGTGCGCAAGACCTATGAGGACTGCGTCGAGATCCGCGAGGGCGTGGGAAAGGACGGCGATTGGGCGCTCGATTACCACACCCGCCTCGACTTCCCCGACGCCGTGCGGCTCAGCACCCTGATTGAGCCTCTCGAGCCGTACTTCGCCGAAGACCTGATCCGATCTGAGAATCCTGACGTTTACAAGGAACTGCGCGCCCATGTCAAGGTCCCCATTGCGGTGGGCGAGCAGTTCGGCAGCCGCTGGGATGTTAACCAGTTAATTGAGCAGCAGCTCATTGATTATGCCCGTGTCACCCTGCCGAACGTCGGTGGCATCACCGAATACATGAAAATTCTCGCCCTCTGCGAAACGCACTACGTGGGCCTGATCCCACACTTCACAGGCCCGCTGTCGGAAGCCGCACTACTGCACGCCTGTGGGGTTTTCTCGGGGCCGGTGCTGATGGAAATGACGGGTGAGGGCAAAGCTTCCTACCCGCATTTGCCGGAGTGCTACGACTTCCGCAATGGCAGGATGTGGCCCAACCGCCGTCCGGGACTCGGCGTGACTCTGGATACCAAGCCTCTGCAACTCGCGGCCGAGATTACCGAGCGCTTACGGCCGATCCCCATGTTCCATCGACCCGATGGGTCCATCACGAATTGGTGAACCACGGTGTCGCACGAATCTCAGGTAGTAGTTATACCGATGATTATGGAAATTGGCGCTCCGTGAAACGGCTGCGAAGCAGGCTGGGCACGGAACGAATCTGGTATTATGCTTAGAGGCGGTGCGATATGGCGTTCCAGCGAATAACGGTGAAACCGGAGCAGATGGGTGGCGTACCATGTGTTCGCGGACTGCGCATCCCGGTCGCGACCGTGGTTGGAATGGTCGCAGACGGAATGAGCGTTGACGAGATACTAAGAGCCTACCCCGATCTTGAGGCCGAAGACGTGTCTGAGGCCCTGCGCTTCGCTGCGGAAGCGGTGCGGGAACGCGAAATCCCACTGGTTTCCAGCTCTTGAGATTCCTGGTCGACAATGCGCTATCTCCCCTGTTGGCGAAAGGTCTGCGCGAAGCCGGGCATGATGCGGCGCACGTTCGAGATTATGGCATGGCGGCGCACGATGACCTTGCGATCTTCGAACGCGCCGCAGAAGAGGATCGCATCCTGATTTCTGCAGATACTGACTTCGGTACGCTCCTCGCCTTACGGAAGAGCCGGAAACCCTCCGTCATCTTGCTCAGAAGATCCACCGAACGGCGACCCGAGCCGCAAGCGGCATTGCTCACGGCGAACATCGAAAAACTCAAAGCCGATCTCGATCGCGGCTGCGTGGCAGTGTTTGATCAAGGGAGAATACGAGTCCGACCCCTGCCGATTGCTGGCTGATTCATTTTGTCACGAGCGGACCATTGAGATTCTTCGGCACAAACAACCAACCTTCGGATACCGGCGGACAGTAGTGATTCAGATTGTCTGCGTCACAATCTGGAGTTCCCGAGGCTTATCGGGATTCAGTCCCTTCACTTCGGCGAGCAAAGCCGCAAAGATCTGCCCCGGCACAATGTAGGGGATGGGCGTGTAGATCTCCGGGACGGGATCTGGAATTCGAATCACACGCCCTGCGCCCGGAATACGCGCGTTCGAGGCGGAAAAGACCAGGGTATCGGCTTTCAAGGCGTGCAGATGTGCGGTCAGTTTCAGGAGTTCCCGAAAAGTTTTGCCGGGCGGCATGAAGACCAGAGCCGGGAAGTCGCGTTCAATCATTGCAATAGGCCCGTGAAGGAAATCAGCGGAGGAGAATCTTTCCGCCACCACGTAGCAGGTTTCCATCAGCTTCAAAGCCAGTTCGTAGGCGTTCGCCAGGTTGATGCCGCGCCCCACCACCACGCACCGCCGCATGTAACGGTAACGCTCGACGACGTGCTCGATTTCCGGAGCCAGCTTGAGGGCAAGTTCGACGCGGTGCGGGATTTCGCTGACATCGCTGAGAACAATTTGAGGACTCAGGCTGGAAGCCAGAAGGTAGAGGATCAGGAGTTGCCCCGTGTAGGTCTTCGTGGCCGCCACGGAGCGCTGTCTCCCCGCATGCACGAGGAACACCTCGTCGACCAAACCGGCCATCGTGGAGCGCGCTTCGTTGCTGATGCCCAGCGTGTAGGCGCCCAAGCGCTTCGCTGACTTGAGTACCAGATTGATGTCCGTTCCTTCGCCCGATTGCGAGATGCCCACCACCAGAGTCTGGCGAAAATCCAAGCGTGCACGATAAAGGGTATGAATCGATGCGGCGCTCATCGAAACGGGGATTCCGGTGGTTAACTCGAGCAAGTAACGTCCGAAAAGCGCGGCGTTGTCAGATGTCCCGCGTGCAACCAAAACTATCAGCCGGAAATTCTGCTTGCGCGCGAAGTCAGCGAACGCCAGGGCGTGGTCTCGCTCGGCGGCCAGAGTACGCTGGAGCGCCAGGGGCTGCTCCAGAATTTCTTTCATCATTTGAGACATAAGTCACCCCACAAAATCGTTGACAAGCAACTGCTAAGACACGACGCTGCCCTGAAAATAACTCCCCTCCTCAGTTGAAGAGGGGTAGGGGGTGGTGAGCCGAAGGTGACCCCGCCAAGCAACCACCCCTGGCCCCTCCTTACTAAGGAGGGGAATCATCGACCCAACTCGCGCGCCATAGCCAGCGCGCCTTCAACAGGTTCGCGTTGCAAAAGCCGCACGCGCGCCAAGGGCATGTGCTGGTGTACGAAGCGCGCGAAACTGCGCCGCAGGGCTGGACTGGAGCGGAAAACGCCGCCGAAACAGACCACGGGCACGATTCCGCGCCGCCCCAGACGCCGTCCCAGAGCCAGCGCCATCTCAGCGAGTTCAAATGCCGCATCGGCCGAGAGCCGTCTCGCCACTCGATCGCCTTCGCGGGCCGCCTCCACCACCAGGGGGAACAGCGCTGCCACTTGCTGCGGGTTAAGGGCCTTCATCACAATTTTATTGATGGCGGAAATCCCTAACGCCCGACATATCCTTGAGGACAGCACGGTCCGCTTGCCGCGCCCGTCAAAGTCGCGCAGTGCCGCCATGATGGCTTTGCGGCCCAAGTCATAGCCTGACCCCTGGTCATCAAACATAGAACCCCAGCCGCCAGCGCGCAGGATTCTGCCTCGACGGTCACGCGCGTAGGCGATCGAACCCGTCCCTGACTCGACGACCATTCCTGTGCCCGTTCCTAAGGCGGCGTGCAAACCGATCGCGGCGTCCACCACCAGAAGATGATGCCTCGCGGGAATGGCCCTGCGAAGCCACGCCACGAGCGGGCGGCTCAAAGCCGGACGGTCAACGCCTGCCACCCCGGCGCAAACCGCTTCGAGCAATGGATCACGGCGGCGCGCCCGAACGCCGTGCGAGTTCGTCAACTTGCCGCGACCAGCCGCCGTCGAAGCCTTCCGCAGGACTCGACGCGCGGCCCGCAAGAGTTCTTTCTTCGTCCCTTCAATCCCCACCTTCGTTGGATTCGAAGGCCCGGCTACAGCCCTGGCAAGAATCCGCCCCGCTTCGTCGCCTAGCAATGCTTGAGTGCTGCTGCCACCTCCGTCGATGCCGAGAAAAAGAGCCATGTCACTACGTCCGGGGAATCATTATGCCCGATTATTGGGACCGATTTCCAGTTGGCAGTGGGGGGCAGGTCGGCAGGTGGCCATATGAGCTGATGGCCACCGGAGATGGCAAGTATGGAGTGGGGAACCGGCGGGCTGAATGAAAACCGCACACGTTCCTTTGATCACCCTTCTTCGTACTTCACCTGCCGACCTACCTTTTTCTTGCACCCGGCGGGAAGTTCATTGCGTATATTCCAGTGGGGGATTATCAATGTCGAGGCTGTTATGGGTTCTGATGCTCGCCCCGCTGGCGATGCTTGCGAGCGGCGACCAACCGTCACCCTCAGTGGACGAGATCATGGCTCGAGTGGCTGCCAACCAGGATCGGGCGGAGCAGGTGCGCGCCGAGTACGTCTACCAGCAACATATTCATGTTGCCACTCTGCGGACCAACGGCAAGCTGGCCCGCGAGGAATCGGCGGATTACCTGGTCACTCCCACCCCGGACGGAACAAAGAAGGAATTGAAACACATCGAAGGCCGCTATTGGCACAAAGGGAAGTACCTGACGTTTCAGGGTAAACCTGTGCCTGAGGCCGGGTGGCTCGACAGCAGCCTCGTTCAGACCTTTCGCGACGACCTTTCCAATGACAAGTCGAAAGACGGCTTGGGCCACGATCTCTTTCCTTTAACCTCCGGCGAGCAGAAGACTTATCGTTTCGAACTGGTGGGAGAAGACACCATCAAGGGGCGAAAAGTTTACCGCGTGAGATTTCGTCCACGTGAAAAGAATGAACTGACCTGGGCAGGGGAAGCGATGATCGACGCCGAGGAGTTCGAGCCGGTAAGGGTGTATACGAAGTTATCACGTAGATTACCCTTCGCTGTGAGAACTCTGCTGGGCACCGATGTGCCCGGAATCGGCTTCAACGTGGAGTATAAGCGATTTGACGAAGGTATTTGGTTTCCGGTGAGTTTCGGTACTGAGTTCCGCCTGCGTGCCGTGTTCTTTATAAACCGCGACATCACCGTGGCACTGGAAAACTCTGCCTTCGAGCGAGCCAAGGTGCAAAGCAAAATCCTGGATTTCCAACCTGATAAGTGACTGATCGATTCGAATTCCTTCCTGCTCTCCTTCGAAAACTTCCGCCTCTTTACCTGTAGTTGTCTATTGACAGTCTGGGTACTTGACGTTAGATTGTCTGCGGCGTTTAATAGAAACAGCGGATTTAGACGGCGTGGTTATTTCTCGAATTCCCGGGTCTCAGTTTACGACCAATGAGCCGGCGGCACGGTCGCGTGGGTTTTTCAAGCACACAGCTGCGGAGCTGCGCCACGCTTTCTGCCGCCATCGGGTGCAAGGATTTCCGCAGTACCGGTACTGTTGAGCTATTTCCGGCAAGGTATTGAATTTGATACAAATAGTGTTCGCGAAGCCGCAAGGCGAGTTTACCGGTTCGCCTTTCGCTTTGAGTCGTTGGCTGTTCTTGGAGGTCGCATGGAACTGCGAAAGGATCCCATAACGCAGAATTGGGTAATCCAGGAGAATGGTGATGGTCCCTGGCCCAGATTTGGCGCGTGCCCTCTGTGCCCGGGCCAGGAAGCTCTTGCCCCGCAAACCATCTACTCGCATTGGAACGGCAACGGCCGATGGCAGGTCCGGGTAACCCCTCACCTGCGACCTCTCTACCGGATCGAAGGGGATGCGCAGCGCCGGGCGGAAGGTCTTTATGACAAAATGCGCGGGCTGGGCGCCCACGAGATTGTCATCGAATCGCCAAATCACGATACTTCGCTCTCGCGCCTGCGCGACGAAGAGGTCGCCCAGGTCTTGCGCGCCTATGTTGCCAGAATCACAGACCTCAAGAAAGACCGTCGCTTCAAGTATGTTTCCGTGTTCCGCAATCAAGGTGCATTGGCGGGACAGGACATGGAGCACCCGCACTCACAGATTACGGCGACTCCTTTCATTCCTCGCAGGGTAGTCTACAAGCTGCGATCGTTCCAACAGTACTACGCGCTCAAGGAACGATGTATTCTGTGCGACATTTCCGCAGAAGAAACCTCTCACCAGGTCCGGACAGTGGATTGGGACGACCAGTTCGTGGCCTTCTGTCCCTTCGCTTCCCGTGTGCCGTATGAGGTTTGGATCCTGCCCCTGAACCACCACTCTTCTTTCGAAGAGGATGTTGCGACGTGGGAACGCCAACTGCGCTTAGCGCACTTTCTAAAGTCGATTCTGCAGCGCTTGGAAACTGTCAGCCCGTCTTACCACCTGGTCCTTTCCACCACTCCTAACGTGGCTGCGAAATACGATCGGAAGCAGCACTGGTCGACTTTGGCCGAGGATTTTCATTGGCACTTCGAGATACTTCCGGCGAGCGAGCCCAAGTCCAAGTCGTATAGTATGAAAGAGGTTTATTACAACTCCGTCCGGCCGGAACTGGCGGCGGAGGAGTTGCGCAGCGCCGGCGCCAGAGTCGTCGAAAAAGCATAGTACGCCCTGCAGGCAGCGCCGACCTTCAGAGCCTGCCCTGAGCAGAGCGCAGGGTCCGCAGCCGCTTTATCTCCTCGACCCATTGTGCTGACCTGAAGGTCAGCGCTACAGGCCTTGCCCATTTCCCGCGTCGGTGCGCCGTCGCACGTCGTCTTCTTCACACATTTTCTACCGAGGGCAAAGCATCCACCCCATAACGCCGGGCCTCGGATTCCATCAGGCGTGTTAATTCCAATTTAGTTGCCTCGGGCAGTCGTGAGGGCGTGTATTGCTCGAGCAGCCGCGACACTTCCTGCGCCGCCCGCTCCCGCAAAGTCAGGCGCCCCCCGTCGATCCATCGCCCGCGGTTGCCGCGGTCAATGACCGGACCAGGGAAGGTAATCTCCTCGCGCAGATGCCGGCGCGTGTGGTCGGCAATCAGCAGGGACTTCTCTCGCCGCAGTTCCTCGAATAGAGGAAGCGCCGGGAAATCCTCCCGCGGCTCGATGCCCTGCAACAACCGATGGACCATGCGGCAGATCTCATTATCAACGACCAGCTTTTCCAGGCTCAGGCAGCTCTCGAAATCCAGCATTCCCGGCCCCGAAATGCTGTTGATGCCCGCGAGGCCCGCCATCAGCGCGCCCATGCCCGCCTCGAGCCCGGCTTGCGCATCCAGTTGTTTCGCATCGCTGAGGGCTATGTAGCTCTGCGTCGGCATGCCCAGGCGCTTCCCGATCTCGCTGTTCCCGCAGTCGAGCATCATGGTCTCAATCGCTCCCATCGGTGTGGTTCCGAATCGCACGTCGAAAACCGCAGGCGAGCCGCCGTACAGAAGTGGATGGCCAGGGTTCACAAGCTGGCTGATCACCACTCCCGACAAGTTCTCGGCGGTCTGTTGGACAAGGCTGCCGACCAAGGTGACTGGCGCCACCAGCCCCGAAAGCGGCATCGAGATCAGCTCCACCGGAATCAACCAGCGGGCGCAGTCCACCAGGTTCTGGCTGGTCACGTCGCTCCACTTGAGCGGCGCCGTTGGGCAGGCGGAGAAAATGGTCAATGGCTTGGCGCGCAGCGCCTGCTCGCTTCCACGCACGGCCACCTGAAAGTCCTTCATGACCTCAAATCCCGCCACCGTAAACGCCCCCGTCACCACCGGCTTCTCGCCGTAGAGCAGGCTCAGATAGAGCCGGTAGCTGTCTGAAATCTTGTCATCAACATCCGCGGGGATCAGGGCCGTGCTTTGCGAAGCGATGTGGCGCAGACCGTTCGTCAATTTCACATAGCGCACGTAGTCCTTCGTCGTGGGCCGGCGCAATTCCCCGCTCCCGTTATCCAGAATGTTGAGCGCCGTTGAGCCGGGCGTGAAATACACGTTCTCGCCCTGAAAATTGTGAGTTTCGTTTCCCAGGACATCGAAAAGTTTGAAAGAGTGCGGAACGGTCGAGAGCGCCCGGTCAATGAGGTCCTGCGTAAGCCGGGCGTTACAATTGGGTTTATCCACCTGCGCGCCGTGCCCGGCCAGCAAGTCCAGCACGGGCCCATTGTGGATTTCAAATCCGAGTTTGCACACAACCTCGCGCGCTTCCGAGATGATCTGGTCCCGCAATCCGTCCTCGAGTAGTCTAAGAGTTGGTCGCATGCGTCTCCTCAACAAGGCTTGGTAATCCCCAGCGCACATCTTGCTTAAATAGGGGAATAGATTGTACTCGAACTGGCGAGTGCGGTTCAGAGGATTGTGACGATAACGAAGCGCGGATTTTGCGGCTTTCAAACCCTGCGGCAGCTTCATTCCTTGGGACGCCACACACAGAAACGCCCTTCGCCTGTCATTCCGAGGAGCCGAAGGCGACGAGGAATCTCGCACTGCCTTGAAAACAGATCAGAGCGAGATTCCTCGCTTCACTCGGAATGACACGTGAAAGGGTCCTCCCCACAGCCTGCGTGGGAACAAATCCAACGATCGTGTAGCCAACATTTTGTCACTTGCCTCGACCCAACTTACGACACGGGAGTCCGCGCCAGCCCACTTCTCGACCGCGCTTCCGCTTGCTGGAAGCTGAACTGACGGCTGAAAGCTTCGGCCCCTCCAACACCCGCCGCTAGCTTTTCGCGCCGATAAAATAATTTAATTTGGGTTAACCTCGCCTAAGTTCTTATAATAGAGACTGTCATCACCTCAAATAACGGTTCAAAACTCAGAGGAGAATTCCATGCCTAGGTTGATAACCCGGCTCGTTCTCGGTCTGGTGCTTGCGGTTGCATGTGTGGCTGGCCGGGGGCTCGCTCAGACTTCCGCGCCAACCGATAACCCGGCCCCGGCGGCGCAGGCCGCGGCGGGTTCGAACACGGCCGACCGTGTGGCCCAGCTCGAGCAGGAGATTGCCGACGCGAAAAGCTCCGGCGATAACGCCTGGATGCTGACCAGCGCGGCACTGGTTCTGATGATGACCGGGCCCGGCCTCGCGCTCTTCTATGCCGGCCTGGTTCGAAAGAAGAACGTGCTCGCCACCATGATGCAGAGTTTCACCATGATGGTGCTGGTGACTGTGCTCTGGGCGCTCTTTGGCTACAGCCTGGTGTTCCACGGAGGGGGGGGATTCCTGGGGGGCCTTGGCTACATTTTTCTCAAAGGGGTCGGCGCAGCGCCTAATCCGGATTACGCCGCCACCATTCCGCAGCAGACGTTCATGGTCTACCAATTGATGTTTGCTATTATCACTCCGGGCCTGATCACGGGAGCCTTTGCGGAGCGGATGAAGTTCAGCGCCATGCTGCTGTTCATGACCTTGTGGACGATCATCGTTTACGACCCGATGGCTCACATGGTTTGGGGCAAGGGAGGCTTGCTGAATGCCTCGCTGGGCGGCGCGGTCCCCACGCTGGATTTTGCCGGCGGCACCGTGGTGCACATAACTTCCGGCGTCTCGGCACTGGTCTGCGCGCTTTACCTAGGCAAGCGACTGGGATATCCGAAAGAGCCGATGCCGCCCCACAGCGTGGTGCTGAGCTTCATCGGCGCCTGCCTGCTTTGGGTGGGCTGGTTTGGTTTCAACGCCGGAAGCGCGCTGTCCGCCGGAAGTCTCGCCTCGAGCGCTTTTGTAGCCACGCATTTTGGGGCTGCCGCTGCTGCCTTGGGCTGGGCCGCAGCCGAGTGGATGACCCGCGGCAAGGCCAGCGTGCTGGGAGCCATCTCAGGAGCGGTGGCGGGGCTGGTTGCCATTACTCCCGCTTCCGGGTTTGTCGGGCCCATGCCTGCACTGATCATAGGCCTCATCGCCGGCGTGTTCTGCTATTTCATGGTGGCCAAGGTGAAGGGGCTGTTCGGCTACGATGATTCGCTTGACGTGTTCGGAGTTCACGGCGCGGGCGGCACCATCGGGGCGCTTTTGACCGGAATATTTGCCTCGCAGGCGGTGAACGCGATCTACAAAGACAGCAAGGGCAACGCTCTGCCGGTGGGACTGATCGACGGCAACGCCCATCAACTCTTCAACCAACTGGTGGGCGTGGTGATTGCCTGGGTCCTCGCGATCGTCGGCACGCTCGTCATTTTGAAGATTGTGGATGTGGTGATAGGTCTGCGCGTTCCGGCCGAGCACGAGATTCAGGGTTTGGACCTGTCGCAACACGGGGAAGAAGGTTACAATCTGGAAGTTTGATGTAGCGCAGGCTTCTCGCCTGCGGTCGCGGGAGCGTCTCGCTCCCGCGCGCGGGCAGAGCCTGTCCTGAGCGGTGCGAAGGAATGCCCGCGCCACTGCGGGCGGGACGCCCGCGCTCCCACGGAGGGGCAACTGCCAATGAAAAAAATTGAAGCGATTATTCAGCCCTCGAGGTTTGATTCGGTCAAGGACGCACTACACGAGATCGGCGTGGAAGGCATGACCGTCCTGGAAGTGCGGGGCCACGGCCGGCAGAAGGGACACACCGAGTTCTATCGCGGTAATGAGTACAAGGTTGACCTGCTCCCCAAGATCAAAATTGAGATGGTCGTCCCGGACGCCCTCGCCGATCAAGCCGTTCAGGCGATTTTAAAAGCCGCGAAGACCGGCAAGATCGGCGACGGAAAAGTGTTCCTCACGCACGTCGACGACGCTATCCGCATCCGCAACGATGAGCGGGGGGACGCGGCGCTGTAGGGACGGCGGTAAGTGGAAATTGGAAAATAGAAAATGGGTGTCTTTTATAGGTCTGAAGTCGTGGACACCGGTCGCTCCCGATGCATGAGAAACCCGCTCCAACCAGGTCAGTAGCCCTCTCTCTTGGGGAGAGCGTGTCTCGCTCCGGCGCTGTCATCAGCCGGAACGAGACGGGTGAGGGGTGGTTTACAGGATCACCAGATTCTGTCAAGAGCCGGAGCGCAATAAGCAAAACCAAAAGCAATTCAAATGGCAAATGGTCTAGGATTCGAGCAATCGGCAAATCCCAAACCATTTGAATTTTGCCGCTTGCCATTTGAATTCGCTCCAAGCTATCAGAGGGCCTAGACCCACCCACGGAGCTGAAAGTCGCTGTCATCCTGAGCGGAGCGAAGGATCTGCAGTTCCATTCCGGAGCGAACTAATGCAGATTCTTCGCTTCGCTCAGAATGACCGACTTTCGAGAGCACTATGAGGAAGGAAGAGACCCTCACCCGACCCGCGGCGGCTGACGAAAACGCCGTCGTGGGCCACCCTCTCCCCAAGGGAGAGGGCGTTCATTCCCCTGTGCACTCCTCTCCCAGAGAGAGTGCCATCGATTTCGCTGGTTACCCTCTCCTCGAGGGAGAGGGCTCTCATTCTGATGCGGACTCCTCTTCGCAGACGAGAGGGCTATTGTCGCCAATGGATAGAAGACCCATCTCCGCATTCAGCCTCGTGGATTTTTACGCAACAGAATCCCTAAAAATCCAGCAAACTTTCGACTGCACGGGTGACGGCCTGGCCGTGCTGCGTGGGCGGTCGGATGTGGTGGACACGGCGGTCGGCTCGCTGTACCGCCGCTACTTTTCCCCGCAACTCGGGGAACCGCGCAACTTCTGCGTCCTGGCTTTGGGCGGCTACGGCCGCCGGGAACTCTTCCCGCATTCGGACATTGACCTGTTGTTCCTCACCGAAAGCAGCGCCGAGCAGGATTCCCAGCGCATGGCGATAGCGGCCATCCTGCGGGAATTATGGGACCTGCGACTTCGGGTGGGCCACAGCGTGCACACGCTCGCCGAGTGCGGCCGCCTTTATCGCGACAACCTCGAATTCAACGTGTCTCTCCTCGATTGCCGATATCTGGCAGGCGATTCCCAACTCTTCAACCGCCTGCATGACGACGTGTATCCGCACCTGGTGGCGCGCGATCATCAGGACCTGCTGCGCAACCTGGCGGAGATGACGCGCCAGAGGCACACGAAGTACGGCAACACCGTTTTTCACCTCGAGCCCAACCTGAAGGAAGCCCCGGGCGGCTTGCGGGATTATCACGTTTGCCGCTGGCTGGCGCGCATTTCCGCACTCGAGAAACACAAAACCTGGAGCGCGCCGGAGGAACTTTGGCCTGCGGCCTGGCGCAGCGAGATCGGCCCGGCGTGGGAATTTCTTTGCGCCGCGCGCTGTTTTCTTCACTATTTCCGCGAACGCGATGACAACCAGTTGAGCTACGAATGCCAGGACTTGGCCTGCGCTCGCGGAATTGGCTTCCGGCGTGGCGCGGACGCCGGACCAGGCGGCCCGCAGTTCCCGCCGCCCAGCCCAGAGGAGTGGATGCGAACCTACTTTCGCCGCGTCCGCTCTATCTACCAGCTCACCGTGGACCTTCTGGACGATCACACACCTGCCGGCACAGGACTCTACAGCCTGTTCCAGAACTGGAGGTCCCGCCTCTCGAATGCGGACTTCTCCGTCCTGCGGGAGAAGGTCTACTTTCGCCAGCCTGCAGCAGTGGCCCAGGACCCCGCGCTGGTTTTACGGTTGTTTGAATTGGTAGCTCGGC
This sequence comes from Terriglobia bacterium, assembly GCA_050010015.1. Lineage (GTDB taxonomy): Bacteria > Acidobacteriota > Terriglobia > UBA7540 > UBA7540 > CAVROP01. The sequence continues at coordinate 12,620 of JBEKLY010000112.1, forward strand.
ATGGGCTCGAACTGAGCCGCGAAGCAGAGAGAGTGGTGGCGGAAGCCTTGACGCACGGAGCAATCAACGTCCTTAGCGCGGACGTGGTCTGGCGTCATTTTCGCCAAATACTTTGTTTCCCTGAGGCAGCCAAGGCATTGCGGGATATGCATCGGCTGGGCGTGCTGAGGGCTCTTTTCCCGGAGTTCCAGGCGATCGACTCGCTTGTCATCCGGGACTTCTTTCACCGCTACACGGTAGACGAGCACTCCTTCATGACCATTCAGAACTTGCACGCTCTTTCTCGCCGGAAACCGCGGGACCGGCCGCGTCCAGGCGCTGCGCCGGAGTGGGAAGATCGACTCGCCGAAATCCTCGGAGAACTCGAGCAGCCGGAACTTCTCTACCTCGCCTTGCTTTTCCACGACGTCGGCAAAGGCATGGAGACCCCAGACCACGTCGAGGGCAGCCGCCAGGCGCTGGACGGAATCATGGCGCGCCTCGAGTTGTCGCCGTCGGACCGCGCGACCGTGCGGTTTCTGATCCTCAATCACCTTGAGATGTCGACCACCTTGCAGCGCCGCGACATTTTCGAGCCGGAAACCGTGCGCGCCTTTGCCGAGAAGATCGAGACGAGCGAGCGGTTGAAGATGCTTTCGCTCATGACCTACGCCGACATCAAGTCAGTCAATCCGGAAGCCTTGACGCCCTGGAAGACCGAACTTCTGTGGGAGCTCTATGCCTCGACGGCGAATTACCTGGCGCGCAGCGCGGACGACGAGCGCCTGACGCCCGCGGTAGCCAGTGCATCAGCGGCCGAGAGAATTTTGCCGCTGCTGCCGCCTTCTGTGACCCGGGAAAAGCTCGATGGCTTCCTCGAGGGACTCCCGCGGCGCTACCTGGCAACCCATTCACCCGAGGAGGTTACGTTGCACCTTGACATGGCGGAGCGGCTCGGGGCCGCGCCGGCACAGGTTCACCTGAAGGTTCAGGGTAGTCTCCACGAGTTGACCGTCCTTACCCCGGACCGGCCGTTTCTCTTCGCTTCGATTACGGGGACGCTAGCGGCTTGGGGAATGAGCATCGTGAAAGCCGACGCCTTTGCCAATGCTAAGGGCGTGGTTCTGGACACGTTCCGCTTCGCCGATCTTTATCGCACGCTCGAACTCAACCCTTCAGAGGCTGACCGCCTGAAATCGAACCTCGCAGACATCCTCGAGGGCAAAATGGAACTTGCCAAGCTGCTCAGCGGACGGCTGCACCCGGCGACCAGTCGCAAACCCAAAGTCACCATTCCCACAAAACTCCGCTTTGACGACTCAAGTTCTTCCCACAGCACCCTGCTCGAGCTGGTTACCCAAGATCGCCCCGGATTGCTCTACCAAGTCAGCTCCGTCCTCGCCGAACTCGGCTGCAACATCGAGATCGCGTTGATCGACACCGAAGGCGAGAAGGCGATCGATGTCTTTTACCTGACCGCACAGGGCAGAAAACTTCCGCCTGAACTCCAGCGAGCTATCGAGACGGCGTTGTTGAAGTAGGTGCCAGGTGAATTTGGGAAGGCAGCCCTCTCCCTTGGGGAGAGGGTGGCCCGCGGCGGCGGTGTCATCAGCCGTCGCGGGTCGGGTGCGGGGTTAGTTCAGCGGCCAATCAAGCCCTTGCTCCACTGTCCCATTGCTCATTTCGACCCGACGCGTCCGCGAACTGCGGAGGAGCCAGACGCAGGCTGAAAAAGCTGCTTGGCATTTGCTGCGCGGACGGAGGTCAGGCGCGAAATTTCGTCGCCAATGCCGCATCGGAAACTGGGTTGTGGATTTCTTCTCTTTCGAACATCGCTTATCAATCGAGCTTGATGGCGGGGTTAATTCCCAGCCAGGCCAAATGCGGAACGACGCCGCGAAAGAGGATTATTTGAGGACGGTAGAGATCACTTTGCTTCGGATTCCCAACGGGCGGGTGCTGGAAGATCCTCAGGGATTCGTCGACAAGATGCGAGAGGCAATCGGGGCGAGGTCATATCGAGTTGGACAAGGAACCCCTCACCCGTCGCGCTTCGGCTGATGAAAACGCCGAAGTGCGGCACCCTCTCCCCACGGGAGAGGGCTGTCATCCCAAGTATCGCCTGACACCTGCTTTTTCTGACGCCCGACACCTTTTTCTCTCCGCAGCACTCAAATTGAAAATTCTTTGAGAAATGTTCGCCGAATTGAAATCTTTTCTTGACGTCGCCGCGCTTCTTATCTTAAGTTGCGAAATAGAGTCTGGAAAATTGAATTTCCATGCCCTCAAAATTCCGGTGCGACGCATTTTAATCATCCGCGGCGCAATTCGATAGGAGCAAAGATGAAGGTGAAGGCGTTCTATTGTCTACTCGGACTCCTTTTCTTCGTTTTCGCAGCAGGTGCAGGGTGGGCTCAGACGACGGGCACCATTCGAGGTTCGGTGACGGATCCCTCCGGCGCGCTGGTGCCGGGCGCAAGCGTGACCGCCGCCCAGAGCGACACGCATGTCAGTCGCACGGTGACAACGAATGAGAGCGGGGACTACGAGTTCCCCGCCTTGCCGGTGGGGCGCTACACCGTTTCCGTGCAGGCGACCGGATTCAAGCTGGCCCGGCACACTGAAATCGACGTGAGGCTGGGCCATGTCACCGCAGTCGACGTCAAGCTGGAATTAGGTCCGGTGGCGCAGGTGGTTACGGCTGAGGCGTCGGCTCCGCTCATCGAAATCGTCAGCACCCAGATTGGCGCGGTCGTCAACGACAAGGCGGTGGTGGAGCTTCCACTGAATACGCGCGATACCTACCAGCTCCTGCAATTGCAGCCCGGAGTCCAGTCGCAGCTCGGCTCGGACCTCTTCTATGGCAGCGACCAGCCCGGCGTGGTTTCCGTCAACGGCGGACGTGGGCGTTCGAATAACTACACCGTGAACGGGGGCGACGCCAACGACCAGTTTGTGAATCTGCCGGGCGTGCAGCCTTCTCCGGACAGCATCGAGGAATTCCGCGTCCTGACCAACACCTTCGACGCTGAATTTGGCCGCAATTCCGGCGCGGTGGTTAACGTCGTCACCAAGTCGGGCACCAACTCCTTCCACGGCGACGTGTATGAATTCCTTCGCAACAACGTGCTCAACGCGCGCGGCTTCTTTGACGCCACCATTCCCGACTTCAAGCAGAACCAGTTTGGAGGCACCCTGGGCGGGCCCATCCGCAAAGATCAAACCTTCTTCTTTGCCTCCTACGAGGGGCGCCGGATCCGCCAAGGAGATCCTTCGCCGGCGTTTCCAGTGCCCAGCCTCGCCGAGCGCGGCGGCGATTTTTCCGCTGGGCAGCCCTTCACGGGCACGTTAAGTGATCCCAACGGCACGGTCTCCGCAATTATGAATGCGCGCCCGGGATGCGCCGCGGCGGTGGCCGCGGAAGGCGGAGCGCCGATCGCTCCCGGCACGGCTTACGTCGCGATTTTCCCCAACAACCAGATCCCGCCGCAATGCTTCGATCCCACGGCGCTCGATTTGATGAATCAGTACGTGCCGCAGGCGAACTTGAACGGCACGGAATACGAGTCCGCCCCAACCTCGCGTGAGTACGATGACCAGTTGACCGGCCGGATCGATCACAAGCTGAGCGACCACCAGCAATTCAACGCCTACTACTATTTTGACGACCAGTTTTACACACAGCCTTTTTCGTTCTTCCAGGGCGGGGGCGCGAACGTCCCGGGCTTCGGAGGGCTCTACAATAACCGCTACCAGCAAGTGAATCTCACGCACACCTGGGTGATCAGCCCTACCACGGTCAACGAGTTTCGCTTTTCCGCCTTCCGCGAGGCGCAAGGCGAGTTCAACCATCCTCAGCACACCAACCTGGTCCAGGACTCCTGCAAGACGGTGCCTGCGGATGAGTGTTTTTCGGATCCGAATAATCCCGCGCTCGGCATCAATCCCCACCTCGGAGCCCAGCACGAGGGCGTGCCCTTCCTGACGGTTTCCGGAGGATTCGCCATTGGCAACAACTACGAAGGTGAACTGCCACAGATCGGGAACACCTTCCAGTGGATGGACAATCTCAGCAAAGTGAAAGGTAACCACAGCTTGAAATTCGGCGCCGACACACGCCGGCAACGCTTTGATCAGCTCTTCTACTTCAATGTCAATGGCGATTACTCGTTCCTGGGTGGCGGCCCGAATGATCCCGGGTACTCCGATCTGTACCCGAATTACCTTCTTGGGCTTCCTGACTCTTATTTGCAAGGCTCGGCGCAGCACGAATACGTGCGCAGCACCTCCCTTTATCTCTACGCGCAGGATAGTTGGAAAATCCGGCCCGCCCTGACCTTGAACTACGGCTTGCGCTGGGAGTTGAACACGCCGATCGCCGATGTGGGCGGGCGCACGCAAACTTTCCGACCGGGTCAGAACACCAGTGTCTATCCTTGCCAACTCAGCGCCACTAACCCCCTCGTAGGTCAGTTTGGGACCACCAATTGCGGTCCGGGAAGCGCCGGCGAGGCGGTGTTCCCACAAGGATTGGTCGTGCCGGGAGACAAAGGCATCAGCGACGCCTTGACGCAGACTTACTACAAGGCCTTCGCGCCGCGCATCGGCTTGGCCTGGAGCCCCCCTTGGAACAGCGGCACGCTCGCCAAGCTCACCGGCGGGCCGGGCATGACGAGCTTCCGGGCAGGCTGGGGACTTTTCTACAATCCCATCGAGCAGCTTGTGCTCGAGCAGTTCAGCGGCGAGCCCCCGTTCGGCGGCAGCATCAACCTCTCAGAAACCATGTTCAATACGCCCTTTCTCGGCCAGGACGGTTCCGTCTACCCGAATCCGTTCAACGGTATCTTAAATCCACCGCGTGGTCAGGCGGTTGATTGGTCCACGTTCCGGCCGATCCTGATGTTCGGCGAACTCCAACCGAATATCCGCTCTCAATATGCGGCGCAATATAATTTCAACGTGCAGCGCGAGCTTACCGGGAACATGGTTTTGCAAGTGGGGTACGTGGGGTCGCAAGGACATCGCCTGCTGGCCACGCACGACTTGAACTACGGCAACGCGCAAACCTGCCTGGATCTCGAGAACATCGCCAACTTCTATGCCACTTCCAGTCCAGCGCTTTCCTCCAACTTCACCTGTGGGCCGTTCTACGCCGACAGTTCTTTCCAGATTCCTGCCAACTCCATTCCTGCCGGCATGAGTGTGCATCTGCCCTATGGGTCTGTGCCCGTGGTGACAGGGCCGAATAACCCCGCCATAAATCTGGTTGGGCTGCGCCGATACTCGTCGCCATTCTGCGAGCCGACTACCGGCGCCGGTTGCCCGCCGGACGGCACTCCGGTCTTCGCCAGCATTTTCGCGCAGGATACCATCGCCAACTCGGCGTATAACTCGATGCAGGTCTCCCTCGAGCGGCGGTTTGCGAAAGGCCTGCAATTCCTCGCCGCGTATACGTGGAGCAAGTCTTTTGATCAGGCGTCAAGCTTCGAGAATACTCTCGACCCGCTCTGCTTCCGTTGCAGCCGGGCGCTCTCGCTGTTTAACGCACCGCAGCGCTTCGTTCTGAGCTATTACTGGGAGTTGCCGGTTCCCGAAAAACACGGACTGGTGGGTAAAGCAGTGAACGGCTGGGGCATGTCGGGTATCTTCAGTTTCCAGAGCGGCTTCCCGATCCGAATCACTTCCTGGAGCGACCTCGAACTCGAGAATAGCCAGGACTTCGAGTATCCCGGCGAACCTGACTTGGTAAGCAAATTCACCACCGAGAACCCGCGCAAGTCGGGCTGCGCTCTGGGAACGGGCGCCTCGGCCGGACCCGGCGCACCGGATTGCCAGACAGTTCCCAATCAATACTTTGACCCGAATGCGTTCGCTCCGCAGGCGCTCGGAACCATCGGCGACTCGCCACGCTCGCTCTGCTGCGGACCCGGAATCAACGACGCCGACCTCGCCTTGCTGAAGACCACCCGGCTCGCCGAACACAAAGAACTTCAGTTCCGCGCCGAATTCTTCAATGCCTTCAACCACGCCCAGTTCTATGTCCCGGACGGTAATATCACCGACGGCCCAACCTTCGGCCAAGTCGCGAAAGCTCGCGACCCAAGGCTGATCCAGTTCGCGTTGAAGCTGCTTTTTTAAGTCCAGCGGCGGTGTCTACACCTGCTGCCCTGAAAATCGTAGCGCGGGCGTCTCGCCCGCGGGGGCGCGGGCATCCTGCCTGCGCGCGGGAGCGGGACGCTCCCGCGACTGCGGGCGGGACGCCCGCACCACATCCGTTCACCGCGGGGGCGATTTTCATGGTTTCCGGGCGCCTGTCAGCCGACAGGCCTGGGCAAACGTGCACGCCTCTCCTCCCGCTAAGAATGCCAACATTCGCAGGCCGCGGATGTGGTATCGTAATCTGTCAAACAAAAAAGACATGTCGCATCGGGAGAGCGGGGCAAAGCTCGAAGTGATTTACGGCATTCACGCAGTCAAGGAAGCCGTGCTCAACCATCCGGTTGAATACGTGCTGGTAGCGCAGGGGCAGCACAACCCTCGGGTGCAGGAGATCATTGACGCCTGCCGGGCCGGCGGCATCGGAGTGCGTTTTGCTCCCCGGCCTGCCGTAGAGCGCATGGCGGGCAGCCCCCAGCATCAGAACGTTTTGGCCGTCTGTGCCCCTCGAGCCTACGACGACCTCGAGACCCTGCTGGGCAGTTCCGAGCGCCCGCTGCTGATGGTTCTGGACGGGGTCGAAGACCCGGCCAACCTGGGAGCGATCGTGCGCACCTCAGTGGCTGCCGGTTGCCAGGGGATCGTTATTCCGGAGCGGCGCGCCGCAGGCATATCGCCCGCCGTGGCGCGGGCATCGGCCGGAGCGCTCGAGCACGCTAAAGTTGCTCGCGTCACCAACCTTGTACGTGCGCTGGAGGAGATGAAAGAACGTCGGATCTGGGTCTATGGTTTTGAGGCGAAAGCCGGCAAGTCATACCTGGATCTGGACTATGGCCAGGGCTGTGCGCTGGTCCTGGGGGGCGAGGGGGCAGGCCTGCACCGATTGGTGCGCGAAACGTGTGATGAACTGGCCCACATTCCCCTGCGCGGCCCTGTGCCCTCACTGAACGTCTCCGTGGCAGCCGCCGTGGTGCTTTATGAGGCCTTGCGGCAGCGAGGGCAACGCGCGGAAAGTGGAAACTGGAAAGTGGAAAATGGAAAATCGAAACTGGAAAGTGGCTGTTCGTAAACCGAAGGCTACCTTCATTTTCCAGTTTCCATTTTCCAGTTTCCAGCTTTTGCGGCAACGTTGGGGCACGTGCGGACATCATATATTCACGCAGGGGCCTGTATGGACGTGGAGGGGCGAATGACCGTGAATGGCACTTATGCATACCTGAAATCGGCCTGGACCGTCACGCTGGTGGGCGGCTTTCTTGGCTTGGCTTCTTCTGCCTACGCCCAACAAGCAGCCCAGAACCCGCCGCCCTCAACCTCCGAGCATGAGTCGGCGACCGAAGCCCAACCCCCCGCGTCTGACACGCGGATTCGGGTCCAGGCAAACGTTGTGACCGCGCCCGTGACGGTGATTAATTCCAAAGGCGATTACGTCTTCGACTTACAGCAGAAGGATTTTGAGGTTCTCGACAATGGGGTACGCCAGAAAATCGAACAATTCAGCCTCGAGCAGCGCCCTCTTGCTGCAGTCATTGTAGTGGAAGCCAACGGCACTTCGGAGCCTTTGCTCGGCGAGGTCCGCCCTCTCGGGCCAGTGTTCTCCAGTTTGATGCTGGGGCCGCAGGGACAAGCGGCGGTGGTTACTTATGGCGATCAGATTCGTATTGTCCAGGACTTCACGCAAAATGGCGACGAATTGGAAACAGTTCTGCGCAAGGTCGAGGCGCGTGGCGGCTCGCAGCATCTGAACGATGCCTTGACGCAGGCCATCACGATGCTTGAAAGCCAACCGAAGGACGACCGTCGGATCATCGTAGCTTTTTCGGATGGTCACGACATCGGGAGCAGAACGACTAAAGAAGAGGTGGTGCAACGCGCCCTGAATGCCGGTATCACGATCTACGGTCTGGGATTCAGCCAGACGCGCTCCATGCTGACGAAACAGCCCAAGGCGCCCCCCCAGAATACCTTGGCCGCCAACAATGCGCTGCCCGCCCCACCCAACATGCCGCAGACACCCTCGAACGTCGAAAACAACTGGGACAACGGGGCCAACTTGCCGATCGTCCCGCTTTTCCTGGCAAGCGGGGAATTGATCCGCTCCGTGGTTGCGAAGGATCCCCTCGAGTTCTACGCGGGATACACCGGGGGGCTGAGTTACGGGGCTTGGTCAAAGAAACCAATGCAGGACGAGCTGAATAAGATTGCAGACGAAATCCAGAGCCAGTACGAAATCGCCTATGTTCCGCACGCGCCCGACAACAACGGATTCCACCGCATCGAGGTACACGTCGACCGCAGCGGAGTCAAGGTGCGGACCAAGGCGGGGTATTTCTTAGGCGGGGCCGCGAGCAATCCTGCGCAGTGAGGCGGTCAGCCGTCAGCTTTCACGAATAATCCTCGTAAGGCATCACTTCGACGCGTTTCCCGGATTTCAGCTCAATCTCAGCCAGGTAGGGCCGCATGGATAGCGGGTCGACTCGCAGGACCATCACGTGGGTGACGCCTTGCTTTCTGCACACCACGGTGAAAAATCTGTTTTGCTTGCCCGCTACCAGAATGCTGGGGTAGGTCTTCCACTTGAGCTTCAGGTTTCGGACCTGAGGGCTGATGTCGGGACGGAACTGCATCAGCGTAATCGTCGAAAACGGGATATCGACGGACGCCCCCGGACATTTGAATACCAGGGCGCTATCGGAGACTTCCAACTTCCCGGCACAATCGATTTCGATCTTCTCGCTTCCGCCCGCATATTGGAAAATAGCTTCTTTGGCCTGCTCTGTTCCGAGCGTCGCGCCGCGAGGGATCAGGAACATGCAGACCAGCGGCAAGACCTTCCAAGTCCGTTTTACCCAATCTAATTTCATTAAATGCTCACTCCGCAGGCGCCAAGCGCCAAACCGGCTGTTCACCTCCGGCTCACTTCCTGATTTTAGCGCCGGATTAGCTTTTGGGGAAGGACTTCTCAGGTGCAAAGCTCCGATTTTTCACCACGCCCCAGGAAGGGCGGGGCCTTAGAGTCTGTGTGAAAACGTCCTCTGGACTGCCATTCCGAGCCCTTCGCTGTCATCCTGAGTGGGGATGGGCCGGGGCCCACCCAAAGAGATGAAAATCGGCTCGAGTGCGCGTAGAGTAGGGGCGGCGTGGAGCGGTGAAGGCCGGCGGGGCT
>JBEKLY010000113.1:0-23122 GCA_050010015.1 Terriglobia bacterium
CCCTACGACACAGCCGCCACCCGTCTCAACACACCCCCACTCCAGCGCCCAATTTCCCTCGTCTCGCCTCTCCTGCCTCCCGCCAGCCTCGCGCCCTCCCCCCACTGTCTGAATCACAGGCTATTATACATCCTCGGCAACACCCCTGCGCGTCATCCGTGCTAGAATTATTGGTTTATCAGAGCGATGAAGCAAATCCTTGTAACCAACGACGACGGAATTCATGCCCCGGGGTTGAAGTGCTTGGAAGAAAGCCTGGCAGCCGTGGGCGAAGTCACGGTGGTAGCTCCCGACAAAGAGATGAGCGCCTCGAGCCAGGCCATAAGCACCCACACGCCGTTGCGGGTGCGCAAGCTTGATGAGAGACATTACGCGGTTTCGGGGACACCTGCCGACACGGTGATCATCGCACTCTACAACCTCTTGCCTCGAAGGCCTGATCTCGTGGTTTCCGGGATTAACCCCGGAGGCAACCTGGGGGAAGCGGTGGTCTACTCGGGCACCGTAGCGGCCGCCGTGGAAGGGGCGCTACATGGCGTGCCGTCATTCGCAATGTCCCTGGCGACGCGCAAATCCCTGGATTTTTCCAGTGCTGCGACCTTCGCGGCTCAACTGGCCGCCAAAGTTCTGGAGGAAGGCTTACCCGCGGGCGTGATGCTCAACGTGAATGTGCCGCGGGGTGAAGTGCTCGGCGTGCGTCTTACCCGCCAGAGCCAGAAGATTTCTCAGAATCTGGTGGTGGAAAAGAAAGACCCGCGGGGCCGGCCTTATTATTGGCTTGATGAAATGACGAAACTGGATCAGGTTGAACCGGACTCCGATTATGCGGCGATACTGGCCCACGAGATTTCCATCACCCCGTTGCAGGTGGACCGCACGCATTACCCCAGCCTCGATCACCTGACCCGCTGGTTGCCGGCCTTGGCGTTGACGCCGGCCCGGTAGGACGACATGTCGCAGTGTGACGTTTTTTTATGTGCACGGCTTGATTCCTTTGACAGCAGGGGCTTCGGCGAAATAGAATTTGTGATTCGGACCCTTTGTGAACAGCATCTAATAGAAAGACGGAGCAGGTCGCCGTTCCAGGATCGTTTGGGCTTTAGATAGGTAGCATTTCAGGTATCCCGATAGTTGGCAGCAGGGCGTAAGACCTTAAAGCATAGCGTGATTCCCAGGTCAGTGCCGGCGCCGCGCGTCTGGCCGCGTCTGCCCGATGGTGCGGCAGGTTGCTGCGGAGCGCTGCCCGCATCGGCGGCCTCTGCGACTGTGTCAATTAAGAACTGTTCAAATAGAGAGCTTGGCACGGGAGCGAGCGAGGGCTACGAATACGGCAAACTGAGGGCTTAACTCGCTTCGAGGATCTTTGTTGGTGCTTCCACAATGGCACAGATTTTTCATCGTAGCACCAATACAATTTCGCGCGTGAGTATTTACGGTGCGGTGTTTATTGCGGCCGCACTCGGCTACCTTGGGTGGGCCGTCACCGAATCTCCCTATTTCACCGACGTCAACGTTCCCCGGGAGCAACCGGTTCCGTTCAGCCACAAGCATCACGTGACGGACGACGGGATTGATTGCCGCTACTGCCATACGTCAGTGGAAAAATCATCTTTCGCGGGCATTCCCTCGACTCACATTTGCATGAGCTGTCATTCCAGACTGTGGGCGAACAGCCCCATGCTGGAACCCGTGCGCACGAGCTATCAAACAGATAAGTCCCTGGAGTGGACACGGGTCAACGCGGTTCCGGACTTTGCGTATTTTGACCACAGCATTCACATCCACAAAGGCGTTGGATGCACCACTTGCCATGGCCCGATCGGCGAAATGCCGCTCACCTGGCGCGCCAATACCCTATACATGCGTTGGTGCATTGACTGTCACAAACACCCGGAGCGCTTCGTCCGGCGGCGCGAGGATGTTTTTAAGGCCGACTACCAGCCGCCTCAAGACCAGCTCGCCCTGGGGCGGCGATTAGTGAAGGAATACAAGATTAAGGATGCCACGCAACTGACGGATTGTTACACGTGCCATCGTTGAGAGGCGCGCTGGGACGAGCAGATCAAATGACTAAAGGCAAAGATCAGATCTCCGAAGACGACGCCAAGATGCGGTTTTGGCGGGGCTTGGGCGATTTGGTGGACTCTCAGGGCTCCGCGCCGGCGGGGTCGTCGGCGGTCGCCCTGGTGCAGCCGCAAGGGCTGCCTCTGCATAGCGAACCCGAGGGCATCGGGCGCCGCGACGTCCTGAAGCTCATGGCCGCCTCTGCTGCCCTTGCGGGCCTGAGCGCTTGTACGAAGCTTCCCACCGAGAAGATTGTCCCGTACGCTCAAACATCGCCGGAGCAATTCATCCCAGGTAAACCGCTTTTCTACGCCACGGCCATGCCGTTCGGCGGAGTGGGTGCGGGCCTGCTGGTGGAAAGCCACATGGGTCGCCCGACCAAGGTCGAAGGCAATCCTTCGCACCCAGCCAGTCTCGGCGCCGCTGATATTTTCGCGCAGGCCTCGGTGCTCGGGTTGTACGACCCGGATCGCTCCCAGGTGGCGGTCCGCAACGGCCGCATCGGGAGCTGGAGCGCATTTCTATCGGCGATGGACGAGCTGCGGGTCGAACTCGCCGGAAACAAGGGCGCAGGTTTTCGGCTCTTGACGGAGACAATCACTTCGCCAGCTCTGGCGGACCAGATTCGTTCCCTTCTGGCTCAATTCCCAAACGCCAAATGGAATCAGTATGAGCCGTGCGGACGCGACGGCGCGCGCGAAGGTTCGCGGATGGCCTTCGGTGAGTATGTCAACACCGTGTATCGTTTCGACCAGGCGGAGGTCGTGCTTTCCCTCGATTCCGATTTTCTCTGCTCGGGGCCCGGCAACCTGCGCTACGCGCATGACTTTGCCGACAAGCGGCGGATTGCTGACGCGCAGTCGACGATGAACAGGTTGTATTGCGTCGAGTGCACACCTTCGACTACAGGCGCTATGGCGGACCATCGCTGGCCGTTGCGCGCTTCTGACGTAGAAGTCTTCGCGCGCACGGTTGGGGAAGGCCTGGGCGCCAAAGTGCCGGCGGGAGGAGCGCCGGCTTTTCCCAACATTCCCGCCAGCTCGATTGCCGCGCTCGTGCGCGACCTTCAGCAACACCCCGGGACCAGTTTGGTGCTGGCAGGCGACCAGCAACCGGCGGTCGTGCACGCCTTGGCGCACGCCATAAATGAAGCGCTGGGGAACGTGGGCAAGACTGTTTACTATACCGCCCCCATCGAGGCCAATCCCGCCAATCAACTTGAGTCCTTGCGGGGACTGGCTTCAGACATCGACTCCGGCCAGGTGGACCTCGTGTTGATGCTGGGCGGAAACCCGGTTTTCAACGCCCCGGCGGATTTGCATTTTGGAGAGAAACTCCTGAAGGTCCGGCGGCGGATCTATCTTGGGCTTTACGAAGATGAGACCGCGGTGCTGTGCCACTGGCATATCCCGCAAGCGCATTATCTCGAATCGTGGGGCGATATTCGCGCCTTCGACGGCACCGTAAGCATCATTCAACCGCTGATTGCGCCGCTCTACGAAGGCAAGACCGCCCATGAAATGCTGGCGGTTCTCCTGGGCGAGGCCGGCCGGACCCCTCACAGCGTCGTTCACGATTATTGGAGCGGCCAGAAGCCCGGTCCGAGTTTTGAAGCTGCCTGGGAATCCTGGCTCAATGAGGGTGTAGTTGCGGAGAGCGCTGTACCAGCCAAACCGGTGAAGCTTGCGTCCGACTTCGAAGAGCGGCTCGCCCAGAACATCTCAGTCGGCCGCGGCAAGGGCGCTGGACTTGAGGTCGTCTTCAGGCCGGACCCCACAATCTGGGATGGGCAGTTTGCGAATAACGGCTGGCTTCAGGAATTGCCAAAGCCGCTGACCAAGCTCACTTGGGATAACGCGGCCATGCTCAGCCTCGCGACTGCGTCGGGACTGGGCGTGAAAAACGGGGATGTGGTGAGACTTCGCCTCCAGGGCCGCGAGATTCAGGCCCCGATCTGGATCATGCCGGGTCACGCGGACGATGCCGTCACGCTGCATTTGGGTTACGGACGAAGGCGCACGGGCAGAGTCGGCAGCGGAATCGGGTTCAATCCATACGCGGTTCGCTCCTCGAGCGCGCCCTGGTTTGGCTCGGGACTCGAAATCGCCAAGACCGGCGACACGTACCCCTTAGTGACCACGCAGCGTCACCACATCATTACGGGCGAGCACCAGAAGCAAGAGGAAGAGGAAAGCGTTGCGGCGGCGCGGCGCGATCTGGTCAGGATTGCCAGCCTCGAAGAGTTTCGGAAGAACCCGGACTTTGCCAAGGACCCGGAGGAACAAACCACGCACGCTCAGTCCCTATATCCCGGCCATAAGTACGAGGGATACGCCTGGGGGATGGCGATCGATCTAAACAGTTGCATTGGGTGTAATGCCTGCGTTGTGGCGTGCCAATCTGAGAATAACATTGCTGTGGTCGGAAAGGACCAGGTGGCGCGAGGCCGCGAGATGCACTGGATTCGCGTGGATACTTATTTCCGGGGCGCCCTCGAGAATCCCGAAACCTACAACGAGGTTGTGCTCTGCATGCAATGCGAGAACGCTCCCTGCGAAGATGTTTGTCCGGTGGGGGCCACGGTCCATAGCCCGGAAGGGCTCAACGATATGGTTTATAACCGTTGCGTGGGCACGCGGTATTGCTCGAACAACTGTCCTTACAAGGTGAGGCGCTTCAATTTCTACCTCTTCCAGGATTGGACAACGCCCAGTCTGATGGCGATGCGGAATCCTAATGTGACAGTGCGAAGCCGAGGCGTAATGGAGAAGTGCACGTACTGTGTCCAACGCATTAATGCAAGAAAGATCGAGGCGGAAGAACAGGATCGCGAGGTGCGCGACGGCGAGATTCTTACGGCATGCCAGCAAACTTGCCCGACACAGGCGATTGTTTTCGGCAACATCAACGATCCGAACAGCCGCGTATCCAAGCTGAAAGCGCAATCGACCAATTACGGGCTGTTGACGGATTTGAACACGCGGCCGCGGACCACTTACTTAGCGAGGCTTCGTAATGCCAATCCGGAGATCAAGGAGTAAGCGTTGAGTCCCGAAAGACCCGAAAACGGCACCGTGGTTGAGGCCGGGAGTCCGGTTCTGGCGGCGGGCCATTCCTACGCGTCAGTTACGGACAAGATCAGCTCGATCGTCCTGGTGCAAGGTACGAAGAAAGGCTGGTGGCTGGGGCTCGCCCTGGCGTTCGCTCTTTTCATGCTCTTCAATATGGCAGTCGCCTACCTTCTCTACAGAGGCGTGGGCATCTGGGGAGTCAACATTCCCATTGGCTGGGGATTCGCTATCGTCAATTTTGTTTGGTGGATCGGGATCGGTCATGCCGGGACGTTGATCTCCGCTTTCCTGCTGTTGATGCGGCAGACCTGGCGGCAGTCCATCAACCGCTTCGCCGAGGCCATGACGCTGTTTGCGGTGTCCTGCGCGGGGATGTTCCCGCTGCTCCATTTAGGCCGTCCCTGGCTGGCCTACTGGCTGGTGCCCTACCCGGACACGATGGGGACCTGGCCGCAATTCCGCAGCCCACTAGTGTGGGACGTCTTCGCGGTCTCCACCTACGCCACCATATCGCTCCTCTTCTGGTTTGTGGGGCTGATTCCCGACTTAGCCACTCTCCGCGACCGCGCCAAGCAGCGCCTGGCTAAGATTGTTTATGGCGCACTGGCCATGGGCTGGCGCGGGTCGGCCGTACACTGGCGCAATTATGAGATGGCGTCGTTGTTATTGGCTGGCTTGGCCACGCCACTGGTAGTCTCGGTCCACACGGTTGTCAGCTTCGATTTCACGATTGCCATAATTCCCGGCTGGCACAGCACCATTTTCCCGCCCTACTTTGTGGCAGGGGCCATTTATTCGGGGTTCGCCATGGTCCTGACGCTGGCCATTCCCCTTCGCTATTTTTACAAGTTGGAAGACTTCGTCACCACACGCCATCTAGACAACATGGGAAAGATGCTGCTGGCTACCGGCATGATCGTCGCTTATGGATACATGATGGAAACGTTCATGGCCTTTTACAGCGGGAATAAGTACGACCGGTATATGATCATGAACCGCATGACCGGCCCTTACGCTCCTATTTATTGGATTCTTATTACTTGCAATATTGTTATTCCCCTGACGCTGCTCTGGTCGTCGCGCATCCGTCGCAACGTACTGGCTCTTTTCCTGATCTCGCTCGTGATCCAGACCGGGATGTGGCTGGAACGCTTTGTGATCGTCGTGACCAGTTTGCATCGAGACTTCATGCCCTCCGCCTGGGGAATGTACTACCCCACGATATGGGATTGGGCAACTTTCATTGGCACCATCGGCCTGTTCTTTACCTTGTTCCTGCTCTTCATCCGTTACCTGCCCATGATCTCGATTTTTGAGATGCGGGAGTTGGTCCACAAGACCGCGGAGGACGCACGGTAGGCAGTGGGCAAATAGGCAGATGGGCAGGTGGCCAAATAGACTAGCAGTTAGGTGGGCAGCTCCGGTGATAAGGCCGGTGAGAGGCGCGCGCGGTGTGGGCATTTAATTCTAGCCCCTAGTCCCTAACCCCTAGCCCCTGGTTAGTTATGAAACGACACGCGATTTACGGCCTGATGGCCGAATTCGAAAACTCGGATGAACTGCTCAGCGCTGCTCAGCGTGCGCGAGACGCTGGGTACCGCCGCATGGACGCGTTTTCGCCATTCCCCGTCGAGGGATTGGCCGATGCGGTGGGTTTTCATTTCACGCGCGTGCCGCTCATCTGCCTGATCGGAGGACTGATCGGCTGTTCCGGCGGCTTTTTCCTGCAGTACTGGCCCAACGTTGTTGGCTATCCCCTGAACATCGGGGGCAAGCCTTATAACAGTTGGCCGAATTTCATCCCGATTACTTTCGAATTAACGATCCTCTGCGCCGGCTTGGCGACAGTGTTCGGTATGCTCGCGCTTAATGGCTTGCCCACCCCGTACCATCCGGTCTTCAACGTTCCGCACTTCGAGTTGGCCACTCGAAACCGATTCTTCTTGTGTATCAAGGCACGGGATCCGAAATTTGATTTGCAAAAGACAAAGGAATTCCTGGCCACGCTGAAGCCCAAAGAGGTTGTAGAAATTGAGTCGTAACACCAATCACAAGGCGGCTCAAAAGACGTTATTCGCAGCGGTTTTGCGTTGGGCTTGCCTCGCTTTCTGCGGATTGTTTCTCTTTGCCTGCCGCTTGGACATGCACGTCCAACCAAAGTACAAGCCGCTCGACCCGAGCAGCTTTTTTGGTGACGGCAGGTCCGTGCGGCCGGAAGTTCCCGGCACCGTGGCGCACGGCCACTTGAGGACCGACGAATTGCTGTATACCGGAAGGGTGAACGGCCAGCCCGCGGATCAGTTTCCGTTCCCCATCACGCGCCAGGTTCTCGAGCGGGGACGCGAGCGCTTCAATGTTTACTGTTCGCCCTGTCACGACTACACGGGAGGTGGAAATGGGCTGGTGGTCCAACGGGGCTTCCCGCCTCCCCCTTCTTACCACATCGACCGGCTCACGAAAGCGCCGGCTGGACATTTCTTCGACGTCATCACCAATGGCTACGGCGCAATGTACGGCTACGCGGAGCGCGTTGAACCGCGGGACCGCTGGGCGATCGTCGCGTACATTCGGGCGCTTCAGTTGAGCCAGCACGCGTCGCTTGACGACGTGCCAGCACAAGAGAGGGAGCACTTAACAGGACAGAGTAAATGAATTCTGACGAGTCTTTCCAACCCGGCTTCAACCGTTTCCAGAAGACCTCGCTGGCCGTGGGCGCGGTGGCCCTGGGGCTCTGCGCGGCAGGCGCCTACTCCAGCCCCACGCAGTTCTTCCGCTCCTATCTCGTGGCGTTTGTGTTCTGGGTGGGTGTGGCATTGGGATGCTGGGCGATTTTGATGCTGCATCATCTGGTGGGTGGACGGTGGGGTTTCCCCCTTCGACGCTGCCTCGAATCGGGCATGCTGAATTTCTACTTGATGGCTATTCTTGCGCTGCCTCTCTTGTTCGGCCTGCGCGTCCTCTACAGTTGGGCGGACCCGGAAAAAGTCAAACTTGACTCGATGTTGCAATACAAGGCGCCGTATTTGAATGTCCCCTTTTTCATCGTTCGGAATGCCGTTTATTTCGTCGTTTGGATCGCGATGGCCTACTTCCTCAACAAGTGGTCCCGCGAGCAGGACGAGACCGGAAAGCCGGAACTGACACACCGCCTCCAAAGTTTGAGCGGGCCAGGCCTGGTCATTTTTGGTTTGACGGTTACCTATGCCTCCGTCGATTGGGTGATGTCCCTCGAGCCCAGCTGGTTTTCGACGATTTACGGAATGATCTTCATGGTTACGGAAGGCTTGGCGGCGATGTCGATTGTTACGGTCACCGTAATCCTGCTTTCCAATCACAAGCCGTTCGCGGACCTGTTATCGAAACGGGTCCTAAATGATTACGGGAACTTGCTGCTGACCTTCACGATGCTGTGGGCGTATCTGTCGTTCTCTCAGTACCTCATCATCTGGTCGGGCAACCTGCAGGACGAAATTCCGTGGTACGTCAGCCGGGCCTCGGGGGGATGGGCCTGGGTAGCGCTGACACTCGTCATCCTCCATTTTGCTGTGCCTTTTCTCTTGCTCTTATCGCGCTTTGTCACGCGCAGAGCGCGCTGGTTGGGAGTCGTCGCTGCCATTCAGCTCGTGATGAGTGTGGTGGATATCTTCTGGCTGACGGTTCCGGCCTACGAACGGTCAGGCCCGCAGTTTCACTGGATGGACTGGCTGGCGATTCTCGGCGTCGGCGGGCTTTGGTTCTGGCGGTTCATGGGGAATCTGAAGAGCCGGCCGTTGCTGCCGCTGCACGATCCCCGCATGGAGGTCGCTCAGCATGCCTGACGAACAGCCGAAACGCAGCCACGAAACGAGCGATGCGAGCATTCGCAATTTGCTGATCTTCGGCGCCGGCCTGGCCCTTCTGGTCATTGCTGGCCTAATCGTCAGTCGCGTGGTGTTTCGTTACTTTGTCGGTCATCAGGGGTTAGGTCCCCCGGCATCGCCATTCGAAAATGTGCGGACGCTTCCGCCCGAGCCGCGCTTGCAAGTCACGGCGCCAATGGACCTGAAGCAGTACAAGACGGCGCAGGACGGAATTTTGAATAGCTATGGATGGGTGGATCGGCAGGCGGGCGTCGTGAGGATTCCAGTTGACCGCGCAATGGATCTCTTGCTTCAGCGGGGATTCCCGGTTCGCACGGCGACCCCGCCGAAACAAGGCGCGCCCAAATCGCCGGGGAAGTCTCCTAATACCGGAAAAGCGTAGCCCGGCTGATGACGAGTCTACGTAACACTGGGGCGCTCCGGCCGTCATTCCGAGTGTTGATGGGCCTTGGACTCACTCATGGAGATCAAAGTCGCTGTCATCCTGAGCCCTTCGCTTGTCATTCTGAGCGAAGCGAAGAATCTGCAGTTTGTTCGCTCAGGGTAAACTTCGCGAAGGATCTGCAGTTCCGGTCCGGCGAACTAAATGCAGATTCTTCGCTTCGCTCAGAATGACAAATCCTAGGTTGGTTTGTTAAGGCCAAGAGTTCCAAAGCAAGAAAGGCAAGGCAATGAACACGCTGACAGGTTTCAAAGGGCGAAACAGAAGTCGAGTGGAGGTTCAGAAACAAGGACGCGGTCTTGCGTGGTGCCGGTGCATGATCGTGCTTCCGGGAATTCTGGCAGTAGCACAGGCACTCGTGCCGGTGTCTTACGCGGGGCAGGCGCCCGCCTTGCCACAGGCAGGAATGCCGTCGTCCCTCGGCAATTCGAAGGTTCTTCCGCCACTCCTGCAAGGCATCGGGATCGACCAGAGGCTGAATGAGCAAGTTCCTCTAGACCTGCACTTTCGTGACGAATTCGGCAAAACGGTGAGGCTGGGCGATTACTTCGGCAAGAGACCTGTCATCCTATCACTGGTTTATTTCGGTTGTCCGATGCTCTGCACTATGGCTGAAAACGGGCTGCTGCACAGTTTGCAGGAAGTCAAGTTCACTGTCGGCCACGAATTCGACGTCCTGACCGTCAGCTTTGATCCTCATGATACGGTTGAGCTCGCCGCCGCGAAGAAGGCCGTTTACGTCGGCCTCTACGGGCGTAAGGGAGCCGAGACCGGATGGCACTTTCTCACTGGAGACGAAGCTGAGATTCAGCAACTCACCCGCGCCGTGGGCTTCCGGTACAGATATGACCCGCAGGCCAAGCAGTTCGTTCATGCCACGGGGATCATGCTTCTTACCCCTCAAGGCCGAATCGCACGCTATTTCTACGGGATTTACTATCCCTCGCGCGATCTGCGCCTGGGCTTGGTGGAAGCGTCCGCGAATAAGATTGGATCGCCCGTGGATGAGGTGCTGTTGTTCTGCTGCCGCTATGATCCCGCGACCGGGAAGTACGGCATGCTTATTTCGCGCGTAATCCAGATTTCGGGGTTGATGACAATTCTCGTTCTTGGAGGGCTGATCCTGACGCTCTCCAGGTCTCGTCGGGCGGCAAGTACACTGTAATACCGCGCGCCAGCAGAGGGAATGGCGGACGGCCCCCTCACTCCCCCATGAGGAGTCTGGGTGAGAACCTCATTTAGGGTGTCATTCCGAGCAAAGCGAGGAATCTCGCTCTGAGTGTTGTCAAGGCAGTGCGAGATTCCTCGTCGCCGGCAGCTCCGCGGAATGACACCCTAAATGAGGGTCCGACACAGACTCATTAGGGGTAGGGCACGGCGTACGTCACTGTCGACTTTTGACTTTCGACTCGTCGGACTTGCGCGACGGAAGGTGAACACACAGAATGTGGCAAGGGTTTCCCATACGGCCTGATCAAGCCTCCACCATCGCGCGGGGCGTTGATCATCTTTACTATTTCCTGACTGCGGTCGATTTGTTTTTCACCGCGCTCATCTTCCTGACCATCTTCTACCTCGCGATCAAGTACCGGCGCCGATCGGAAGAAACCAAGGCGACTCAAGTGGAAGGGAATCTGCCGCTCGAGGTTATCTGGACCATCATTCCTCTGGGCATCTGTGCCGTCACTTTCTTGTGGGGATCGAGCCTGTTTATCAGGAATTCGCGCCCGCCGGAGGCCTCGACGGAGATCTTCGTTGTGGGGAAGCAGTGGATGTGGAAGCTCCAGCACCCCGAAGGCCCCATGGAAATCAACGAACTGCACGTTCCTGTAAGGCGCCCCATCAAATTGACGATGACGTCCGAAGATGTAATTCACAATTTCTACGTGCCTGCCTTCCGAGTTCAAAAAGATGTGGTGCCGGGAATGTACACCAGCATCTGGTTTGAGGCCACGAGCACAGGCCGATATCACTTCTTCTGCAATCAATACTGCGGCACGAATCACGCCGTCATGGGCGGCTATGTGATTGTCATGTCGCCGGATGACTATGAGCAATGGCTAAGTGGCGGTATCCGGGGCGAATCAATGGCCTCCGCGGGCGCCAAACTCTACGAACAACTGGCCTGCATCACCTGCCACGGAACTGGCAAGGGACCGCCGTTTGTCAACCTCTTCGGCAGCCAGGTGAAACTCAGCGACGGGACCACCGTGACGGCGGATGAAGCCTACATCCGGGAATCGATACTTTACCCCTCGGCCAAAATCGTCGCTGGATATCAGCCGATCATGCCGACCTATAAAGGCCAGGTCACGGAGGAGCAAATACTGCAGCTCTTGGCTTACATCAAATCGCTCGGCTCCGGCGGAGCGAGCCAACCCGGTAAGCCAAGCAGCTACCCTCCAAAGCTTGAAGGCGGGGCGGAAGGGGGCGGGAACCAAACCGTCGGGGGACAGCAGTCTCCGGCAACCGTTCCCGTTCCGAAAGGGCCATGAGCAGGACCTCGTCGGGGCTATAGACTTCGGCCTTTTCGGGGCCAGGCGCAGGGACGAAGAAAGGGAAGGTCATCACGAAATGGGAACGGCGGTTGTTGAACCCGGCATCGAATCACGCGTCCATTATTTGAACGCCAGCTATGGCATCAAGTCGTGGCTGCTGACCACGGACCACAAACGCATCGCCTTACTCTATCTCGCCTCGATCACCTTCTTTTTCTTTGTCGGTGGGTCAGCCGCAGTGCTGATGCGTCTGAACCTGATTTCACCCCAGGGCGCACTCTTGGAGCCGGCCACCTACAACAAGCTTTTCAGCATGCACGGGATCATCATGGTCTTCCTTTTTATGATCCCCTCCATTCCGGCGGTGCTGGGAAATTTTCTCGTCCCCCTGATGATCGGGGCCCGCGACCTGGCCTTTCCCAGACTCAATCTTCTAAGCTGGTACGTTTTTGTGGTGGGCGGGTGTTTCACGCTTTATGCAGTGATTGCGGGGGGAGTCGACACAGGTTGGACTTTCTACACGCCGCTGAGCACCACGTATTCAAATACCAATGTGATTTCTGCGGCCCTGGGAGTGTTTATCGCCGGCTTCTCCTCGATTTTGACCGGGCTGAACTTCGTGGTCACCATTCACAAGATGCGTGCCCCCGGCCTGACGTGGTTCCGCCTGCCGCTCTTTCTTTGGGCGATCTACGCTACCAGCATTATTCAGATTCTGGGCACCCCCGTCCTCGCCATCACCCTCACGCTTGTGGCGCTCGAAAGAGTCTTCCACGTCGGAGTCTTCGACCCCGCCGTGGGCGGGGATCCCATCCTCTTTCAGCACTTGTTCTGGTTCTATTCACACCCCGCGGTCTACATCATGATCCTGCCTTCCATGGGCGTCGTAAGTGAGCTGGTCACCGCATTCTCCAAGAAACGGATCTTCGGTTACAAGTTCATCGCCTTTTCAAGCGTGGCCATCGCCGCCATTTCCTTCCTGGTTTGGGGTCACCACATGTTTGTGTCGGGACAATCCGTTTACGCGGGGATTGTATTCTCCGCACTCAGCTTCGCGGTCGCCATTCCCTCCGCCATCAAAGTTTTCAACTGGACCGCCACGCTTTACAAAGGGTCCGTTTCTTACCAGGCGCCCATGCTTTACGCGCTGGGATTCATCGGGCTCTTTACGATGGGCGGCCTGACCGGCCTCTTCCTGGCCACGCTGGCGGTTGACGCGCACGTGCACGGCACCTATTTCGTGGTGGCTCACTTCCACTACATCATGGTAGGTGGCGCGGTGATGGGTTACATGGGCGGCCTTCATTTTTGGTGGCCCAAGATCACCGGACGCATGTATCCGGATGGATGGGCAAGATTGGCGGCGGCAATCATTTTTATTGGCTTCAACCTGACCTTCTTTCCTCAGTACATGCTCGGCTACCTGGGAATGCCACGCCGCTACGCAGTGTACGCGCCGGAATTCCAAGTGTTGAATGTGATGTCGTCCGCCGGCGCATCTATCCTCGGCGTGGGTTATCTGATCCCGCTCGTCTACATGGTCTGGTCGATGCGTTATGGCCCGGTAGCCGGGCCTAATCCCTGGGGCGCCAAGGGCCTGGAATGGCAAACGCCTTCCCCGCCTCCCACTGAGAACTTCGAGGAAACTCCCAAGGTGACGGAAGAAGCATACGCGTACGGAACGGAGGAGACCCAAGTTGCATAGCAGCACGGCTCTGGCGGAACAATTCGACGACCTCGAGCAGCAGCACGAATCCTCGAGCTTTGGCATGTGGGTGTTCCTGGCTACGGAGGTCATGTTTTTTGGCGGCTTGTTCACCGCCTATATCCTCTATCGGAATTTCTATCTGTCGGCCTTCGAAACAGGCAGCCGGCTGCTCAACGTCAAAATCGGGGCCGCCAATACCGCCGTCTTGTTGTGCAGCAGCTTGACCATGGCCCTAGGCGTGCGCGCCGCCCAATTGGGAAAGAAGAAACTCCTGATTACTTTCCTGGTGCTCACCTTACTCTTAGGGTTGACCTTCATCGGTGTCAAACTCGGCCTGGAATGGAGGCACGATTACTTGGAGGGGTTTGCTCCTGGAGTGCATTGGACCTTCCATGGAACGGACTCGCGACACCTCGAGCTGTTTTTCTGCTTCTATTTCTTCTTGACTGGAATCCACGCCCTGCACATGGTGATCGGAGCGGGAATCCTCACCGTGCTTATCATCATGGCGGGACGCGGGAGGTTTTCGCCGCAACGCTACAATCCGGTCGAGGTTTCAGGACTCTACTGGCATTTCGTAGATATCGTCTGGATCTTTCTCTACCCCTTGTTGTACTTGATCGGAGGGCGCTACTGATGGTTGGCCACGTCGTACACAAACGGCTCTATATCCTGGTTTTCGCGGCTCTGATCGGGTTGACCGCGCTCACCACAGGCGTGGCGTTTATCGACCTCGGCAAATGGAACACACTCGCAGCCCTGGCCATCGCGGTCTGCAAAGCCTCGCTGGTGGTTCTCTTCTTCATGCACCTACGCTGGAGTTCCGGGCTCATGCGGATGGTCCTGCTCGCCGCCTTCGTGTGGTTCGCGATTCTCGTCGCCTTGACCCTCAGCGACGAGTTTACCCGTCAGTGGACGCCTGTTCCGTCAAGTTGGCAAGGCCAGGTTCAACAGCAGGCACGGTAGTGATGTAGCGCTGACCTTCAGGTCAGCACCTGCCGACCTAAAGGTCGGCGCTACGGCGGGTCATTCCGGACGTTCGCCGCAATATCTCACCAGTCGCACTTTGTCCAGTCCGAAATCCGCCGTTGCTAAGGGTTCTTCGTAGCGTACGACACGCAAATGGGGGAAGAGCGTGGGCAACTCCCCGGTGTCGAAAACCACTGCCCCGCCAATCGAACTGCCCTTGGTGGCATCGCGGTGGAAGGCCTCAACGACGACAACTCCGCCCGGCTTGAGAGCGCGCTGAATTACGTCGGGCATCTCACGCGCTCCCACATAACTTAAGACAATCAGATCCCAGCGGCTCTCGCCAAAGTCGAAGTCTTCCATCCCCCTGACCTCGGTCTTGATATGCACTCCCGATTTCCGGGCGTTCTCGAGCGCCAGTGCGACCGCCTTCTCAGCAGGGTCGAACCCCGTAACGTCCCAGCCCTGCTGCGCAAGCCAGACGCTGTTGCGACCCTGTCCCATGCCGACATCAAGCGCTGTTCCTGGCCTGCGGGAACTGGCGATTTCGACCAGGAACGCATTGGGCTTGGTGTTAAAGTGTGGCTTCTCCGCGGTGAGGATACGGTTCCAGCGTTCGACTTCAGACCGTGAGCCCCGCTCCGCAACCAGCTTGACTTCAGCATCGGCTTCGGCATCGGAGCGGCCTCGTGACTTGAGGTAAGCGCGATAACGCGTCATCAAGTTAGGATCGCGCTGCTGTTCCGGCGGGAGTTGGGTTACCCAAAAGCGGAAGCGTTCGTAGGCGCGCTGATCGGGCGGAAGATTTGCTGTGTGCTTATCTACTTCGTCCGCCGTCTGTGTCCAGAGCGCTGGCGGGTCGAGACATGTCCCAGCGACCACGACACACCAAAGCGCGACGAACGCAGGGATTCGTTTATGGTTCCAGATCACTACGCCTCCACGCCCACAAAAGTGGGACTCAACTGGATTTTCAACTGTGGTCCCGTGAGATATCGCCAATATACCTCTACTTGCTTCGACGTGCAACGCCCAGTCGGGTCTTGAGGTTTGGAAATGGAAAACGCAAGGCGGACTAGCTGCATTCAAGTTG
The DNA here is from genome assembly GCA_050010015.1 of Terriglobia bacterium. Lineage (GTDB taxonomy): Bacteria > Acidobacteriota > Terriglobia > UBA7540 > UBA7540 > CAVROP01. The sequence continues at coordinate 15,706 of JBEKLY010000113.1, forward strand.
CGTCGTGAAGGCTGCGTCGTGTCTCTCGTTCCGTACGTGCTAGAGTATTGCAGGCGGCCCTCTGGCCAGGAATCGCCTTATCGATTCCGAATTGGAGCCGCAGCTTAGTTGCTTCCTCAAAGGAGAGCATTATGAAAAAAGTTACGGGTCTAGGAGGACTGTTCTTTAAAGCTGAAAACCCCGAGGAACTATACAAGTGGTATGAGAAGCATCTAGGCTTAGAGAAACAGGGCCAAGAGGCAGTTGCCTTCAATTGGCGGTACGCCGATGAATCCCAAAAATCCGGCATGACCGTCTGGGCGATCTTCCGGAAGGACACAGAGTATTTCAATCCCAGCCAATCCAGCTTCATGATGAACTTCATTGTGGAGGATTTGGATGGGCTGCTGGCGGCGCTCCGCGAAGAAGGAGTCGAGGTCGACCCTCATCGTGAGGACTATGATTATGGCCGCTTCGCGTGGATCATGGATCCGGAAGGCAATCGCATCGAGTTGTGGGAACCGGCGAAGAAGTGACGAGTGACAAGTGACGAGCAGAAGTAAGAAGCAAGAAGCGAGCGACTACGCGAGCGGCGTGTGGGTGTATTCTGCTCGAGTTTCTTGCTCGTCACTCGTCACCTGTCACTCGTCACTGTACTTACGGCATTCCCTTCCGTTGCGCCGCCTTTTCGCCTTCAGGTTTGGGAAGAAACATGTCCTGCCAGGTGAGCCCGCACTCCTTCACCATTTCTATACCATACTCGTCGCGGCCCAGGTTTTTGTCACCGTTATTGGTTCCAAACGAAAACTTCACGCCTGCCTTCTTCCCCAGCTTGATAAACGCCGGGCTGGGCAGCCGGTAGCGATTGCTGATTTCGATGGCTATGTCATTCCTTTTCGCGCCCTCGATGACCCTCTGCATGCGGTCGGGAGTCCATAGTTGTTCGTACTCGGCCGCGATGACATCCGGCAGAAACGTGGGATTGGCGTGAATGTCGATCGGCTCGTGATCGAGGATTCCAACCGCGCGCGAGACAAGCATTTCCATGAACTGCTGCTTGTCCGTGATCTCTCCGGCTTCCTCCTTGATCCAAAGACGCCTTCGCTTGCCGCTGTCATCGCTCCAGGTCATAGCATCTGTAAATATGTAATCGAATTTGGCTGCCGTTTCCCTTGAGAACAACTTCACCCATTCGCGGCCTTCCCCTTGCAGCGCCACGAAGCAGGGTTGGCCCTGCATGCTCTTGAGATATTCCTCAGCAGCCGCGTCATTGGTGGTGGGAAAACCGAGCCCACCGTTGATGGCAATTCCATACTGGATGCCGACTCGTCGCGAGTTCGCGAGCGCTTCCTCCAGCGTCAGCCCTCCCTTCAGATGAATGTGGCAGTCCAGGGCAGGGATGTTTTGACTTTGCAGCCACAGCAGGTCGCGATAGACGGGATCCATTTCAGGCGGATCAGCCATGTCTGCGACAAGCGTGTCGGGTAGCGTCTTCACGCGGATATTGCGAAACAGAACCTTCGAGTCCGGGCCGTGGCATTCGAGGGCGAAGGTTCCGCTCCCCAGAATCCGTCCGGGATGATCGGAATCCACCACCGGCGGGTCGGGCTCGAGGTAATCCACGAGCGGCGTTCCGTTCAATTGCACTTGTACCCGCTTGCCGTGGACCAGAATGTGCAACTCGGACCATTCATTGTCTTTCGCCAATGCCTTGTAAACGTTGCGCACACCATAAAGAGACCCGGTTTTGTTGCGCTCGTGGTGATCGCCGTCGCTCGTGTAGGTGTTGTTGATCTGGACCTTGAGCCCTTTCTCAGGCCAACCGCTGGCTTGGAAGACGGTGTGAAAGTAGATGCCCGACTCGGCACCTTGGGAAGGCATGACCTCTGCTTTGAGCTCGAAGTTCTTGAAGCTCGCATTCCGTGTGCGACCGTTGTAAAACAGGTGTGAGCGCGCTCCGCTGGATGCGATTTGCCCGTCCACGACTCGGAAGGAGTTCTTATTCTCGCCCGCTTTCCAACCATGTAGGGTGCGGCCGTCAAAGAGCGGGGTCCACTCGGCGTCAGCATGGAGTACAGTGGGCATAACCAGCAAGGAAGCCAGCATTTCACGTCTCGATAGGGGATTCATAAGAGGTCCTTTCATGGGCTGTCGAGTCTGTGTGAGATCTCATTTTGCTGGCATTCCGAGGAGCCGCGGGCGACGAGGAATCTCGCCCTGCCCTTGAAAGCAGTGAGAGCGAGATTCCTCGCGGAGTTTACCCTGAGCACCCAGAGCGAGATCCTTCACTGCGCTCAGGATGACAGCGAAGGGCTCGGAATGACAGTCCAGACGACGTTTTCACACAGACTCTGTCGGCGCCGGTAAACCAACGCGACACTGTACGCCAATCTGGGTTATCTTGTAAACATGCAGTCGAAATTCAGTCTCTGACAAGGTTGCCATCATGAAAATAACAGGTGTAGACGCTCTTTACCTTCGGCAGCCGGAGGTGAAAACGCTGTGTGACAGCGGCCAGGATGCGCTCATCGTCAAAGTGACGACAGACGCCGGGATCATCGGAATCGGAGAGGTCGATTCGTCCCCGATGGCGGTTAAGGGAGCGATCGAAGGCCCCTTCAGCCACACCACTGCCACCGGGTTGAGGGAAGCCGTTCTGGGCGAAGACCCGTTTGAGACGGAGTACCTGTGGCACAAAATGTACCGCGCCAACATCTACGGGGGACGAAGAGGCGTGGGCATTCACGCCATGAGTGGGATCGACATGGCGCTTTGGGATATTAAGGGCAAGGCCCTGGGGTTGCCGGTGTGGAAATTGCTGGGCGGTGGCTTCCACAAAAAGCTGCGCTGCTATGCCAGTTCTCTCTTCGGCGATACGCCCCAAGCCACGCACGACCTGGCCAGGCGTTTTCGCGACCGGGGCTTCCAGGCCGTGAAATTCGGATGGGATCCCATGGGCCGCGATGCCAAGACCGATGTGGACCTGGTGAGGCAAGGGCGCAAGGGGTTGGGAGACGGCCCCGATTTGCTGATTGACGCCGGTCTTGTGTGGGATTCCAAGACTGCACAGCAACGCGCCCGCTCCTTCGAGGAGTTCGACATTTTCTGGCTCGAAGAGCCGCTTCGCCCTGACGACTACGAGGGCTATGCGAAGCTCGCCCACTCCACTTCGATTCGAATCGCCGCCGGCGAAGAAGAAAGCAATCGCTTGTCGTTTCTGGAGCTTATGGACAAAGGGAAGATCGATGTGGTGCAAGTTGACCTGACGCGCTGCGGAGGATTTACGGAAGCACTCAAGATCGCCAGCCTGGCGCATGATCGGGGGCTGGTTGTGGCCAATCATGGCTTCACGACGTATATCAACGTCACGGCGGCGCTGCATTTCCTGAATTCGATTCCTAACGCCTTAATTGTGGAGTTTGTCGCGGAGGAGGAAACCACTCTGCGCGACAAGATTACGCGCCAGAAACTGCATGCCCAGGACGGCTATCTCCAGATTCCGGACGCTCCAGGCCTGGGAATTGACTTGGACGAACAAGAGGTGGAACGGCTTCGAGTGGCGTGACCGTATGTGAAACGAGGCTTACCCAGAGGTTTCGGAAAGGGTGAAAACTATGGAGGTGTCATCCTGAGCGAATCGAAGGATCCCTGCAGTTACGCTATCTTAACGCTCGACAATGAACTGCAGCGATCCTTCGCTGTCATGAAAATGACTCCCCTCCTCAGCGGGAGGAGGGGCAGGGATAGTGGGTGCTATCGTCAGCGAACGGCAACCACCCCTAACCCCTCCTTACCAAGGAGGGGAATCGCATTCATGACAAGTGGTGAGTCGAAGGATCATGAAGTCCTCGCTCAGGATGACACGTTTCCGTTTCTTTCCCGCCTGTGCACGTGTTCCACTTTACTCGGGTATCCCTCTACACCGGACTTTGTGATAGGATGCTGCCGAATGCAAGGAGTGACTTCATGAAAACCAAATTGCTCAATCCCGCCCTTGTCTGGCCAGTTGTTTTCACTTGCTCGTTCGTTTTCGGCTCTCCTCAGCAGTCAGCCCAGGATCAGCTCCCCACCGGGTCGCTCTTTTCCGCGGAGGAATTGGCGAAGGGCTTTGGCAGCCACCAGTTCACGCCCTTCGGCGATCCTAAATTCAGTTTGGAAATTCTCGTTCCGGCCGGCTGGGAATCGCATTTGAGCGACTACGACCCCGGGCAACTCAGCCACGACAAGGAGAGCCCGGTTCCGATGATCGAGTTCTATCCCAATGGCGCGGACGACCTTGGCGTGAACGTCCAGTACATGCGCGTGCCGGGCGACAAAACGGTGAGCTCCTTTCTAGATGAGTACGCAAAGAACAACAATGGCACAATAGCTGCGCGACAAGACTTGGACTTGCAGGGCCGCAAAGTTCAGGACGTATTGATGAAGACCACCGACGATTCTCTCGGAGCAATTTTGAACCGTGTAATGGCCTTCCGCCGTGGCGATATCGTCTTTATCGCCACAGCTTGGAGCGTCGAGGACAAGTACGAGACGTACAAGAAGGTTTTCGCCACCGTTCTGGCTTCTTTCAATCCTACCGGAAAATAGTCTACCCGATGAGCGCTGGCCAGCGTCTGCAACTGCCGAGATTCCCCGATTTCTGGGGTCCGATGGACCCCATCGGGGTCCTGAAATCGGACTTGGCTTCGCTCAGAATGACAGCATCCAGGTGCTGGTCCGTAACCTGAAAGGCCGGAGGGGTTTTCTCTCCCAGGCCTTACAACCTCAGGCCGCAAGTCGCGACGCGGCGCCAATTTGCGGGCTCGCGCTTGATGAGATAGAGGTGCAGAGTTGTCGCCTTGAACTCGAGTTCGAAGCGGTGATCTAAAGCAGCGATGATCCTTTCTTTCTCGTTGGATGGCAAGCTGCCGTAAAGCAGACTGAGGTGCGGCATGAAAGCGGGCTGCTTCGGTAGGCGGAAGATTTCTTGGGCGGCGGCGTTTGCCGACGTGATGGGGTGAGTTTGCTCCACTCTCACGAAGAGGCAGCGAAAGTACTCTTCCAGGCCGCCTACCGTGGTCAGGCGAACCGTGAAAGGCGGAATTCGCTTGGCCAGGTCCTTCATCTTTGACGTAACCTCCCTTGCCGGACCCACGATGCTGCCGGCCAGAGTCACGTGAGGCTGAAAGGCCGGTGTGCCATATTGCCTGCTCAATTCGAGAATTGTTCCCGCCAACCGCTGGCGAACTTCGCCGCTGGGCATCAACCAAAGCGCGTAGCCAAGAGTCGGGAGTTTTGAATTCATACCGATCCGCAGCTCAGGCGATTTGTTTGCCCGCATCCGGTCCAACGGACTGATCGAAAACGGACTCGACCGCAATTTTCACCACATACTTCGGCGGTGGCAGCGAAGGGTTGGCCTGTTTCAACTGCGAGGCGAATTGCGCGAGCAACGGCCCGGACGAGACCAGCTCGGCCTTCCCTTTGAGCTGGTACCCTTTGGCACTGGCGGAGTCGATTACGGTTACAGCGACGTTGGGATTTTTCTCCAGGTTCTGCCGGGTCTTAAGGGAAAACAGATCGGCAAACATCACGTGCTGGTCGTCCAACTGCCGTAGCGTCCCCTTCGGAGTGACATTGGGAGTCCCATCCGGTGTGGATGTAGCGACCCACCCCATCTTGCCGGGAAGAAACTCCTGCACGTGCTTGGGAATACTGACCATAAACACCTCCTGTAAAGGATAAAGTTTCCGTCGGGGTATAGTTTGCGTCCAGTTGAGGAATTCGTGCCGGCGGACACCGCAAACGCCATTCTATGTCCCTATAGAAAGCCTGTCAAACGGCCGGTGCAACGGATCATTGAGCACCGTCGCTGTGATCTTTTTCCCGTCACAATTTCGCACGAACGTATCATCCGGTTGCAAACTTCCTCGTGTGGGAATAACTTGGTGCTGGGAAGTGGCGCCGGCTTTACGCCGCCACTTGGCGATGTAAACTCACCGCTACAACAGGAGGTCACATGCAACGGCGTTCTTTCTTGCAATCGGTTGGTTTCGGGGGAGCTGCGGCGCTGGCGGCTTCGAAGGCGGGGGCGGCTGCCGCGCCTCCTCCCATGAACTTTAACCAGAGTTTCAACATCGTAACTGTTGAGACAGACCAGGGTATCACGGGCATCGGCGAAGGCGGTTCGCGTGACACCGTCTCGCAGTGTGCGGCGATGATAATCGGCGAAGACCCCTTCCGCATCGATCATCTGTGGCAGATGATGTTCCGCGGTTACTTTTATCCCGCCGGGCGCGAGAAACTCGACGCCCTGGGCGCGATTGACCTTGCCCTCTGGGACCTCAAAGGAAAAGCTCTTAGCGTGCCCGTGTATGAGCTTCTCGGCGGCCTGGCGCGCGATCACGTGGAGTGTTATTCGACGGGTTTCCCGAGCCACGGAAGCCTAAAGGACACTGCCCGCGCCTGCCTCGAGGCGGGTTTCCGCGCTTTTCGCTATGCCACCACCGACCCGCCGGAGGGCCAACCGTTCAACTCCCATCAGATGGTGCGCAAGACGTATGAGGACTGCGTCGACATCCGCGAGGGCGTTGGAAAAGATGGCGATTGGGCGCTCGATTATCACACGCGCCTCGACTTCCCCGATGCCGTGCGGCTCAGCACCCTGATTGAGCCGCTCGAGCCTTATTTCGCCGAGGATCTGATCCGGTCTGAGAATCCTGATGTTTATAAGGAACTGCGCGCCCACGTCAAAGTCCCCATCGCGGTCGGCGAACAGTTCGGCAGCCGCTGGGATGTTAACCAATTAATTGAGCAGCAACTCATTGATTATGCCCGAGTCACCTTGCCGAACGTCGGTGGCATCACCGAGTATATGAAGATTCTCGCCCTCTGCGAAACGCATTACGTGGGCCTGATACCGCACTTCACCGGCCCGCTGTCGGAAGCCGCATTGGTGCACGCCTGTGGGGTCTTCTCGGGACCGGTGCTGATGGAGATGACGGGCGAGGGCAAAGCTTCCTACCCGCATTTGCCGGAGTGCTACGACTTTCGCAACGGTAAGATGTGGCCCAATCGCCGTCCGGGACTCGGCGTCACGTTGGATACCAAGCCGCTGCAACTCGCCGCCGAGGTTACGGAGCGCTTACGACCGATCCCCACGTTCCATCGCCCCGACGGGTCCATCACGAATTGGTGAGCCGCGTTGTCTCATAGATACGCTGGAACAGTCATACTGATGACTATGCATATTAGTGTTCCGTGAGCCAGCTATGAACTGGGATGAGCCCGCAACGAATCTGATAATATAGTTGGGGGCGGTGCGATATGGCGTTCCAGCGAATAACTGTGAAACCGGAGCAGATGGGTGGCGTACCATGTGTCCGCGGGCTACGCATTCCGGTCGCGACCGTGGTTGGAATGGTCGCAGACGGAATGAGCGTTGACGAGATACTAAGAG
>JBEKLY010000114.1:0-21764 GCA_050010015.1 Terriglobia bacterium
CTGCCCATTCGTGGTGTTCTTTACACCCTCACAACCAAGACGGTTTTGCTTGTGGCCATCCAGGTCATGGACGGTATCGGAGCGGGGATCTTTGGCGTCGTGTCCGTGCTCGTGATCGCCGACCTGACACGCGGTACCGGCCGATTCAATCTCACGCTGGGGGCCATCACCACTGCGGTCGGCATCGGCGCGGCTCTGAGCCAGGTTATCGCCGGTAGTATCGTTCACCACCTGGGTTCTAGCGCCGGCTTCCTATTCCTCGCGGGGGTGGCGTCGGCAGCGTTCGCTATTCTCTATTTCTTCATGCCCGAGACGCGCAACACACGATTGGCAAGAGAATGAGTTACTACGCGTTCTACGTATTTCTCCCTATCCGCTTCGGGGCCCCGAACCCCGTATCTCGGGAGTTTGCATGCGAGTGGCAGTTCAACGCTTTGCCTAAGGCCAATTACCGACCCTGCCGCACGTGGATTTGAAAATTGAATCGAATTCTCAATCCTGCCGGGTTTACCTTGATCTTCGTTTTCTTCTGCATCGATCCGTAGCGTGTCCGCAGAAATTAGACATGCCACGTATGAGGCAGCGGGACTAAGGGACGAGCCCAACAGAGCATGAGGGTTATCGTTTAGAGACAGCAGCACGACGAAGTGAACCTGGACCAGGGGAAGCCCCCCAAAAGTCGTGTGTCAATAGATGTGCCACTGGGTGGGGCGTTTTCGAGGCAAATCGTGTCGCCCAGTGTCGGTTCATTTCGAGTTAAATTGTTGAAGAATGATGTAAGTTGTTGACGGGACTTACTTCACAGGTCGCTTCACACGGTAGAGGGCGACGGTGCGAGTCCGTCCGGGCCTACCCGATCAATAACTTACAGACATTTGACCGCTACACGGGCTGGGTAGCGGTCTCATCTACGAAATGAGTCCTCTTATCATAGGCTTGCGAGTCAGGGATGCGGTGGAAATTCACGGATGTGTCAGTAGACGGGCGAGTTTTCGCTGGTTTCCTAACGCTGGTGTCGTGGTCCTATTAAGGGGACTCCTGGCCCTGCCCTTGCAAATTGACTTTTGGGGACTGGGGCTCGATTTTCGGCCGTATGATTGGACTGGGTCTGCACTTCAAAATCGCTCGCAGATGAACTACCTCAAGAATTACCTTGGTTTGTTGAATTTCGTTTCCCTTCACGAAGGACGGCTCAGCGCTGTCACGACATGCAGTGTCACGGTCGCAGGATGGAAATGGCACGCCAAGGTCGCAGCCTGATGAATCACGCCCAGTGAAGCAAACAGGGAAATCGACCGGCGAAAGAATTTTCTTCAGTAGTTGGCAAATACGAGACGACTAGAAACGAGTCGTGAGCAAGGGGGGATACCAACTCGTTGGTGCGGTAAATACCAAGTCGGGGTGACGGCTTTAGCCTCTTTCTTGGCGTCTAAATCAATGGGCCTCAATCAGACGGCTAAGCTGCCGGGATGATGAGAAGTGAGCATGTAAAAGGGACGGATTTTGATGAAGACTTATCCAGATACGCATGGTCTTGGTGGAAAAGGGCAACCCTCGTTCGGGATTGGAAATTTACTCTTTACTGTCGCCTTGGTAATCATCCTGGTTCTGCTTGCTCAAAGCATGGTGCGCCACCACTTCTGTGGAGGCCGGCGTATCACTCAGCCTACGCCTCAGGCTCCAATCCCCATCGGACCAGAGCAACGTTGAAAGAGTCTTGCCGCGCTTCCGAACGATGCCGAGCGACGTGTTCGTTAACCTGCAGATCTCAAGTGAAAGGTGCACCCGCAACGCGTCATGCAGTGCAGATAGCGGCACCGCCGGCGAAAGCTGGATATCCTTGCTGGTCCCGAATAGCTCGCGATTACACACGTGTAAGGAATTCTCACCGAAGAGCCAACAACAAAGCTTCCCGCACTTTCTTTGAGGGAGAAGGGATACGGCTTCGCACTTGATATCGGCGGCACGCCTCAACTGTGTTTTTCAGGCTTTCGAGGTAGGCGATGCAGGGTTCGCAGCCTTTTAGGTGGCGTTCCAGCTCACGGCAATTCTTCACCGGAAGCTCAGCGTTCAGGTAGTCTGAGAGCATGGCGAACATGTGCTTGCAACGCCGGTCAGGCATGGCTTTTCCTCTTCCTCTCTCTTAGCTGTCGGGCATAATCAGCCAGGGCATTGCGAACAAAGACCCGCGCCCGGTGAAGTCGCATCTTCGTGGTCTCCTCGGATATGCCCATCACCTCTGCCACTTCGCGGGTATCGAGTTGTTCCATATCGCGAAGGATCAAAACCAGGCGGTAATGCTTCGGAAGAGCTAAGACGGCGTCTTCCAACCTTCCGCGCAATTCCTGGTTTAGGACAATCTCTTCCGGCGTTATCTGCCATAATTTTGTCCCTGCAGGTGACAGGACAGAATCCTTAGGCATCAAGGCATCCAGGGAAAGCATTTGTGCAGGCGCGAACTTGCTTTTCCGGCGGCTCATCAAGCATTGGGTTTTGGCCACCTTGTAAAGCCATACGGACAAGGCCCGCGCGTCAGGAAACTCTCCGAGCTGTCGCGCCAGGCGGATCAGTGTTTCCTGGGCTGTATCTTGAGCATCCTCGTGGCTTCCACAAACCTTCATTCCAAATCCGTAAACAACCCCTTGCAGAGTTTCGAGCGCACGCTCGGCATCCTGGCGATTCCCGGATTGCAAACTCTTGAGCGCTTGTTCGATCTGAGTATTCACCAGTGGTTCCATCCAACGCAGCGGCCCGGAATCGTTCTTCATTTGTAGTATCGCACTTCCCCCGTAGGAATGCGATTCGGCGTTACGACCCTACCTATCATCACCATAGCCCCAATGATTTCAACGCTGGCTTGGCCTTTTCGATTTTCCGCTGCTGGACCAGATTTCCTCCAAAGGCGGATTGGCAGGTCCCGCCTTCATGCTCGCCAAAATTGTCTTGTTACCTCTTCCAGCCGATTGCATTTATCCGTGTGAGGTAAGGGAAATGCGCTTGAAACCCTGCTCGCCACGCCGCAAGAGGATTGGCTCCCACCCGTCGCAACGGTTTGCTGCGAGCAGAGCATCCTGAATCTTGAGGTGACCCATGATTGAGGGAAAATTACGACTAACTACCATCGAAGGCACCGGCCGCCAATTTGTGGCGCAATCGGGCACGGGCCATGCGCTCGTCGTGGACGACGCGGACGGCCACAGTGGCCCCAAACCGATCGAACTTGCGCTGCTGGCTCTGGGAGGCTGCACAGCCTTCGACGTGATTGGCATTCTCCGGAAGAAACGGCAGACGGTAACCGGTTACGAAATCGAGTTACGCGCGGACCAGAATGCTGAACCGCCCGCCTATTTCACCCGCGTCGAAATCAAGCACAGGCTCCGCGGTCACATCGATCCCGAGGCGGTAAAAGCGGCCATCCACTTGTCCGAAACGAAGTATTGCGCGGTCGGCGCCATGATTGCCAAGACTGCCAAACTCGAAACCACCTTTGAAATCCTCCCGGAAGAAAGCTCGGGAAACCTTATTGAGGCAGCGTGATGGTACGCACGAATTTGACCCGAACGTTCGTGGCACTCATTTGCTCTTCCCTGCTGGCTAGCGCCCAATCACTTGCACCAACGCCACAGAAACTGACCCTCCCAGAGGCTGTCCGCATGGCACTCGAGAAGACCCCCACGGTGCAAGCCGCGATTGCCTATGCGCAAGCCGTACATGAGGGAATTGCCGAGGCCCGAGCAGCGCGAATGCCACGGGTGGACTTCTCTGAGGGATTCACGCGTGGCAACAACCCCGTTTACGTTTTCGGCGGATTGCTTACCGAGCGGCAATTCACGGCAGGAGATTTTGGGCTGAATTTTCTGAATACACCTCCCCCGCTTGATATTTTCCGCACTCAGTTCGCCGCGGCACTGTCCTTGTACGATGCCGGCCAGACCGGCCGCCGAATCAAGGATGCAAAACTGAGCGCACAAGGGGCGGGTGAAAATGGCCAGCGCACGCGGCAGGAGGTTATTTTCAATGTTGTGAAGGCATACACAGATGAACTCCTGGCACGAGAGAAGATACGCCTGGCAGAAGCGAGGGTGAAGTCAGCGAAGTCGGATCTGCATCTCGCTCAGTCAAGGCAGGAGGAAGGCCAGGGGGTGCCTTCCGACCTCCTGAGTGCGCAGGTGCAACTGGCCGAGGCCCAGGAAGGCTTGTTGCAAGCGCAGAATGCCGCGGACCTTGCTCACGCCGCACTTAACGTGGCCATGGGGTTATCCGAGGACGCCGCTACCACCATCGAGTCAGGGCTCGAGCAACCCAATTTTGAGGCCGGTGCGCTGGCCGAGCGCCAAGAACATGCCCTTAAGAGCCGGCCCGATCTTCTCGAAGCCGGGCTGGGAGTCGAGCGTGCAGCTAACGGATCACGGATGGCCCACGCGGAGTTCCTGCCGAAGGTGAACGCTTTCGGCTCGTGGGAAGAGGATAACCAGACGTTCCTCACGCGGGGTGGCAACAACTGGACGGCCGGAGTCAGTTTGAACTTCAACGTTTTCGATGGCGGAGCGAACCGGGCTCGCCTGGCGGCCGCCCACTATCGACAGAGCCAGGCGAAGGCCCAGGCGGAGCAAATGGCGGCCGCCGTCAAACTTCAGGTGCGCGAGGCCTACCTGAACCTGACTACCGCGCAGCAACGCGTGGAGGTTTTACGCCAGGCGCAATCGGAAGCCGAGGAAAGTCTGCGCATCATCCAGAATCGCTACGAAGCAGGATTGGCAACCATTACCGACCTGTTGCAAGTCGAAACCGCGCACGAAAGCGCCCAAAAGAATTACTTGAATGCATTGTTTGATTATCGCCTCAGCTACGCGGCGTTGGAATTGGCTACCGGCGAGCTTGCACCTGACTCACCTGCGGTCACGCGTTAGCGGGACAGGGCCGGGTGAGGGGGGCGATTCACGGGCGCATTGTGGATAGTCCGCCAATGCCCAACATGGGCCAGTGTTGCTTGACGACATCTTCCCCGGCCCAAAGGACAAAATGACCATGTTCGGAAAGAGAATCTGTTCCTTGCTCCTCCTTGCCGTCGCGGCGGACATATTTACCGCTTGCAGTTCCAATGAAAAGCGGCCGGCACAACCCGGGCCGCTGATCACCGGAGTCCAAACCGAAACCGTGCATCTGGAATCCACTCCCCAGCTTTACCATGCCGTCGGCTCGATCCGCTCCGCCTCGACCGCCATTTTGGCGGCGCAGGTGGGCGGCACCGTCACGGAGGTCCGCGTGCAGTCCGGCGACCACGTCAAGCGCGGGGAATTGCTCGCCGTCCTCGACGATCGCAGCGGCCAAGCGCAGGTGCAGGGGGCAGACGCGGGCGTGAATGAAGCCGTCCAGGGCGGGGCTGAAGTAGACCAAGCGCTCAAGGCCGCCACCGCCGACCGGCAATTTGCGGAGGCAACTTTTAACCGCTACAAGGAGTTGCTCGCCAAGAACTCCCTGAGCCGCCAGGAGTTCGATGGAGCCGAGGCGCGCTATCAGTCGGCGCTCGCGAACGAACGCGCCGTCGAAGCCAAGAAGCAGCAGATCCTGGCCCGTCAGCAACAGGCACGCTCGCAGCAGGATTCGGCGCGAACCTACCTCAGCTTCTCCCACATTATTTCGCCCATTGACGGAATCGTTACGGCAAAATCCGTCGATGTGGGAACAGTCGTCATGCCTGGCGCCCCGGTGCTAACGGTGGAAGACACCACACGCTATCGCCTGGAAGCGAGCCTGCCGGAGGAGTATCTCCCCAACGCTAAAGTCGGCGCCAGCATCTCCGTCTCGACCGGGCAAGGCCGATTCGTGGGACGTGTCGCCGAGGTCGTCCCGGCGGCAGACGTGGCAAGCCACACGTTCCTGGTGAAGATTGACCTCCCCAGTGGTTGCCATTGCCGCTCCGGTGAATACGGCCAGGCAAGCTTTCCTATTGGCGAAGCCGAAGGCCTGGCGGTGCCCGGCTCAGCGGTGGTTGACCACGGCGAGCTACAGGGAGTTTTCGTCGTGGGCGCGGATGGCAACGTGGAATACCGGTTGGTGAAAACGGGAAAGACTTTCGGGAACCGGGTGGAGATTCTCTCCGGCCTCGCGGCAGGGGAGAAGATCGCCATCTCCCAAATCGATCGCTTGCGTGACGGCGCGCGCGTGGAGGGCCTATGAGCACGCGCCAGCTCGGCTTTGCCGGGCGCATCGCCCACTACTTCATCAACTCCAAGCTCACCCCGCTGATCATGGTGTTTTCGATCCTGCTGGGCGCGTTTGCCGTGCTCAAGACGCCCCGCGAGGAAGAACCGCAAATCGTCGTGCCCATGATGGACGTTTTCGTCGAGATGCCGGGCTCAACCGCACAGGAAGTGGAGCAGCGCGTCACGACCCCGATGGAAAAGCTCATCTGGGAAATTCCCGGCGTCGAGTACATCTACTCCACCACGCGGCCGGGCCTCGGCATGGCCATCGTGCGCTTCAAGGTCGGTGAAAAAGAGGAAGACTCCATCATCAAGCTCTACAACAAACTCTATTCGCACTTCGACCTGATTCCCCCCGGCGCCTCGAAGCCGATCATCAAGCCTCGCTCGATCGACGATGTTCCCATCCTGGCGCTCACTTTCTGGAGCAATCGTTACGACAGCTACACGCTGCGCCGAGTCGGCAGTGAAGTTGATCGTGAGATCAAGAGCATTGATGATGTTTCCGAGACGAAGGTGATCGGCGGCGAGCGCCGGCGGATTCGGGTGCTGCTCGATTCCGGGCGCATGGCGGGATACGGCGTTGCGCCAGCCATGATCACGGGCACCATCGACCGGGCCAACCAGCGCCTGCAAGCCGGAGAGTTCGCCGCGGCCAATCAAGAGTACAACGTTGAAACCGGCGATTTTCTTCGCAACGCTGACGATGTGGGGCGCGTGGTGGTGGGGGTTTCGTCCGGCCGTCCGGTCTATCTGCGCGACGTGGCCGAGATTCGCGACGGTCCCGAGGAGCCCGCCAACTATGTTCTTTTCGGCTACGGTTCCGGCGCCAAGGTGAAGTCAGCCAGCACGATGGGAGAATCGCCGGCGGTTACGCTCACCGTTTCCAAGCGTAAAGGCCAGAACGCGGTAGCCGTTGCCCAACGCGTTATGGAAAAAGTGGAGAGTCTGAAAGGGACCTTGATCCCAGCCGGAGTTGAGGTCGCGGTTACGCGTAATTACGGGGCGACGGCCCAGGAAAAATCGAACGAATTGTTGAAGCATCTGCTGCTCGCAACTCTATCCGTAACCCTGCTCATCGCTCTGGCGCTCGGCTGGCGGTCGTCGATGGTGGTGCTCGCTGCCGTGCCGGTCACCCTGGCGTTGACGTTGTTCATCTATTTTATCTATGGCTACACGCTCAATCGTGTCACCCTGTTCGCCCTGATCTTCTCCATCGGCATTCTGGTGGACGATGCTATTGTGGTGGTGGAGAACATCACCCGGCACTTTCACCTCCCAGAGAACAAGGGCCGCCCGCTGGCGGACGTGGCTGTGGAGGCGGTGGATGAAGTTGGCAACCCCACCACCCTCGCCACCTGGACCGTCATTGCCGCCATCCTTCCCATGGCGTTTGTAGGCGGACTGATGGGTCCTTACATGCGGCCCATTCCCATTGGCGCGTCACTTGCCATGGTGTTCTCGCTCTTCATTGCCTTCGTGATTTCTCCCTGGGCGGCGTTGCGGATGCTCGCGAACGCCAAAGCCGGTCACGGGGAAAACGCGGAAGCGCAGGAAGGCTGGACAACCCGCGTTTACCGGCGGCTGATGATGCCCTTGCTCCTTGATGCTCGCAAGCGCACCCTGTTCCTTGTGGGCGTGGTGCTCCTTTTGCTGCTGGTTTTCACGCTTCCGCTGCTGAAGATTGTGCGCGTCAAAATGCTTCCCTTCGACAACAAGAGTGAATTCCAAGTGATTATCGACATGCCGGAAGGGACGACGCTGGAGCAGACCACGCGGGTAGCGCGCGAGGTGGCTCGCCGCGTGGCCGAGGAACCGGAGGTGGTCAATTACCAGGTGTACGCGGGCACGGCCAGTCCTTATAACTTCAATGGACTGGTGCGTCACTACTTTTTGCGGCAAGGCGCGAACGAGGCTGACATTCAGGTGAACCTGCTTCCCAAAGACGATCGCTCCGCGCAAAGCCACGATATCTCCAAGCGCGTACGCGACGCCATTCAGCCCATCGGGGAAAAATACGGCGCCAAACTGAAAGTGGCGGAAATTCCGCCCGGCCCGCCGGTGTATCAGACGCTTGTGGCGGAAGTCTATGGGCCTGATTACAGCCAGCAGATCGACGTCGCCAGGCAGATTCGCGACGAATTCAAGAAGACTCCCGGCGTGGTGGACGTCGATTGGACCGTGGAAGCCTCCGAGCCGCAATATCGTTTGGTGGTGGATAAAGAAAAAGCGGCGCTGGCGGGTGTTGCCGCCGACCAGATTGCGCAAACCTTACGCCTGGCGGTGAGCGGCGCGATTGTCGGCCTGGCGCATCAGCCGAAAGAGAAAGAAGACGTCGACATCGTGCTGGAAGTCCCTCGGGCCGACCGCAGCAGCCTCGCCGGACTAGGCGCAATTCGTGTGGCATCAGCCTCGGGAGCGCTCGTGCCGATCAGCGAATTGACCCATGTTGAGACCGGTGTCATCGAGACCTCGATTTATCACAAGAATCTTAAGCGCGTCGTGTACGTTTCAGGAGATGTTGCGGGACGCGAGGAGAGCCCCGCGTATGCGATCATCAGCCTTTCGAAATCGCTGGAAAAGATTCACGGCCCGGGTGGCTACTCCATTGAGCGCTACGCCACGCACCTGCCGTTCCTCACCGATCGGGTCAGCATGAAGTGGGACGGTGAGTGGCAGATCACCTACGAAGTCTTCCGTGACCTGGGATTCGCCTTCGCCGTCGTTCTCGTATTGATTTACGTCATCGTGGTCGCGTGGTTTCAATCCTTCCGCATACCGCTGGTGATCATGGCGCCGATCCCGCTCACACTTATTGGAATCATCCCTGCGCACGCCATGATGGGCGCGTTCTTGACGGCGACCACGATCATCGGCTTCATCGCTGGTGCGGGAATCATTGTGCGCAATTCGATCATCCTGGTGGACTTCATCGAGCTGCGCCGCAAACAGGGGATGCCGCTGGCGGAAGCCGTGGTCGACGCCGGCGCCATCCGCTTCCGGCCCATGCTGCTAACGGCGGCAGCGGTGGTGGCCGGAGCCTTCGTCATCCTCTTTGATCCCATCTTTCAGGGCCTCGCGATTTCGCTGATGGCGGGTGAAGTGGCATCGACATTTCTTTCGCGCCTGGCGGTGCCGGTGCTCTTTTACCTGAACGCTCGGAACGAAGAGAAGAAAGCTGCCCGCGAAAGTGCGGCACTGTGATGACCAAAATTGACGGTTGCCTGATTTTACGAACACTGAGGAGGGAATACTATGGATATAAATCGATGGTTACGCATGGTTGCCGGAACCTTGGTTCTAGCGTCTCTAGCCTTGGGCTACTGGGTGAGCCCGAAGTGGTATTTCTTCACCGCCTTCGTAGGACTTAATCTGCTCCAGTCGGCATTCACGAACTGGTGCCCAATGATGACCTTCCTGCGCAAGCTCGGCGTGAGGCCCGGCGATCGGGGGTAATACGCTACAAAGGCTTGGCAAGTATTGGTCATACGTCGGGATCAATCAGATTGCAGCGCCATTTCCACGACGCGGCGCGTACCCGAGCCGCGCTCCCGCAGGAGCAGCCGCTCCAGCAGAAGTTCGTCGGGATCAATAAAGCCCCGTTTGCTCCATTCGTGGGCAGGCGGCACTATCAATATAATTTCATCTTCCAGAAAAACCTCGGTCCGAACACCCCGGCGCATGGCGGGGCCTTCGATGAACCTCACTGACACCTGGGAGGAGCACGGGCTGAGGCTACTTCCAAGTAGTGCTAAACTGCAACTGTCAGGGCTTGAAGTGGCATTTGCAGCGTGACATCATCGAAATCTGGTCGCCTGGTAAGCTTCAACTGAACGCCAAATCCGCACAGTGGGGTGGATCGGAGCGTCACTAGCTCAGGGGCGAAACGTGAGCATCGTCTGCCAGGAAGGCGGGTTCTTCGACGCACTGGTCCGATGAACCGCACACGAGCAATGCACGTTGGATTTATACACAACCGCGCCATAACTCGCGTGAGCGCAAATTAAGGAGCAGCTGTAGCCATGCAGACGGCTTACAATCCGCCGATGTCCGACCGTGAATTGATACCGGCAACGCTTAAACGTCCGGGTGCTGCACGGTTCTGGCTGGCGGTCCTGCTGACAGGCGTCGCGACCGGTTTGGCCGCGGCAGGCCTGACCCGGTTCCTTGAACTGGTGCAACGACTTGTTTGGCATGGTTCCGGCACCGATATTTTGCGGGTAGCCAGCCAGGCCAGCCCGCCACGACACATCATCGTACTGCTCGGCGCAGGGGTAGTTACGGGAGCGGGCCAACTCATTCTCGGGCAGCTTTCCAGCGGCAATGGGATCGACACCACCGCAGCAATTTGGTTCCATGCCGGGCGCATGCCGCGACTCCGCACTCTGGGGAGTGCCGTCCTCTCAATCATCATCGTGGGAATGGGAGTGTCGCTGGGCCGCGAGGGAGCTCCGAAACAAGCGGGAGCAGTATTCGCCAACATTTTTGCTGACCATGGCAGTTTATCGAACGAGCAGCGCCGCCTTCTAGTGGCGTGTGGCGCTGGGGCGGGTTTAGGATCGGCGTATGGGGTGCCGCTAGGTGGCGCGCTTTTCGCATTGGAAGTCATGCGCGGCAAATTGGCTCTTCGCTATGTCCTTCCGGCGCTATTTGCTTCCACGGTGGCTACGGCCGTTTCCTGGATGGTACTGCCCAACAGACCAACTTACATCATTCCTGCGTATACAAGCTCCACGTCGGTTCTGGTGTGGGCCGTCGTCGCGGGCGTGATTGCGGGCGTGGCCTCGGTTGGCTATGTACGCATGGTCACATGGGCTGACCGGAATCGGCCGCGGGGCTGGAGGCGGCTGACAACTCCAGCCCTTGCGATGACTGTGTTGGGAGTGGTTTCGATCCGATTTCCGCAGTTACTGGGTAACGGCAAGGATATTTCGCAGTTAGCGTTGACAAGTGCTGTGGCGCCCGCCTTGCTGGCGGCCCTCCTGATAATGAAGCCTGCCGCCATTGCAATCTGCATGCGAAGCGGAGCTCCGGGTGGCTTGTTTACGCCCTCCCTGACCACGGGCGCCATGCTGGGCGGCGTCTTGGGCTATGCCTGGTCTACGTTCTGGCCCGGGGCACCCCTCGGACTATTTTCGCTGCTCGGGGCTGGGGCAGTACTGGCTGCAACTACGCAGGGCCCCATCTCGACGGTGGTCCTGATGATAGAGTTAACCGGCCGGGACCGCTCATTTATTTTGCCGCTATTGCTTATCGTCGGCATCGCAACCCTCATTGCGCGGACAATCGAATCTCGGTCCATCTACGATGCAAAACTCACCGACGAAGAACTGGCGAAAAGACAAAAGCTCAGAGACCTCCCACCGCAGGAAACGGCAATGGTGGACTGACTAATTCACTCGACCTGAGAGGCCGTCCCTCGGCTGGGACACGCTGCAGGCCGGCGCGGCATTTGTTCCAACGCCAGAAAGCTTGTGACCTCGCACCTGGCGCGGTGTTCGGTTTGGTGAGGAGGAGGATCAAAATGGGAGACCCAATTCGGTTTAGGGAATCTGAACTGACAAAACATTGTATGGTTTCCGGCTTTCTGCTCATACTCTGCTCAGTTTGGGCGCCGAGGTTGCAAGGACAGACCATTCAACAGGGTCAGGCTGCCAATCCTTTGCATCAGCTCAACGGTTCTATTGAAGCAATCGTCAAGCGGGTGGCCCCCAGTGTTGTGCAAGTGATTGTGACGGGGTTCGGTCCTGTAGGGGAAGGAAATGAGGCAAGTCTTGAGGTTGGGGCGCAGCGCAGCGTGGCTTCCGGGGTCATCATCGATCCGGACGGGTATATCATCACCAGCGCTCACGTGGTGAGGGGAGCGCAGCACATTGAGGTGGTCATTCCTCTCCCGCCCTCGGAAAGCTCACCCGTAAATTCAATTCTTCGCTCCAGAGGCCACACCTTCGAGGCCCGCACCCTCGGGCTTTCCAGGGAAACCGATCTCGCTGTACTCAAGGTTGACGCGAAGGGGTTGCCTGCGTTGCCCATCGGAGATTACAGCCTGCTTCGCCAAGGCGAGCTCGTGTTTGCGTTCGGGAGTCCGGGAGGCTTGCGGAATTCCGTGACGATGGGAGTCGTCAGTGCCATCGCCCGCCAGCCCGATCCCGATAACCCCATGGTCTACATCCAAACCGATGCGCCCATCAACCCTGGGAATAGCGGCGGGCCACTGGTGGATGTTGACGGTGAGCTGGTGGGCATCAACACGTTCATCCTTTCCCAGTCGGGCGGTAATGAGGGCCTGGGGTTCGCCATTCCAAGTGGGATCGTGGCCGTCGCCTACCCGCAACTGCGCAAGTACGGTCACGTGCATCGCGGCGAGATCGGCGTCAGTGTCCAATCCATTACCCCAAGCATGGCCGCAGGATTAGGCCTGGCGCGTGATCACGGCGTGATTGTGTCGGACGTACTACCCGGAAGTCCCGCGAAAGCTGCTGGTCTCAGGATGCAGGACATCATCATCAGTGTTGACGACGGGCCGGTGGATGACCTGCCATCGTTTAGCCTTCGCGCCTACATGCTGCGTGCCGGAACGAGCACAAAAGTCACGATTCTTCGAGGCCTCGAGAAGCTTGACCTGCAAATCCCCGTGGTTGAACATCAACACACCGCTGACCGTCTGGTGGATCTGGTTGACCGCGAGAAGAATCTGGTCGGGAAGTTGGGGATCCTCGGGATTCAAATCGACAAGACAATCACTCCTATGCTTCCGGAGCTCAGGGAATCTTCGGGGGTCATCGTCGCGGCGAAAACAGTAGGTACGAGTGCGGTGGATAACCCGCTCACCGTTGGGGATGTTATCCACGCCTTGAACGGAACGCCGGTCATCAGCCTGGATTATTTACGCTCATCGCTGGAGAACATCAAATTCAACGACCCTGTAGTCCTGCAAATCGAGCGAGAAGGAACAATGAAGTACCTTGCCTTCCGCATGAATTGATGGCGAGAAACTTCAGTTTATACGTGGGGCCACGCACTGTGTCTCCGGTCTGACAGGGTCACCGCCCCAGGAACCTCGGCCGACTAAGAGCTGTGCTTGGGTCCCGCATTCTGCTTGATCCCTTACCCTCCATGGCCTGCATTTGTGCTTTTTTCAAGATCTCCGATCGCCTGGTCAATCACCTTCGCTTCCTCGTACATGTGGTCGGCCAGGCCTCCAAGGTTTGAGGCATAGATATGTTCTTGGTTGTTTTTCAGCGTGGCCATAGCGTCCTCTGTAGTATCGGTCAGATTCACGACGCTTGGCCCAATGCGCTCAATGGCCTGCTGCTGCCACGGCAGAGCTTTGGAGTGGTTCATGCGTAGCTGCAAAAGCAGTTTGTCCATCGCGTTAACTCGTGCGCGCATTCTTTCCAGTAGGGAGCCATCGGACTCCCAGTCGTTCAAGAGCGGCTCGCGCAGGCGCGCTTCGAGCTGATCAGCATCATTCCTGACCCGATGCGCATCATTCCGGACTTGCTGCAAGAGGCTAGACGCATCGCTTGCGAAGGCTCCCTTACCTGCCTTCAGCGTGCCTGCTCCCGGCTGATTCGCCGTGGCAAATGCCGGCAGCGCCGCCAGAGCGACACAAAGCATTGCCACGGTCAGGACACCTTTGCATAAAAAGTTGACCCGCATAGTTGTTTTCTCCTCTTCGTCCGTTAACCTCACGGACCTTTGATCTGAGAACTGCCATTTCTGCCCTGCCCCGGGAAATCCCGCATTCAAAAGGTTGGCGGCGGGGTGACCGGAGTCATCCGGCGCTTCCCTGTCAGTGCGCGAACTATCCTCGCAACAGATGCACCCCGCCATTCCGTTTCAAAATGGCCAAGTTAATCGTCCCGTCGCTCAGGCTGTCAACACCGTCCGCAGACTCATGCTCGTTATCGCCTGCGAGCGAAGGGTGGCTTCCGCAGTCTGTTGGCACTCCAAGCTTAGAGGCGCCCAGGGCAGGGCGGCCAAACGCTTCGGTGAGATGCCCTGCTCACACTCAAGACAAACGCCATATTTCCCCCGTGCGATCCGTTCTGGGGCTTCGGTCACCTGCCTAAGGAGGGCTGCCTTGCGGTTAAGCGCATCGACTGCCATGCTCCGTTGAACCTCCAAACTGAACTCGTCCATCGAATCGGGGACTCTCTCGACCGCGATGCCCTCAGTATCGCGGTGACTTGACAGGAGCTCCCATCGCGTTGTTTCGAGCATCCGCCTATAACCTTCACCGTTCGTTTTGTTCATAGGTTTTATCCATTTCCAAGGCTATGTCCCGCAGAGCAAACAGGTCCACGAGCCGCCTCTTTCTATCGATGTAGTGAACCCGTCACTTACTTCGTTGAGCGAGTATCACGCTTGTTTTGCCCGAACAAGACCTTCTCCCTCCAGCCACTAAGATCCATCTCCCTTATCACCTAGCTGTTGGCGCCCCGGGTGTCGTAGGTGATTTCGGTTTCGCTGATCTTCTTACCCAGGTCGACCAGCTTTGCGGGCACTCGGGCAACAAGTTTATCGTTCTGATAGAAACCTATTTCAGGCGCCGTGGAACTGTTGTTCAGAACCACCTTGTATTTGCCTGACTGCAAAGTTGGCCCGCCGGGAATTCGCGCTGTTTGCATAATGTCGATGTTGCCTGACTTTTTTGAAGAGTGGCCCAAGTCGAGGAGTGGGAACTTCGCGAATGCCATACTGACCACAACCAGCATCCCCGCTGCCGCCAGTATTGATTTGCTCAACACATCTTTGTTCATTTCTTCGGTCCCTCCTTTAGGACGCATCGTTCGTTTTGTCGGCTGAACCTGATTCGCATTCAGACCGACTAGAACGGGGCTGAATCTCAACCTTAATGCAAGGGAAAGGTTCAAACCATACCACCTGGAAGCCAATTTCGGAGGGGAACCCAGGTACGTCCAGTCCAGCGCGATTGGTAGTGGGCTGTTGCGAAGCCCGCATCGGCCGTGAAACTTTTCCCACATCCGTGGGGAGCCTGGCGCGGACGTGGGGCTCTGATTGGAGTGGTATTGCTAACACCGTTCACGGCATCCTCGGACCAGCTACCAGCTTTCTGCTTTCGGAATACTATCCGCCTGGTATTACTCCTTTTGGAGTTTTGCCGGTAGGCTGAGTAAGGGTGGGCCCTGGGAATCTCGATTCCGAAGAGGCAACCGCTTCGAGAAAATGATGTGGTCCGTGCGATCAGGCTGGCGTCACTGTACTGGTCCAGCGCGACGAGAACTATTGCGGACTTGATCCAGGAAAGCTAAGAAATTATGCCCTTGCGGACCGCGTACAGGATCAACTCCGCAAGGCTATGCAGATTGAGTTTGTCCTGGAGGTTTCTGCGGTGCGTCTCCACCGTGTAAAGGCTGAGGTTAAGTGACGTGGCAATATCCTTGTTTGACTTGCCCTCCGCCAAAAGTTGCAGGATCTCTCGCTCCCGCGAGGTAAGCAACTCATAGCTATCTTCGGCTCCACGTTTCTTTAGCTCCCGCACATAATCTTCCGCAAGGATCTTGCTGATTTCGGGGCTGAAAAACGCTTTTCCCTGGCTCACAGCTTTAATTGCTTCAATGAGGTCGTTTTCAGCGGAGTCTTTCAACAGATAGCCTTTAGCTCCCGCATTGAGAACTCGTAACAGGTAGCCTTCGTCAGAATGCATGCTTAAGATTACAATCCCTGCGTGGGGTAATAACGCTGTGATTCGTTGCGCCGCCTCGATGCCGCTCATATTTGGCATGGCAATATCCAGCACGGCGACATCGGGCTTAGTTGCCTCCGCCCGCTCCACCGCCTCCCGACCATCTGCGGCTTCACTGACCACCTCGAATCCCGCCTGTTTCTCGAGCAGCAGCCGCAGACCTCGGCGCATAATGTTGTGATCATCCGCTAACAGGATTCGGATCTTTTTCATGTCCACGAGTGGCTGGCTCCTTTCCATTACTACTAACTGGCAGCTCTATCGTTACAATGGTTCCGCTTCCCGGCACAGAATTTATCTGGTATTTGCCCGCTAGCCGGGTCACCCGCTCCTCCATTCCGAGTAGCCCCAGTCCCTTGGTCTGCTTTGCATCGAACCCCTGCCCATCGTCCTGGATGAAAAGTGACAGGCGACCGGGCTCCTGTTGAACTCTGATGTCGACCCTTGTAGCTCGAGCGTGACGGGAACAATTGTGCAGCGCTTCCTGAACTACACGGTAGATGCAGGTCTTGTATTCATCGGGAAGGTCATCCGACGCAAGCTCGGCGGCTACGCTCACATCCATAGAGGTCTGCTTGGACACTTCCCGTGCTTGCCATCGTAGCGCCGGAACAAGACCAAGATCATCCAGCATCGACGGTCGAAGAAGCAGGGCCATATTGCGAACCACTCGTACTGCGTTTTCCACCAGTCCTCTGACTGTTTCGACGTGACCCCGCGACTGCCCATCGGCTTGAGTTTCCGAATCAGTTGACCAGTTGCGCAGTTCCACGAGAACTGCCGACAAAGCTTGTCCCACCTCATCGTGCAGCTCTCGGGAGACTTTTCGGCGTTCGTTTTCCTGCGCCTGCACAAGCCGGGCGGAGAGTTCCGCGAGTTGCTGGCGCGCTCCGACAACCTCCTGATACTGAGCGTGTGCTCGGGCTTCCAATCCCAGAATCTTCCACGCGCTGAAAGCTGCCATCCCCGAGCCTAGTAAAAGTGTTGCCACGAGAATCATCGCCAGCAGGCTCTGGAACTCCGACAGCAGGTAGTCCACCCGATGGTTGCCGGCATTCAGTTGCAGTTCATTGAGGCTCGCGATCCGGCCTGCTATCGCAAGCACCGCGGCCCGGCGAGGGAAGACCTCGTCCCGAAGGAAAGCGTATCCTTGTCGTCGGCGCTGGGCGGCGTCCCATGCGAAGATGGGACCAAGGATCCGCCAGTAATCGGAAAGCTCCGTTGAAAGCTCCGTGTAGTGTTTAGCCTCGTCAGGATCGAGCTGGCGGCCGAACGACTCCAACGCGGATTCCATCTGTTGGTGCACTTCCCCAAGGCTTGTGCGATATGACGCTGCGCGACCGGCTTCGGGCTCCAGCAAATAGTCACGGACGTAAGTTCCGGAAAGGTGAAGCTGGGATCGTAGGTCGTTGAGCGCATGATCCTTCGCTAGGAACTGGCGTCGAATCTGGTTGTCGTCCCGCCGGATCTTCTGGAGGACTCGGATGCCGTACATTCCCCCGAGGGCCACGATTACCAGAAGGCCGCCAAATCCGGCCGTAAGAGCAAAACGGGTGCTCAATAGGAGTCGACCTGAACCACGTGTTTCAGCCACAGCGGGAATCCACATTTTCGGTTGTCTCGATGATCAGGATGTTTGTTTTCCCAGGCTCTCACTGAGTCTGTATTCCCGAGTGGACGGGCATTTCAAGCCGCATTTGTGGACTTTCTCAACGTCCAACCGAGCGTCCACATCCGCTTCTGAGGATTGGCAGGGGCTTGCAACTTCCCCCCCAACCGTGCCTCGGCCTCATAGCTGAGTACTGTGAAGTAAGTGGCGCGTTCGAAGAAACGGTCAATCAAGGTATGCAGTTCGACCTGCTGCCAGATATCCAGCGCCGAGTCCATCCAGCCATGCGTCCGCATAAAGCTGAGTAGGGTCTGCTTGGTCAGCATTAGCGCGCAGACCACTTCGGCGAGTGGGATGCCTTCTCGAAACCGCTTGCGCCCGAGGCTGCGATATGCGTCCTCTGTTGCCGTGTCGGACTTGGTGTCTAACCACATGCCCAAGTTGTGCACCACCGCGAAGACACGGGAGTAGTCCTCGTGTGGGTTGATTTGGTGGTAAGTCGCGGTCCGGGGGTCGGTTCGCAGCTCGTGGACCACCCGCCGCGTCAATTGCTCGGCGTGCCCTTCAATCATATCCACCAGTCGTGAAGCCAGCATTTTCGTTCTCCTCCTGCTCCGAAAGATGTTGAGTTCCTGTCATCGCCGGCGCTCGCTTAAGCGCGGCGCGGGCCTTCATGCCGTGGGTTATCGCAAGGAGGCTTGACTGCTTACACGCGCAGATGCTGATGCCCATTAATACAGCTGCGTGGCGATCTGCGCATACCGCCGTTGCGTTTCCATGGCGACATGGTTGAGATCGGCAAGCTGCCGATCCCTGGACAGTTAGTTGAAACGGGGTGGTGAGCGAAGCTGGCTGAAGAATCTGAAACGAGTCAATGAAGGTAGGAGAGCATCGGGAGTGCTGTAGGCAGGCGCGGCAGGTGGAGTGGTCAGGTGAGGCCTGCTCACGACGGCTAGGGCCACAATTACCTTGTCGCCCGCCTGTTCTGTGCTCGGCTCCCCGATTCGAGTTAGCCGCAACAACCGCTGCGTGCAGGCAGTCGAGACAAGACAAGGGCCGATTTTTGCCAGTACCGAAATCGAAAGGATGCCGAGGAGAAGGAAAAGAACTACTACACATCTCCGGCAAGTTTCAATTCTGTCTGCCGTCGCCAAGGGCTTCGGAGCCGTTGTCATATAGGGAACCTGGAGGCTTAGAACTCGACAGTCCGCATTGCGACCTGGCCGTCTGCGAGATCAAGTACCGACCTGTTTTTGGCAACTGGCTGGTTCGCACGCCCGATGTGGCCGACAAACTGTCGCCTTGATAGATTCCTGCGATCGGTCCAGGGTTGCCTGGCCGGATTACGGTTTTCCGGCTAAAGCGTCTTGCTGAAAAAGTGCGCGACCTTGTGGCCGGCTTGTTCAGTGTAGTAAACGGTCACCTTGCCGGACTTTTCCGCTCCTTCCGAAATGTCTTTGCGTGCGTCGTCTGCGGCATGATCCGTCAGGCGGAAGGCCTGCTCCGTTCCGTCTGCCGTCTTGACGGAAACAGTTTTCGCACCCCGGTCCAAGTGAGTGATGGTCCCCTCTGTCGTCTTCAGTCCGCCTTCGCCAATGTGGTCAACTTCCTCCGCGGTCTCTTCCGTTCCCTTGGCAGTGTAGTGTACAACCACCTCACTACCTTCCTTCAATCCGCGGAAAGACTCTTTCGCGGCTGCGCCCGCCTTCTCCCCGCCGTGAACCGCCGTGCGCCCCACGAAATGAAAGGTGTGTTCCGTACCGTCCGCCGCCTTCACCACTATAGTTTTGGCCGTGCCGTCGATCTTCTCAACTGTACCCCTGACGGCAGTTATCGCGAACGCAGTGGAACAAACCGCCAGGAACACAACACCGAGCACAAGCAACTTGTTCATCTTTGCCCCTCCTTTGTTCCTTGAAATCTTACTGATGGGAGCCCTTATGCTGCAGAGCCGCGTAATCTCTCTCGGCGGCAGCGAATCGAACCCCTCGTTCCAAGAAGGCCCATGTAAGCTTGAGATGCCAATTTCAGGAGTTTTGTTCGCCAGCCGTGCGCCGGATGTATAGGGGGCTTGCGTGAATCAGCGTAAGCCCACCCTACCCATTCTCGTGACAACTGGATTAGCTATATTAGCTCTACCAGGCATCAGCGCTGGGCAAGAATCGCCGCCGGCTACGTCCCAAACACGTGTAGTGCAAGGATGACCTGATTTTCGACGGAGTAGCGCGGAGGCACGCGCAGTTCGCGTTCCTCCGCGGTTCTTACCGGATCTGGCATGCGATTCATCTGAACCCGGTGAGGGCGGGGCTGGCGCGCCGCCCGGAAGACTGGCCGTGGTCGAGCGTCCATGACTATCAAGGCAGCCTGAAT
The DNA here is from genome assembly GCA_050010015.1 of Terriglobia bacterium. Taxonomy (GTDB): domain Bacteria; phylum Acidobacteriota; class Terriglobia; order UBA7540; family UBA7540; genus CAVROP01. The sequence continues at coordinate 19,898 of JBEKLY010000114.1, forward strand.
TGTGCACCCACGACCCCCAGCGGCCTTTCCGTCGACCGGGTTCTGCTGCCCGCCGATGCACACACCCGGATTTAGAAGAGCCGCAGAGGAAGCCCAACTACGGCTACCTCTGATGCGCTACCGGCTTATAGGAAACGGGGTGGACGCGAACGATGTCCGGCCACCCCTTTATTAATTCTGCGCTGTACGATCCTATGAATGGTAAGGATCATATCAGCCCCAGTTCGGCCAGCAATGGTACTGACGTACTATTACATAGAGAGAAAAGCTATAAAGCGAGTAGCGCGGACCACCGGTTTTGTGGTCCGCGTCTTTTCCGCCCCGTGATGGAGCCATCAAATTCGCGCGCGCGGGTCGGACGGTATCCTGACACGGTCCACGATCAAACCGCAACGTTTCTTTTGCTCCTCAGCGCTCATGCCGGCGTACTCGTTGTGGCTCGACCATCGCCAATCTTCCGGGCGGCTGACCAACCCGGCCTTGACCGGGTTAAGGTGGATGTACTCGACCTTCTCGTTGTATTCCTTGACGGTGCGCAGGGCTCGGTCGAAGAACCGGGGCTGCCACACCTGGTAGCGCGGACCACCGCTTCTGTGGTCCGCGGCTTTTTCAAACGAAGAACCGCGGACCGCAAAAACGGCGGTCCGCGCTACCCGCTCGATTCCGAATCGGTCTTTGACTGCCTGCGGCGTTGGTGCTTATACATACAGAATGCCCCGCCGTCGTCCAGACTTTAGGTCCAATAGGGCTTGGCGCCATAATAGGTGGCGACTTCGGTACCCCAGGCGCGGTCAGCCATGTCCGGCCAGTGAGCCTTGTCGAAACCGGGAGCGTGCTCGAGCAATTGTTTATCGACGTTCAGGACGAACTGTTTTTCACCGGTGTCTACCGTGAGGGCACTCCAGGGGATGGCAAACAATTTGTCACCCACACCCAGGAATCCCCCAAACGAAAGAACTGCGTAAGCAACTCGGCCCTTCTCCACGTCGATCATCAAATGTTCGATTTTTCCGAGATCCTCTTTTTGACGGTTCACGACCTTATCGCCTGTAAGAGTGTCTGCGGCCAGAACACTCTGCATCCAACGTCCTTTGGCATCCCTCGTTTGTGCCATGGTGCCTCCTCCTTTCAGATTAGGAATTAGTTGAAACCAGGTTCCGGGATAGCTTGACAGGTCGTGACATAAGCTGTCTGGTCAAAAAGAAACAGCTCTCTGTTCAAAAAGGAACAGGCGGGTTGCGCCAACCATGCGCTCTTAGCCCGATTCTTCACCGGCGAGTGCAGAGTACCTCCTCGGTGATTTGAGCGGGTAGCGCCGACCACCGCTTTTGTGATGGTCCGCGTCTTTTCCGCCCCGTGATGGAGCGATCAAATTAGTGCGCGCAGATCGGAGGGCATTCTCACGCGGGCGACAATCAGACCGCAACGTTCCTTTTGCTCCACGGCGCTCATACCGGCGTACTCGTTGTAGCTCGACCATCGCCAATCTTCCGGGCGGCTGGCCAACCCGGCCCGCACCGGATTTAGGTGAACATATTCGACCTTTTCGTTGTATTCCTTGACGGTGTGCAGGGCGCGGTCGAAGAACCGAGGCTGCTACAGCTGATAGCGCGGACCACCGCTTCTGTGGTCCACGGCTTTTTCAAACGAAGAACCGCGGACCGCAAAAACGGCGGTCCGCGCTACCCGCTACCCGCTCTCCGGCGGGTGGCGCACACGTCACGACGAGTCTTGTCGTGATGTATGGTGTCCCTTCGGCAAGGCTGCTTAACTCCACGTTCCTGAAGTGCTAACGTCGGTCTCATGCACAGCGGGGCGAGGAGGAACCGACGATGGCCAACGACATTCCTGACATTCCCCCTGACAT
>JBEKLY010000115.1:0-21634 GCA_050010015.1 Terriglobia bacterium
AATGAACACAACACTTCCCAATCGTCCAACTCCTCAAAGACCGCCAGCGTTTGGCTCATAGACCCGAAGCATAACTGAACCCCAGACCGAAAGCAATCCTTAAGTAAACGCTTATGGGGCAAAGCCCTGCCCCTACGCCACCTGGGTGCATCCGCCAATGACCGGGGTCCCATCGCATACGCAACTTTCGCTCCTCATTTCGCGTAAAGATTAATGGAGGCATTCCGATGCAGAAGGCGGGGCCCCGCCCGTTTCTCCTTAGCGATCTGGCGATTCTTCTTTATCTCTCACTGCTCACCGTGCTCATCCATTTTCTTTCGAACGGCGGCTACGGATATTTCCGCGACGAGCTTTATTACATGGCTTGTGGCCGGCACCTGGCGTGGGGGTACGTTGACCAACCGCCTTTCGTAGCGCTCATGGCCGTCATAACGCGCCAACTACTCGGCGATTCGCTCTTTGCGTTGCGCTTCTTTCCGGCGCTCTGCGGAGGACTGCTTGTTTTGCTCACCGGTCTTATGGCGCGCGAAATGGGAGGCGGGCGATACGCGCAAGTTCTTGCGTGCGTTGCGGTGATAGTAGCGCCGGTTTATCTTGCCATCGACAATTACTTCTCCATGAATTGCTTTGACCAGGTCTTTTGGGCGCTGGCAGGCTACCTCGTCATTCGAATCCTGAAGCAAGACAATCCCAAACTCTGGCTCCTATTTGGGCTGGTAGCAGGCGTTGGCCTGATGAACAAGTATTCGATGGGTTTCCTGGGGCTGGGGATAGTGATTGGTCTACTCTTGACGCCGGCGCGCCGGCAACTCCTCAGCAAGTGGGTGTGGATTGGAGGAGTGATCGCGTTCCTCATCTTTCTCCCGCACATTCTTTGGGAGATCCACTATGGCTTTCCCTCGCTCGAGTTTATTCACAATGCCACCGCGTACAAAAATCTTCCGCAGACTCCTCTGCAGTTCACGACCGCAAGCGCCATGGGAATAGGACTTTTCGCTTTTCCGGTCTGGCTGGCAGGTTTGGGATTCTTCTTTGTCGGCAAGGATGGAAAGCACTTCCGCCTGTTCGGCTGGGTCTTCGTTTCCATCCTCGCTCTCTTCCTGGTCACCCGGGCCAAACCCTATTACCTCGCTCCAGCGTTCCTCTTTCTGCTTGCCGGCGGCGCCGTGGCCATTGCGGACTTCGTGCAGCGGCATAACTGGAACTGGCTCCGGCGTGCCAGTATCGTTCTACTGCTCGCCACTGGTGTGATGACAGCTCCGTTTGTTCTCCCCGTTTTGCCTGTCGAGACTTTCATCAAATACCAGGCGTGGATGGGAGTCAAGGCGCCCAGGGAAGAAAGGGGGAAAGCGGCGAAACTGCCGCAACAGTATGCCGACATGTTTGGATGGGAAAACATGGCGGCAACCGTAGCCAAGGTTTACAACAGCTTGTCACCCGAAGAGAAACAAGAGTGCGTGATTGGAGCCAGCAACTACGGCGAGGCCGGAGCCATCGACTTCTTCGGCAAAAAATACGGCCTGCCAAATGCCATCAGCAGCCACAATAGTTACTGGATGTGGGGGCCGGGAGATAAACCGGGCGAAGTCTTGATTGTCGTGGGTGGAAACCCGAAAGATTATCACGCGATGTACGAAGACGTCGAGCAAGCTGCGACGATCACTTGCGAACACGCCATGCCATACGAAACCGACTTGCCCGTGTATCTCTGCCGGCGCCCGAAAATGACCTTGCAACAAGTCTGGCCGCGCCTCAAGAATTTCATTTAGCGGGAGACACCCGAAAAGAACTCAGCACGCTACGCCGACTCCGCAACCCAATGCAGATTCTTCGCTTCGCTCAGAATGACATGCCATCCTAATGACATGGCATCCCAATGAAGTGTCATCCTGAGCGAAGCGAAGGATCTGCTCTTCTTCGCGCGCCGCTTTGTAACTCACCTGTAGGGTCACAGCTACCAGCCCACAGGTTTGCCCTGGTTCTGCTCATTCAGCCATTTTTCAAGAGGTGCGAAGTAGTCGCGAATGGCGGTGGCGTCCATTTGCCGCTGGCCGGTAATGGCCTCGAGGGCATCGGGCCAGGGGCGGCTCAGTCCCATCTCGAGCATCTCATTCAGGCGTTTGCCGGCTTCTTTGCTTCCGTAGATGGAGCAGCGGTGCAGCGGTTCCTTGCATCCCGCCTCGCGCGCCAGGGCGCGGTGAAACTGGAATTGTAGAATGTCGGCAAGAAAATAACGCATGTAAGGAACGTTGGCAGCGACGTGATACTTGGCGCCAGGATCGAAGTCCTCCTCGCTGCGATCGACCCCAGGACCCACACCCTGATACTTCAGCTTCAGGTCCCACCATGTCTGGTTGTACTTCTCCGGCGGTATCTGGCCGGAGAAAACTTTCCACCGCCACTGGTCGATGAGCAGGCCAAAAGGCAGGAAGGCGATCTTCTCGAGGGCCTTATTAAGCAGGAAGCCGATATCTTTCGAGGGGTCGGGAGCTTTATCAAGAAGCCCGATTTGGACCAGGTACGCAGGCGTAACGGAGAGGGCGATGGTATCGCCCACGGCTTCATGGAACCCGTCGTTGGCGCTATCCCGGAAAAGGAATGGCTGGCGGTTATAAGCGCGCTGATAAAAATTGTGGCCTAGCTCGTGGTGGATGGTCCCAAAGTACTCGCCCGTGATGTCGATGCACATCTTGACGCGCAAGTCGTCCACAAAATCCACGTCCCACGCGCTGGCATGGCAGACGACGTCCCGGTCCTGAGGCTTCAGAAAGAGCGAGCGTTGCCAGAAAGTTTCAGGCAGTGGTGCAAAACCCAGTGAAGTGAAGAAATGCTCCCCGTAGCGCACCATGTGCCGGGCGTCCGCGTTGCGTCTCTTCAGAATCTCCGTGAGATCGTAGCCTGGGTCGGCATTTTGCGGCGCCACCAGCGGATAAATGTTCTCCCACTCCTGTGCCCACAAGTTGCCTAGCAGGTACGCGGGAATGGGACCGTTTGCCGGAACAATTTGGTCGCCGTACTTCTCGCGCAGCTTGCTCCGGACGTAGGCATGCAGGGCCACATACAACGGGCGGACCTGCTCCCAAAGGCGATCGAGTTCCTGAGCGAATTCGTCCGGGGGCATGTCGTATTTCGAGCGCCACATCGCGCCGTTGTCTGCGAAACCGAGCTCCCGCGCTCCTTTGTTCGAGAGTTCAACATACCGGGCGAAATCCTTGCGCATGGGAGGCGAAATGGCGTGCCAGCCGACCCAGGCGTCACGCAGTTCTTTCGGGTCACGGCTGTTGGCCATGATGCGGGTAATATCTTCGATGTCCAGACACTTCTCCTTGCCGACCGGGCACCACTTGCCCTTACCGTACGCGCCTTCGAGCGACGATACGATCTGCGTCAGCTCCGCGCTTTCCTTCGGGTCCGCCGGCGTCGCCAGCGTCAGCGAGAGCTTCAGCAACTTCAGCTTGCGCGCTACGTCTTCAGGCAGTTGCAGATTGTCAAAGCGCGTCGCCTGTTTGGCCAATTCCACCGTCGCGTTGATGGCGCGCTCGTCAGCCTCCGCGGCCAAAGTTTCCGTGTCCTCGGTAATGTAAGTGGCTTTCACCCAGTCTGCGCGGCTGGCGTCTACGTTGACCTTCAGAAGCTTCGCCTCTGCGTCTTCGATAAACTTCTTCGCTGCTTCCGCCTGCGTCTGCGACATCGCCTTCTTTTCCGCTCCTAAAGAAAATGGACCGAGCACGAACATTGCGCCCGTAGCTAATAGAATAGCGCAAAGTCTTGTTGAATGAGATGTCATGATCGACTCCGCTGCAAGTGTTGTTGGTTGGTTTCACGGCGGATGCTCTTGCCGCTTGCGGCACCCGTAAAGCATGCAATGTCATTCTGAGCGAAGCGAAGACTCTGCATTAGTTCGCCTCGGACCGGAACTGCAGATCCTTCGCTTCGCTCAGGATGACACCGACTTTCATTCTACACGGGTGCGCCACAAGCCGATGTACACGCGGAATGACAGCCCATTTCAGATCAGCGCTTTCACTAGCCCGCTACCCTGACACTCGACACCTGGCACCTTTTCTCACTGAGCCTTGGTCTCCTCTTTGATAATAGCGTTGAGGACCATCGAGACGATGCTGACCACCAAAGCGCCCCAAAACGCGGCCCAGAAACCGTGCACGTAGAAACCCACCCGGAGCCAGTTGACCGCGATGTAGGAAGCCAGCCACAACGTAAAGCCATTGATTACCAGAATGAACAGACCCAGTGTGAGAATCACCAGCGGGCAGGACATTAGCTTCAGCAGCGGCCTCACAATCGCGTTGACCAAACCCAGAATAACCGCCATGACCGCGAATAACGTCCAGCTATTCTTCTCGGCATGGATGCCCGGGACCAGCCAGGCCGCCACAAACAACGACAGACTGCTCACTACCCATCGGATCAGCAGCTTCATGGTAGCCTCGTCGCAATTCTCCGGGCGATGACGGTCGCGGCCTGAAAGCTGTTTCCATCCGTGTGCACTTCCAGGTCCACCACCGTATTCCCTTTACGGAACATCATCGTGGCGCCCTTGCGGCCGGCGTACGCTTCGTCACCGATTCCAATTACCCGCCGGACGGCGCTCTGGCCTTTCGTCGCCGCTTTCATGGCCATTGCCGACATTTGCAGGGCTAACGACCCACCTTGCGGTGTCACTTCGATGCTCAGAGTCCTACCCACTGATGACGTATATTGACAAACTAAAGCCCCTTTGTTGGTCGAGGAAACCGTCGTTCCCAGCGCCTCGCCCACTTCGACATTGGACACTAAAGAACACGCCGCACGGGCGTCCACAGTCGCCCGGGGAGTTGCACCGCCAGTTCTTTCATAGCGGCCCATTTTCGGTACCGTCACGGGGCTCTTCCGCGCCCGGTAATCGAAAAAGGCGCAACTGGCAATCGAAAAGAGCGTGACCAGAGTCGAAATCCCCAATACCCAGGCGATGACTCTCAGAACTGCACTTCCTGATTTTGCTCGGATTTCCTCTCCCACCACCGAATCCCCTCCTGGCAGAACCTCTGGCGCGGATTGTATTCGAGAAACAGTTCTGAGTCCAGCAGGACGGCGTGCGTCGGGCGCCAACGTTCAGGCATCAGAAGCTGACGAAAAATCAACCGCCTGTCATCCTGAGTGAAGCGAAGGATCTCCGCAGTTTCCCATGGTTCGAGGTTTTACGAACAACTGCAGAGATCCTTCGCTTCGCTCAGGATGACACATTGCGAATTTCTTCGCAGTCTCTCAGGGTCTGGAGTGGCGCAGTAGTGCCCAATTTTGGCATGTCTGCCGCACGACCTCGTAATCACACTGATTCTGCTATACTCGCCGTGGGCAGGAAATTCATGGATTTGACGATGCCGGTGTCTGACAATTCGATGCCGCGCCCGCACCTCGTATCCGCACGGAAGCGGTTGTTCATGGCCTCTCTGCTGCTCGCATTTCTGTTCCCTCGCCTCACTTGGGAGCAAGCCGCGGGGTGTGCTTTACTGCTCATCCTGTTTAACACCCTGATCCTGCCTTGGTTGGAAATTGACGTGAGCAAACAATCGCCGCCCGCTCACATTGTAGACAAAACAGGCGGACTGATCTTGTACCCGACTTCTGTTCTGGTGCTCGTCCTACTTTACCCGCATCACCTGCACGTTGCGGCGGCAGCGTGGGCCCTCGTGGCGCTAGGCGATGGGATGGCGACTGTGGCCGGGGAGGCGGTGAACCTTCCGATCACCGGCGGCCGGCAAGCCGCGGTGTGGCGGCGCCAACTCGCCGCTGCACTTCCCTGGAATAGGAGCAAGACCTGGGCTGGTTTCCTTGGCTTCGTGGCCGCGGGAACGATCGGCGCATACATTCTCACGCGCTGGATCGCTTCGGCAATTGCCCCTGGCTGGGCGCTGATTGTATGTGCCGCCGCGGCCCTGCTGTGTGCAGTGCTCGAGAGTCTTCCCCTGGCGCTGGACGATAACATCACGGTGCCGCTCGTCGGCGGGGCCTTTCTGTTCTGCGCCTTTCTGATGCAGCGCTCTGCGCTGGACAGCAATTTGCCTTATCTCCGGCGTCGCATCGGAGTGGCGATTGCCGTGAATCTGGCGTTTGCAATCCTGGCTTATGCGTTGAAGGCCGCATCCGGCTCCGGCGCCATCTGCGGATTTTGGCTGGGCACGGCGATCTATCTCGGCTATGGCTACAAGAGTTTCATTCTGCTTTTCGCGTTTATTGTCTTGGGCTCTGTCGCCACGCGTTTGGGCCTGGCCAAGAAGATCGCGCGTGGCGTGGCCGAGCGCAGGGCCGGAGCGCGAAGCTGGCGTGAAGCGTTGGCCAACTTATTGGCGGCCGCGTTTTTTGCGATTCTGGTCGTAACCACTCATCACGAAGCTGCCTTCCTTATCGCATTGGTAGCCGCGCTGGCAGAGGCAGCGGGCGACACCTTCTCGAGCGAAATCGGCCAATGGCTTTCGGACCGAGCTTACCTGCTTACGACCCTTAAGCCGGTTCGCGTCGGCGAAAACGGCGGAGTCTCCGTTTCCGGAACGGCAGCCGGATTTGCGGCTTCCGCCGTTATCGTGGGATTGGGGCTGGGATTAGGATTGTGCGGGCCGTACAGGTTCGCAGGGCCAGCCATCGCATTGGGTGCTGCTGTCGCGGGCAATTTAATTGACAGTTTGTTGGGCGCTACACTCGAGCGGCGCGGACTCGTGACGAACGGCATGGTGAACTTTGCGGGCACGAGCTTTGCCGGGGGCATGGCGCTGGGCCTGGCGCTTCACCTGGGGCTTTGACACGCCGCGGGAAAACCCCGGTACGCCGTCATTGTGGCTGACGAATACATGATCCTTCGGCTCAGCACCTGCGATGAAAGCGATTCCCCTCCTTGGTAAGGAGGGGTAAGGGGTGGTTGCGATTCGCCGGCGATACCACTCACCACCCCCGCCCCTCCTCCCGGTGAGGAAGGGAGTCATTTTTCATCACAGCGGAGAATCTCAGGAGTTGCAGTTTCCAGGAACTGAGGAGCGCAGCGAAGGACCACCGCAATCTGTCAGGGCACACACCAAGCTAGCGACCTTTACGGCAATCACGCTAAACCTGGCTGAGGGAGAGCTTGCTGCGGTGGTCCTTCGCTGCGCTCGGGCTGAGAATCGCCGGCTGTCTGGGGGCGGCCACTAGCAAGGGCCGCCCGCAGCAGCGAGTCTCGACCTATCGGCGATAATAGAAGCCGCGTCCGTAAAAACCACGACCATAAAACCCTGGCCCGTACCAGAAATTGAAGCTAGGCCAGTACCCGTAAGGGTACGGCGAGTAGTACGGCGCCGGTGCATTAGCGACTGGAGGGGCCGGCCAGCCGTATCCGAGGCAATTCCAACCGGACCCGGGTAACGGCGCACCCTGAGCAGCGGGGCCGCCCCCGTAGCCGCCGTTATATCCACCCGCATAACCGCGGTGATAGCCGCCGGCATAGCCGCCGGGGCCCACCATCTGGAAGGCCTGCGGCGCGTGTTCAGTGGAGATCGTGATCGGCGCCGAAAGCCGGAACGTCAACAGCGTTTCCGGATAGAGCACGGTGGGGCGGCCACGCGTCAAAAGCACGCCCACGGTAGAAGCGATCAAACCAGCCCCGGCTCCAATGGCGGCCCCAGGGCCAAGATCGGCTGCCCCGCCAATCGCCGCGCCCATGAGAGTGGTTCCGGCGATAGCGGCTGCGTCACGACCGTTCGAAGTCGGCCCCCTCAAACTGGACAACTCGGTCTTGATCGGCACCTGTTGTCCATCCACCAGCGTCAAGTCCGTCAGTTGAACGCCCAAGTGCGAAACGCCCTTGACGCGTCCTGCCTTCTGCGTTTCAGTAACCTTGCCACCGATATATTGGCCTTGCTGCGCGACGATCACGCCATCCGCAATCAGGGGCCGCACCAGCGTGGCGGAGAACCCGTCGCCGGGCTGGTTCTTATCCGAAGACAGTATCTGATCGATCCGCACCGTCACGAACACGCCTGCGCGAAGATTTACAGTCGCCGGCAGCGGTTGGTTAGGTGGTGGATAGTTACCCTGAGAGTAGTTCGGTGGCGGATAGTTGCCCTGGGGGTAATTCGATGGCGGGTAATTCCCCTGAGGGTAATTCGATGGCGGGTAATTGCCCTGCGGATCGTTGGCCTGCGGATCGTTCGGCTGTTGTTGGGGTGGATTCGAGAAATTGTGCCATCCAGGACCAGGCTCTGAATTCGGCGGGTTGGGCGGCGCCGCGCTGGGCGTCGAATTCGATTGAGGGCTAGCGGCCGGATCCTGCGCAAACGCCACGACCGATGCGGCGAGCAAACTCACCGCAGCACAGTAAGCCACAGCCCTTACGACCTTGCTAAACATGCTCCTCATAAGCAACCTCCTCCTGTCCCGCAGAGGAGTAAGGCACATTGGCTTCCAAAATCTGTTTCGTCTGCAAGTCGTTGAATTTACATAAGCTATTGTGTTCTTTGGCCCTGCCTAGCCTGGCCTCCCTGGCCGTAATCCACCACTTCGATGGTCGATTTTGGCCACTGCCTCGTCGCGCCGACCGTTAGGATGGCAGTCCCTCCTTTGAAACCATGTAGGGGTAGGGCTTGCCCTACCCCGGATGGTGCACGAAGATCGATCCAGCCAGGGGGGACGGAAAGCCGTCCCCCTACAATCGGTTTTTTCATGGTTTCCGGGTAACGCAAGCGGCATGGGCGACTGCTCTCGAATCGTGCTGACCTAAAGGTCAGCGCTACGCCGGATTGCCAAGCTCAACAACCCGACCGCTCTCCGCCGATTGTCGCGACGCGGTCATCACCCGCATAACCTGGCAGGTCTCTTCGGGAGAGCAAAGGAGCGGCGGCCGTCGCTCGGCGACGCAGCTTACGAAGTAGCGAAGCTGGGCGGCGAACATATCCTCCGCTGAAACCGCTGGTTCGCAGACTTGACCGTCGCTCTTATACAAGCGGAAGAAGTGTGAGGCTTGTTCGCGCTCCTGGATGTTGGCGCCCACGCGAAACGTGTATTCGATCGCGCCTTGGGTCCCCGTTACCAGAATCCGGGTGGAGAATGGCCAGGATTCCGGCATCAAGAGGCTCGCTTCCACCGAGGCCTGCGCACCCGGGTAAGTCAGCATCGTGTGAACGTGATCCCAGCTTCCTTCCGGCGATTGGATTCCAAGCGTACGCACACTAAGAGGATGCCCCATGATCCAATGGATGAAATCCACGTCGTGGACTTGCAGGTCGAGCAGACCGCCGCCGCTACGCGTGGGATTGCGGAACCACTCGCTCCAGTCCGGGAACTTCGAGAGCCGGTGCGCGCTGATGGAACGAATGGAGCCAATCTCGCCGGAATCGATCAGTTCCTTGAGGCGCGCGTACTGCGGCCAGAAGCGCAGGATGTGCGCGACCATGAGGATGCAGCCGTGCGATTGCGCTGCCCCGAGCATGCGCTCGGCCGAAGCGGCATCAAGCCCCATGGGCTTCTCGCAAAGAATGTGGCGGCCACGCTCGGCGGCCTCGACTGTAACCCGCTCGTGAAGGTCGGTCGGAAGACAAATGACGACCGCATCGATCCGGTCGTCGTCAAGCAGTTCTTTGTAGCTCGAGTAGATGCTGACGCCAGGAAACGAATCGAGAATCGGGCCGGGCTGAAGTGTGGCCACCGCCACTACGCGAGCTTCCGGGACTTTTCGTGACGCTTCCAGATGGACCCGCCCAATGTACCCCATGCCCGCAATTCCTAGATTGACCATGCAGCACTTCTCCCTCGTTCACCACCCCTTGGTCCGCTCCTCAGAGAGGAGGGGAATTGCTGGGCCAACTCCCCTCCTTGATAAGGAGGGGCTAGGGGGTGGTTGGCGTTACGATTTAGCTGGCGCGGCAGCGAGCTTGAAATCCGGAAGGTGTTCGTGAACCTTCTCAACCGCGCGCACGATGTCATCCATATCCTCACGTTCCGCCAGCAGCAGCCGGTGCTCAAGCCAGACCGCTTCCCGGCAGGCGCGTTCCGCATTGGGGCAAAGGGCTTCGAAAGAAGCGTAATCGATGGCACGGTCGTAGTGGCCGCAAGTGACCGGGCATCCGCGAGGGTAGAAATCGTGCCGTAGAAACATGGGATTCTTGTAAAGCGGATGCGCGTACCCGGCGAGACAGGGAATCCCTTCTGCCTGAAGCGCCGCGAGGAAACCCGCCCGGGAAACTCCGAATTCGGCCTCGTCGAACCGAAAGATGTAAAGGTGATGAGAGTGTCCGGTGGCATACGGTTGGATTCGGAGCGGACGAATTCCCGGCAGCTTCACAAGTTGCGCGTCGAGATAGGCGGCATTTTCCCGCCGCCTGGCGTTCTGGCCGGCGAGCCTTTTCAGTTGCTGGCTGAGGATGGCGCCCTGGAATTCCGTCATGCGGTAATTCCAGCCCAGCCGGTGATGCTCGTACCACGGCCTGCCGATCTTCCGGCCGCCCCAGACATAAGACTCGCAGAGTTCAGCAAGGTCCCGGTCGTTCGTGATAATCAAGCCGCCCTCTCCGGCAGTCATGTTCTTCGAAGCTTGAAAACTGAAAGTGCCGGCGTGCCCGATCGAGCCCAGTCCCCTGCCCTTCCAGGTTGCTCCATGTCCGTGCGCCGCGTCCTCGAGAACCACCAGGTTGTGCCGCTGCGCGATACCCAGAAATGCATCCATATCCGCAGCCTGCCCCGCGAAATGGACGGGAATCACGGCTCTGGTTCGCGGTGTGATGGCCTCTTCTACACGTTGGGGAGCAAGGTTGAAGGTTTCGTAATCGATGTCCGCAAAAATGGGAACGGCGTTCACGTTGAGCGCGGCGGTAGCCGTAGCGATGAACGTATACGGCGGCACAATGACTTCGTCCCCGGGCCCGACGCCCAACGCCTTCAGAGCCACCTCGAGCGCCGCTGAGCCGTTTGCGCAGGCGATGCCGTAGCGTGCGCCCTGGAACTCCGCGAAGGCAGCCTGAAACTCCGCCACCTTCGAACTGGGCTGCCCCGCTTCCGCCGCCGTTGCGTCCACCGCCTGGCCGTGCGAATACCGCCACCAGTTGCCGCTGCGCAGTACATCGAGCAGGGCTTCTTCTTCGCTGTCGTCAAAAACCGGCCAGGAGGGAAAAGGCCTGCTCCGCTCCGGCGTACCGCCAAAGATGGCCAAACGACTCACGAGGACCTCACGGATGCCACTTCGTATTGGAAGGACCGAAACTCCCGCAGGCGGGCGAAATCACGTCCATTCGTAGTAATAACCTTGATGCCATGACGGCCAGCGCTCATTGCAATGAGGGCATCATTGCTTAGACGACCGAGTCCGATGTGCTCGTACCCATATTGCGCTCCAAGCAGCGCAAGAACTCTGCCTGCTTGTGCCCAGTCACTGAGCGAAGGCACCAAGATGCGCCTTGCCCGGTCGAAGTCATGCTCGAGACGCTCGACGACCTTGCGGTCGCGCGTTCCCACGCCGGCGTGCAACTCCTCCAGGACGACGGCGCTCAGCCACAGGGGAGCTTCCGGGGCCATGCACCGAATGGCGGGAACGGCTTCGTCTCCAAGTCTCAGCGCGTTGATGTAGACGGACGAATCGAACAGGACCGGTTGCATCTACTCCGCCAGCTTGCGGTAAACATCAATAATCTCAATGCCGCTCTTCAGGAAACGCTCGTTAGCCTCACGAGTCAATCGGTTTCGTTCGTGTTCGGCGATCACAGCGTCAAGAGCCCGCTCGAGCGTCTCCGTCTGCGTGCCAGCCTTTAAGTAACGCTGAGCACGCTTGATCTTGGCGACATCGAGCCGGAAATGTTTGTGTTCGATCCGACCTCTGGCTACGGCCATAAGAGGCCCCTCCGAATTCCAGTATATCAGAGCATGAACACAAACGGTCAGATCGTGAACATCATTGCGGCAGCCTGGAGTCAACGTATTCCGAGATTCTCTGCGCTGCAGGCGGGTCCAGGTTTGCCAGCACGGCGACGACATAGCCGGACTTGGGGTAGATCCTCAAGTCGCCGTTCATGCCCGGCGCCCCGCCGCCGTGGCCCACGTAGCCGTTTCCGTTCTTGTCCCGCTCATCCTCAAACCCATACGCGTATTTGCCGGGGCCTCGGCCAGTAGCCACTTTCCCCGTGATGAGCAGGTCAGTATAGGTGGCGTTCAGCAACTTGTGGCTGAGCAGGGCGGTGGCAAATCGCACCAGGTCTCCCACAGTCGAATAGCCGCCGCCGGCCGAGGTGCCGCGATACGGCAGCGTGCCGGTGTTCGGCTTCCACCCGCCGGAATCCGACCGCATGTAGCCCACAGAACGGTTGGCAACCCCCTGATCTTCCGGCAGCGATCCGCTGGAAGTCATACCGGCGGGTTTGTAAACGTGTTCTTGCACGTAATCGTAATAACTCTGGTGGGTCACCCGCCCGATCACCGCACCGGCCAGCACCATGCCGTAGTTGCTGTAGGCCCAGCGGCTGCCGGGCGCGAACTCGGGGCCGCGCTTGCCATACAATGCTACGTAGTCGTTGAGCGTGCGAAGCTCGAGGCGATGCGTATCAAATTCCGGCCCAAAGATATCGCCGGTGCCACCGGTGTGGGTCAACAGTTCATGAATCGTGACCTTGGCGGCAATCTCGTGGTTGGGGTAGTCGGTGATGTATTTTCCGACCGGGTCCGTCAACTTGATCTTGCCGGCTTCGACCAGTTGCAGGACCGAAACTGCGGTGAACATCTTATTCATCGATCCGATGCGAAAACGCGTGTCGAGCCGGTCGGGAATCTTCTTTTCCCGGTCCGCCAATCCATAAGCACCGCTGAAGATCGTTCTGCCGTTCTTCGCAACCAGCACCGCGCCCGAAAACCGATCGGCCGCTGTGTCCTTGTCGAGCAGCGCTTTGACTGCGGCGACGGCCTGGCTCTCGGTGAGCCGCGGAATGGGAAATGCCGCGGGGCGAGGGATGGCCGCGAGTCCCAGCGAAACAATGCGATGCGGCACGACGGGCTCCACTTCCAAGGTGAAGCGGGCGAATTGATCCGAATCGCGCTCCTGAACCAAGCCGCCGGCCCTGGTGGGCGAAGCCTGCTCGAGCTTCTTGAACTCGAACCCGCCGGTGTTGGCCCGGAAATCCATGTCCTGATCCAGACCCGACACCCGGTTGGGGAAATTGTTCTGAAGGAAACGCAAGTATTGGGCTCGATCACCCGAGTTGAAAGCGGCCAGCCAAGCGAAGAACTGGTGAGTGGACGGCTGCGTGCGGGCGAATGCGGCCTGCGCCGGCGTCATTTCCGGCGGGGGCGGAGTACTCGCGGGCGGCGAAACCGGTTCGAGAGAGATCTGAGCGATGCGGTGCGGCTCTGCGGCATCCACCTCCACGGTGATCCGCAGACGCTCCCGGCTGATCCGTGTTTGCGCGATGGCAACGATTCGGTCCTCAGTCGATTCCTCGACTCTCTGGAAATCGAGACCGCCCATCTGGCCGCGCATCGCAATTGTCTGGTCAACGAAGTTCGACGGCGCGCCCGGCGTCATGACCTTCTGGACGAAGGACTGAATCGTGGCCCGATCGCCGCTCGTGAAGGCCGCCAGCCAGGCCTGGAGTTGCCTCGCCGCAGGCGTATTCGGAAATACAAAACGAGCCTGCGCGGCGGGCGCCTGGGCCGCAAGCCGCGGGACGCATAAAGCCGCAAGACCCACGGCAATGGCCGCGCTGATGATTAACGCCGGCAACCAAAGGAGTCGCTTCATTGCTTCAGGCTTCTCTGCAGAATCTCTCCGCATGCGTTCTCCTTTCCCCAAAAGTTGTGCTCTTGAGTGTAGCACGAGCGCTTTCCCCGATAGTCTTTCGCCCCGCGGAGCGCCTCTTCCAAAGGCGCATACATCCCGACAGAAACCGTCGGGACGTATGCGCCACCCGTGGATTCTTTTTCGACTTTGGCGGACTTCATAGGCCGGTTCTTCGCAGGCTTTGTCATACGATCAATTCTTGACGCGTCAACCATCTATCCGAACTCGCGATGAGCACAACTAGAAGCTCGCTCGTCAAGCTCTTAGACAGGGTCCTTCACTTGTCTCCGATCAGACATAGCATTTCTCTAAGTGTCCAGAAATGGACACTCCACGTGGCGAATGCTAAGATGATTTATCGTAATTCAGGCTGCGCAAGGCGTCCCATCGATAACAAGCAACTGGTGCCCAGGATCTTCGAAGCCTGAGCCCTGATCGGTTATGCCGTTGGCGTCCAAAATCGAGTTGGGGGTGTTGCTGTTTCCGCTCTGGCTGGCGTTGGCGTGCATGTGTCCGGCGCAAGATAAGCCAGACAGGCCCGCATCGCCGCTTGGCGGCCCGGATTCCGCGCTGCTGTCGACGGGCCGGAAGAGCTACGAAGCCCACTGCGCGATGTGCCATGGCTTGGATGCACGCGGCGGCGAGCATGCGCCGGGCATCGCGAATTCTCGCGATGTGCAGGAGAAGTCAGACGAGGCGCTTTTCGGAATTATTCGCGGCGGCATTCCGGCGGCGGGGATGCCCTCGTTTCCCACGCTTCCGGAGGATGAGATCGAGGCTATGGTGAAATATCTCCGGTCCTTGAGTGGGACAGCTTCAGCCGAGAACGTGAAGGGCGACCCGTTGCGCGGCGAAAAACTCTTTTTCGGAAAAGCACAGTGCAGCGACTGTCACATGATGGCAGGAAAGGGCGGATTTATCGGACCTGATCTTTCGGATTTCGCCGTGTCACGTTCGCTCAACGAAATCCGCGCTGCGATTCTCCGTCCCAACGAAAAACTGCAGCCGACGCAAGGGGTGACCAACGTCGAAACCATTGATGGGCAGAAGTTATCGGGCCTGGTACGCAATGAAGATAACTTCTCGGTGCAATTGCAGGGGATCGACGGACAGTATCATCTGCTCATGAAATCTCAGATCGCCAAAGTGGAAAGCACCGGTCATTCCCTGATGCCGGCCGACTACGGGACGCGGCTCAGTTCCGCGGAACTGGACGACTTGGTCAGCTTCATCGCGCGTTACGGGCGCCAGGTCGAGGCGCCGCCCACATCGTCCGGGAATCACCCGCGGAGACGCGGGCGCTAGCGACCGCGCTGCAAGTTACTCCCCTCCTCAGCGGAAGGAGGGGCCGGGGGTGGTGGGCGGCAGATTCGGCGCGCCGGTCAACCACCCCTACCCCTCCTTAACAAGGAGGGAATCCCGGGTTATTCCGCGGCAATCTATGAGACGATACAACATGATCAAACGAGTATTCATGCTTCTGCTCATCTTACCTGCCGTATGTGCGGCTCAAGGTCAGAAGCTGCGCAAATTCGAACTGCGCGCCGAGTCGCCGCAGTTCTGGAAGTTGATTGACCGCGAGGCAAAGCTGACTCGCATCGGAACGAGCTTTGGGTTTACCGAAGGTCCGGTGTGGGATCCGCACGGATTCCTTTATGTGAGCGACGAGACTCTCAACAAAATCTTCCGCCTTTATCTTGATGGGCATCGAGAGGAAGTGGTCTCTCTCGGCGACCCGGACGGCAATACCTTTGACCAGCGGCTTCGGCTGCTCGATTGCGCCAGCGTGCTCCGCGCCGTGATTCGCATCGAGCCGGACGGGCGTTACACAATTCTGGCCAACCGCTATGAGAACAAGCGTTTCAACAGCCCCAACGACCTGGTGATTGGTCCGGACGGCGCGATTTACTTCACCGATCCAAGCCTGGACTTCCCCAAGGGACAACCGCAAGAGATCCCCTTTCAGGGCGTTTATCGCCTGGACGGCAATGACGAGGTGCGCCTCCTGACGCGCGACCTTGCCCAGCCGAATGGCCTGGCTTTCTCGCCCGACGGCAAGCGTCTCTACGTGGACGACAGCGAACGACTGGATATCCGGGTTTACGATTTCCTTCCGGGCGGAATGCTCGCGAACGGCCGCCAATTCGGTAACGAGAAGGGCGGCCCGGACGAGGGAGTGCCGGACGGCATGCGCGTGGATAAAGAAGGCAATCTCTACGTCGTCGGACCGTTGGGCATCTGGGTCTGGGACGCGGAGGGACACCATCTGGGCACGATCGTGCTGCCTGAGCAGCCGGCAAATCTGACCTGGGGTGAGTCCGACTACGGCACGCTCTTTATTACCGCCACCACGTCGGTGTACCGAATACGCTCCCTCGTTCGCGGCTTTGTGCCTTATCTTTCTCGAGACAGCAGACACTCGGTTGGCCGGCCGAAGCCAACTCGCCCAATCAGGGCGTCTGCCGGTCGGTGACGGAAATGCGGCACTGGCTGGTTGAAGGGGTACGGCTTGCCGTACCCTCTTGGCTTGGTCGCGCAACAAAAGAAGAAGAGGGTACGGCAAGCCGTACCCCTTCAACCAGGGCGCACATCCACTTGCGAGTGGTCAAACCCTAGGTGTTACGCGACACCAGGTATAGAGGGCCTTTTAACATGCCAAGTCCATTCCGGACGGAAGTCGCCATACTGGTATTTATGATTCTTGCCGCCGTCCCCGCCAAAACTGCGGGGCAAAATGCTCAGGCTTCGTCCCCCTGCGTCGTGGAGCCTACTCGCTACAAAGGCTGGGACGCCGAACGCATGTCCAATCGCTGGGTGACGTTGATCATTGTTCCGAAGCTCGGCGGGCGGCTGATGCAGGTGACCTTCGGCGATCATGACTACCTGTTCGTTAATCCGCTCTACCTTGGGAAGTACTTCCCTCCCTCGCAGGCCGTGGCGGAAAAGAAATGGTTTAATTATGGCGGCGACAAAATCTGGCCGCTCCCGGAGGGCCCCGGCGAAGACCAGTGGCCTGTGGCTTCGGATATTTTAGACGATGGGATTTATCAGCTCACTCCGGCTCGAACCGGGAGCGAAACTTGCACGGTGCACTTGCAGGGTCCGCCGGACGACCGCACCGGCCTCGAATATTCCCGGGACATCAGCATCGGCGCCGATTCGCCCAGGATCAGCTTCCGCGCGGTCATGAAGAACATTACCGGGCACGAAATCCGGTGGTCGGTGCAATCCGTAACGCAGTACAACATCGCCGATCCGCGCGATCCCGCGAATTACAACCACGATTTCTGGGCCTTCACACCGGCGAACCCGGCCAGCGTGTTCAACCGCAAATTCGATGCTCATGCCGGTCCCATCGATCATCCATCATACGGGGTCCGAAACAACCTGTTCACCCTGCATTGGAAGTACCTCGAGGGCGAAGTCGGCATTGACTCAACCGCAGGCTGGGTTGCGGTAGTCGATGGGCTCTCAAGCTTCGCCATGCTGGAACGATTCCGTTACTTTCCCAGTGCCGACTATCCCGAGCGCGCCTCGGTGATCTTTTACATCGATGGTCCCAGCTTGCAGCTCAACGACAAGGGCATGCCGGAGATCTCGCGGACGAAGCTCGAAGACGCACCGTATTACATGGAAGCCGAACTCAACAGCCCGCTGGTGCGCTTAGCGCCGGGCGAGACCTCGGCGCTCGAGAGCGGATGGTTCCCTGCGCGAATGACGCCGCAGTTCGTTAACGCCACCGAAGCAGGCATGATCGGGCGCGAACTCGCGGCCACCCCCGCTTCCGGTGGAGTGCGGCTTACCGGTTTCTTCGGAGTGTTCTACACCGGGCATCTCGTGGCCCGCGTCTATGACGCTGGCGGCGTTGCGCTCAAAACCATCGACGTCGCGAAAGCCGATCCGTTGGAGGCGGTTTCCTTGGATACAGTGATTCCCGTGCCGACCGAGGCTGCCACGGTTTCGCTTCATCTCATCGATGAGCGTGGCTTGGACCGGGGTTCGCTGGGGGAAGTGGAAATCGTGAAGAGTAATTAAACTGAAAGGACAGCCCCCTCCCTTGGGGCTGATCGTTACCCAGGTCTTTTGCTGGACACCGGGGGTCGCTGCATAATCGCCGCCGCCCTGAAAGGGCGCCAGTTAGTAGCCGGGGGCAACGCCCCCGGAACGGTGATCCGGAAACAACCCGACCCTGAAAGGGTCGCATAACCACTCGCGCAGACGCCACGCGATCGACGAGACGAGCGGGTCTTGATTCGACCCTTTCAGGGTCGGGGTTGCCTAATCGGCTCGATTCCGGGGGCGTTGCCCCCGGCTACTTGATGAATCCCCTTCGGGGATTTCGATTACCCCCGGTGTCCAGTCAAAGATGTAGGACACGCTCAGCCCCTTGGGGAGAGGGCTACATTCCTAATGTCGCTGCCTCAGATCGTGCCGGAATGTTCGACCTCTATGTACAGCAAGACTCAACAGACGCCCACGGTATTGCTGGTTTTGGCGCTCTGCCTCGCCCCGGCGTTTTCGGCGGGGCAATCAGGCCGGCATCCCATCTCGATGGACGCCGATATCGCGCCGGAACGGCTGCTGGTTTCACCTCCTCGACAGGACTGGCCTTCCTACAACGGGGATTACTCGGGGCGGCGCTACAGCGCGCTGGACCAGATCAACCTCGACAATGTCAAGCACCTGCGCGCCCAATGGGTGTTCCACTCCACCAACTCGGATTCCATGGAGGTGACGCCTGTCGTAGTGGGCGGAGTGATGTACATCACCTCCGGCAACGATGCCTTGGCGCTTGACGCGCGCACCGGCCGCGTGTTGTGGCAACACACTCGCCCGTTGACCGAAGGGCTGATTGACGACGCGTCTGCCCATCATAATCGCGGCGTCGCAGTCTGGCATACTCGCGTTTACATGGAGACCGATAACGCCCACCTGCTCTGTCTCGACGCACGATCCGGCCACTTGATTTGGGACGTTACATACGCCGACACACGCTTGAATTATGGCGCTACCAGCGCGCCGCTGCTGGTCAAGGACAAGGTGCTGGTAGGGACTTCAGGCGGCGACGATGGGGTGCGCGGCTTCCTCGCGGCTTACGACGCGCTCACCGGCAAGCTCGTCTGGCGTTTTTGGACTGTTCCAGCCCCGGGGGAACCCGGCTCCGAAAGTTGGATCGGCGATGCTTACCTGCACGGCGGAGGTACAACCTGGATGCCCGGAACGTACGATCCGGAGTTGAACACTGTTTACTGGGGCACCAGCAATCCCGACCCTGATTTCGTGGGCGATACGCGGCCGGGCGACGACCTCTATACCGCTTGCGTCGTGGCCCTTGATGCCGACACCGGAAAACTGAAGTGGTATTTCCAGTTCACGCCGCATGATCTCTACGATTACGACGCTACGGAGACTCCCGTGTTGCTGGACGCGCCGGTTGACGGATCGGTCCGGCGCCTGCTCGTCGAGGCCAACCGCAACGGGTTTTTCTATATCCTCGATCGCGCGAGCGGAAAGTTTCTGAGCGCCACGCCGTTCGTTGAGAAGCTGAACTGGGCCACGGGCATCGACGCAAGCGGCCGTCCCCTGCTCACGGGGCTGAAACCCACCCCGCAAGGCACGCGAATCTGCCCCTCGATGACCGGCGCAACAAACTGGTTCTCTCCCTCGTATAATCCCTCCACTCGCCTCTTCTATTTTCTAGCTCTCGAAGACTGCGAAATGTACTTCTCCGGCGCCGAGAAACAGACTTACAAGCCCGGCCAGACCTATTACAGCACCGGGACCAAGCGCATTCCGAAGGAATCGGCCAAGAAGATTCTGCTGGCTTTTGATGTGCCAACGGGCAAACCCGTGTGGCGCTACCCGCAGGTCGGCGACGGCGATTCCTGGGGCGGAACGATGACCACGGCAGGAGGGCTGGTGTTCTTTGGCGACGATGCGGGAGAATTCGAGGCCGTTGATGCCCGCTCGGGCAAGCCCTTGTGGCACTTCAACACCGGCCAGAGGATGCACGCCTCACCCATGAGCTACGCCGTCGATGGCGTGCAGTACGTCTCGATCGCGGTGGGAAGCGATTTGTTCAGTTTTGCGCTGGATGACAGGAGTCAGGAATCGGAAGTCAGGAGTCGGAATTAGAGAAACTCATCGCCGTCTCCTCCTTAAGGTCTTCCAACGGCATGTACTTAACTTACGCTGAGAGAGGCTGATGCGGCGGAGAAAACATTGTTGACCGCGCTCCCCAAGTGTTTCATTGCCGCAATAGCAAACAAGGCGAGCAGAACCAGCAGCAAACCATATTCGGTCAAATCCTGGCCTGCCTCTTCCTGCCACAGCCGCCCAAAAAATCTCCTCATGTTTTTTCCCTTTCCGTCCAATGGCGGCTCCGCGCTTGCCAATATCCGTCCGTGACGGAAACTTCCGTTGCAAGAGCGCCTGGGCACCACGAACAATCAGGAAGGCGTCAGCCGCAGGCAATACCAGGCTATCGGTCAACTGCTCGAGCGAGGTGCGGGTCCTCGTTCAGGCTTTAATGACTTAAGATAACTGCGGTTCGCAGCCTTCTCCGTCATTTTCGCCAAGCCTTCCCAGCAAGCGAATAGTACAAAAGTACTTCCTTGGCCGCTCAGAGAAACACTCACCTGAGACACGCCGTATCCTCCAGTTTCACACCCTGACCGGGGCGAGCGTCCTGATCACCTCGCGAAGCTCGTTGGGTCGAATGGGTTTGGAAATGTAGGCATCCATTCCAACGGCCACGCAGTGTTCACGATCTCCTTTCATGGCGTGGGCAGTCAAGGCGATGATAGGAGTATGGAATCCCGTCGCGCCCTCGCGGGCGCGAATCGCCTCTACGGTTTCGAATCCGTCCATCTCCGGCATAGAAACATCCATGAGGATCAAATCGTATTTCTCTTTGTCCAGAGCCTCAAGCGCGCTGCGGCCGTTACCGGCCACTACCACGCTGTGGCCTTGTTTCTCCAGGAGTCTTGACGCCAATACCTGGTTGACGACATTGTCTTCGACCAGCAGAATGCGCAGGTTACGCCGTGCTTCGCGCAAAGAGTGACGAGTAATCAGAGGAGTCTCATATCCTCCAGAGCTGTGGTCCCGAACTCCACCCTGCGGCTCAACACCTTCAGGCCGCACACTGGGGGCATTCGCTTCCCGGGCCTTCGCGGCCAAGACGGCCAGTATGGCGTCGAAGAGTTGCGTCTGAACAATAGGTTTGACCAGATAGACGCCGATGCCTAACTCGCGGCAGCGCGCTGCGTCGCCCCTTTGCCCGGCGGAAGTCAGCATCATGATGGTCATCTTGCGCAAGTCGGTTTGCTGACGCAGGCGTTCGACGAAGGTGAAGCCGTCCATGTCCGGCATCTGCGCATCCACCAGTAGCAGGGCATAGCCCGCGCCCCGGCGGTCCGCCTCCTGAAGCATCGTGATGGCCTCCGCTCCGCTGGGCGCCAACTCCGGCTGCATTTCCCAGTGGCGCAGCATCTCTCCCAGAATGCGCCGGTTGGTCAGATTATCGTCTACCACCAGCACCCGCAGCCCCGCTAAGTCTACTTGCTGCCGAGGCTCCATCGCTAGCGCCCCTTTCGCTGTCCCCACCGGGACCGTGAAGTGAAAACGGCTGCCCTTCCCCAATTCACTCTCCACCCACATGCGGCCGCCCATCATCGTCACCAGCCGCAAGGAGATGGTCAGCCCCAGTCCCGTGCCTCCGAAAGTGCGGGTCGTGGAGCCATCGGCCTGGGAGAAAGCTTCGAAGATGAGCTTCTGCTTCTCAGGCGCAATGCCGATGCCGGTATCACGCACCGTGAAATGCAACAGCGCCTGATCCTGAGATCTGGATTC